>NZ_JBFTRJ010000003.1:0-480641 GCF_056399465.1 Variovorax sp. 01N425 | reverse complement strand
GATCGATGCCGACTCGGGTAATCTCGTTCATGGGGCTTCTCCTTCCAAAGGTTTCAGATTGACTTCGCAAATCAATCTTGGCACTCGATGCCGTGACCAGGAAGCGAGAAGTCCCTTCGCATTCATTTCGCTGCGCAAGGCACCCCATCAGCGGGAGCGTTATACGGAGCGGTCGTTGATCAGCTGTGCACCCAGAGCGTGCCTTGTGCCCAGGGCATCGGGTGCTCCCCGCAGCGAAATAAAGGAGGAGCCGAAGGCGGGGGACATTCGCGGAGGGGAGTACCCGGTGGCCTGGGCACGAGGCCCGAACAAAAGCTCCGAATACTTTTGCTAGACGGCTTGCCTGTGCCGTTCGATACACACGTCGAGTGTTTCGCTGCCGGCCCGCTGCCACCAGTCGAGATTCGAAAAGATCTCGACTTCGCTGAACCCCGCGAAGCCCGCGTCCTCGACCCAGCCGCGGATCTTCTTGAGCTCGACCACGCCGTCGCCCATCATCCCGCGGTCCGAGAGCAGGTCGCGCGTGGGCGTGAGCCAGTCGCAGACGTGGTACGCCAGCAGCCGCGCGCGGCCGGCGCGCGCGATCTGCTGCTGCAGCTTCGGATCCCACCACACGTGATAGATGTCCAGCGCCACACCCAGCATGCCGCTCTTGCCCGCATCGAGCTCGTCGCAGATGTCGAGCGCGTGTTCGAGCGTGTTGATGCAGGCGCGGTCGGCCGCCTGCATGGGATGCAGCGGCTCGATGGCCAGCGGCATGCCGACTTCGCGTGCGTATTCGAGCGATGCGGCAATGCCGTCGCGCACCTCGCCGCGCGCGCGGGCGATGTCCTTGTAGGCGGGCTTGCCTTCGAGCGCGCCGGGCAGGGCGCCGACCACCAGCACGAGGCAAGGCGCATCGAGCGTCTTGGCCTCGTCGATAGCGCGGCGGTTGTCGTCGAGCGCGGCCTGGAGGCCCGCCGCATTCGCCGCCGGAAAGAAGCCGCCGCGGCAGTAGCCCGAAAGGCCGATGCCATGCGCCTTCAGCTGCTTTGCGATCTTGTCGAGCCCGACGGCCGCCACCTGGTCGCGCCAGGGGCTGATCGCGCGGATGCCGCGTTCGGCGCACTGGTCGATGATGCGGTCGAGCGGCACCTCGGCGCCCAGTTGCTTGCGGATGGTGGCGGTGTTGATCGACAGCCAGTCGTGGTTCTGCGAGAAGTTGCGCATGGCTTCGATCAATTGTCCACGCCGTGCAGCGCAAGCAGCGTCTTCATGCGCCGCATCGCCAGCTCCGGTTGCTCCAGCAGGTTGGCCGCATCGGCCAGCCGGAACAGCTCGGCGAAGTGCTGCAGCGAACGCGTGCTCTGCTGGCCGCCCACCATCGTGAGGTGCTTCTGGTGGCCGTTGAGCCAGGCCATGAACACCACGCCGGTCTTGTAGAAGCGCGTGGGCGCCGCAAAGATGTGGCGCGACAGCGGCACCGTCGGGCCGAGGATCGCGTGGAATTTTTCCGTATTGCCTTGGGCCAGCGCACCCAGCGCCGCGCTCGCAGCCGGCGCGATGGCGTCGAAGATGCCCAGCAGCGCGTCGCTCTTGCCGTGCGTGGGCTCGCGGCCGAAGCCGTCGCCGGCGATCAGCTCGGCATAGTTGAAGTCGTCGCCCGTGTACATGCGCACGCCCTTTGGCAAGCGGCGGCGCATCGCGATTTCCTTGTCCTTGTCAAGCAGCGAGATCTTGATACCGTCGACCTTGTCGGGATGCGCCGCGATGATGCCGATCGCGGTGTCCATCGCGGCGTCGGTGTCCTTCGTGCCCCAGTAGCCGGCCAGCGCCGGATCGAACATCTCGCCCAGCCAGTGCAGCACCACCGGCTGCCTGGCCTGCGACAGGATGCGGTCGTACACGCGCTCGTAGTCGGCAGGGCTCCTGGCCACGCGCGCGAGCGCACGGCTCGCCATCACGATCAGCTTGCCGCCGAGCGCCTCGATCGCCGCCATCTGCTCTTCGTAGCCGCGGATCACGTCGTCCACGCTCTTGACCTCGTCGAGGTTCAGGTGGTCGGTGCCGCAGCCCGAGGCGACCAGCGCGCCGGGCACGTCCTTCGCGGCATCGAGCGAGCGGCGGATCAGCTCGAGCGAGGTCGGCCAGTCCAGGCCCATGCCGCGCTGCGCGGTGTCCATGGCTTCGGCCACGCCCAGGCCCAGCGAGAACAGGTGGCGACGGTAGGCGATGGTCGCGTCCCAGTCGACGGCGGCCTGCAGCCAGGGGTCGACCGCGGCCAGCGGGTCGGCCACCACGTGCGCGGCCGAGTAGGCGATGCGGTTGAACTTGATGCCCGCATCGGGCTTCACCGGCGCGATGCCGCGCAGGGCGTAGGGCGCGAGCGCGCCGCTCGCGGTGGGAAGGGTCAGCGTCAATGCCATGGCTTGTGCTTCTTCTTCAGACCTTCAGCGCAGGCACGTCGACCCAGCGGCGGTCCTTCCACGATTCGAGCGCAGCCTCGACCAATTGCACGCCCTTGGCGCCTTCGGGCAAGGTCCACTTGTAGGGCTCGTTCTCCACCACGTGGCGGATGAAGTGCTCCCACTGGATCTTGAAGCCGTTGTCGTAGACCTGCGAATCCGGAATCTCCTGCCACTGGTCGAAGAAATTCATCATCTGCTTCTCGTCCGGGTTCCACACCGGCCGCGGCGTGGCCACGCGCGACTGGGCGCGGCAACTCGACAGGCCCGCCACGGCCGAACCGTCGGTGCCGTCGACGTGGAAGGTCACGAGGTCGTCGCGGCGCACGCGCGTGGCCCAGCTCATGTTGATCTGCGCGATCACCGGCTCGCCGTTGTGGCCCGTGAGCTCGCAGGTGGCGTAGGCCGCGTCGTCGGCGGTGGCTTCATACGGCTTGCCGGCTTCGTCCCAGCGCCTGGGGATGTGCGTGGCGCCAATGCACGACACAGACTTCACTTCGCCGAACAGGTTGTCCAGCACGTAGCGCCAGTGGCACATCATGTCCAGGATCATGCCGCCGCCGTCTTCCTTGCGGTAGTTCCAGCTCGGACGCTGGATCGGCTGCAGGTCGCCCTCGAACACCCAGTAGCCGAACTCCAGGCGCACGCTGAGCATGCGGCCGAAGAAGCCCGCGCGGCGCAGCATGTCGAGCTTGCGCAGGCCCGGGAGGAACAGCTTGTCCTGCACCGCGCCGTGCTTCAGGCCCGAGCCTTCGGCCAGGCGCGCGATCTCGACGGCCTCATTGAGATTGGTGGCGATGGGCTTTTCGCAGTACACATGCTTGCCGGCGCGGATCGCCTTGGCCAGCAGCGTCGGGCGCATCTGCGTGGTGCCGGCGTCGAAGAAGATCGTGTCGTCGTTGTTGGCGAGCGCCGCGTCCAGGTCGGTGCCCCAGCGCGCGATGTTGTGGGCCTTGGCGAGCGCTTCCATCTTCTCGGCGTTGCGGCCGATGAGGATCGGGTCGGGCATCACCTTGTCGCCGTTCGACAGCGTGACGCCGCCTTGGGCGCGGATCGCGCAGATGGAGCGGATCAAATGCTGGTTCATGCCCATGCGGCCGGTGACGCCGTGCATGATGATTCCGAGTCGTTGGGTGGCCATCGTTTTCTTCCTTGGGATGCGAGAGAGGTGCTTCAATAGACGGAACGCATGGCGTCCCACGAGATGCCGGCGCCGGGCTTGCCGGTGGCAAAGCCGGGCGCGGTGGCGAGCGGCGACAGGGCTAGCTGTCCGCCGCAGATGGCGAGGCGCACGGCGCCGTCGCTCGGTTCGTAGAGGCCGGGATGCAGCTTCAGCAAGGCCTGCTGCTCCGCCTCGGGCACGGCCGCAAGGCCGTTGACGTAATGGTGTCCGTTGCGCTCGACATGCGAGAGGCCGAGCCAGCCGACCAGCGCGAGGTCCTGCTGCACGCCGATGCCGGCCTGCATGGTCAGGTCTTCGCCGGACAGGAAATAGCGGTCCGCTTTCTCAGAAGCATTCCAGTGCACGCAGCGCGCCGCATTGACCACCGACTTGTAGAAGCCCTTGCAGCTCTTGCTCGACACGCCGGTGTAGCCCAGCGCACGGGCCTGCACGAAGGCATCGAGCATGGCGTCGGATTCATCGATGAGCAGGGGAATGCGCTTGCCCAGCGCCGCCACGTCGCGCCGCAGGGCGGCGTCGCGGCGGATCGGCTGTTCGACGAAGGCCGTCTTCTGCGCGAGCCTCCACAGCACGGGCGTCGACAGCATGCGGTCGAGGAAGACGGCGAAGTCGCCGGCATCGGCGTACTGCTCGTTGCCGTCGAGCGTCACAAGCTGCGCGTGGCCGTCGATCACGCGGGCGATGCGTTCCAGGCGCGCGATGTCCTGCGCCGTGTGGCCGCAGAGCTTGAGCTTGAAATGCGTGAGCCCGTAGCGTTGCACCGCCGCGGCCAGCGTGGTGGGCAGGCCGTCGGCCGGCGCATCGGGCAGCGGGTCGCTGTCGTCGATGGCATCGGCCAGGCCGACCGTGTGGCGCGCCGCGATGCTCTTGCGCGGCGATCGGCCGGCCAGGAAGCCGGACATGCCGAAGCCCGCGAGATCGTCGGCCAGCCCGCTGCCGGCAACATCAATGCCGCACAGGTTGGCGCTCATCGCCGCGGCAAAGCTCTGGCCCGTGTGCAGGCACAGCGCATCCATCAGCGCGCGGTCGATCAGCGCGGGGCCGTAGCTCGCCACCAGCGCCTGCAGGCCCTTGGCTTTCGCGCGGGCCTGCAGCGCGGCGTAGTTCGATGCGAAGTGCGTCCAGGCGGTCTGCGCTTCGTCCTCGGCCAGATAGGCTTCGCGCGCATCGCGCAGCGCAAAGCGAAGCTGCTCGAAGTTCTGCTCGTTGGTGAGCGCCGGGTTCTTGTCGAACCACTTGGGCACCATCATCTCGGCTGCGCAACCCTCGGCCGTTCGGCCGTTCTCGAAGCGGATGCGCGCCCGCACGTAGACCTGCGGGCAGGCCGTGACGGTGGCGGCGCCAAAGCGGAACGGCAGCCTGAGCGCGACGTCGCGCTCGGCAAACCGGATCTCCTCGACGTGGAAACGGGGCGCGTCCATGGGTGCGGCTCAGTGGTCCAGGATACCCTGCGAGAAAAAGTGCGCGCGCACCTCTTTGGTGTAGGCGCCGAACTCGGCCGAGGCCATGACGTCGAGCGTGCGCGGGCGCGGCAGGTCGATGTCGTAGACCGCGGCGATCGAGCCGGGGCGCTCGCTCATCACGATCACGCGGTCCGAGAGAAAGATCGCCTCGGGGATGCTGTGCGTGATCAGCATCACGGTTTTCCTGGAGGCCATCCAGATGCGCTGCAGCTCCAGGTTCATCTTCTCGCGCGTCATCGCGTCGAGCGCGCCGAAGGGTTCGTCCATCAGCAGCACCGAGGGGTCGTGCAGCAGCGCGCGGCAGATCGACGCGCGCTGCTGCATGCCGCCCGAAAGCTGCCAGGGGTACTTGCCCTCGAAGCCCTTGAGGCCCGCCATCTCCATCAGCTCGCGCGCCCGGGCCTCGGAGGCGGCCTTGGGCAGGTGGCGCATCTCGGCCTGCAGCAGGATGTTGTCCTGCACACTGCGCCAGGGCAGCAGCACCGCGCTCTGGAACACGATGCCCACGTCCTTCTGCGGCCCCTTGATCGGCTTGCCCGCCAGCGTGAGCTCGCCGCCGCTGATCGGCAGCAGGCCGGCCACCATCTTGAGCAGCGTGCTCTTGCCGCAGCCCGAAGGGCCGACGACCGAGACGAACTCGCCTTCACGGATGGCAAAGTCGAGCGGCTTCAGCGACTCGACCGGGCCGTCCTTGCTCTGGTAGGTTTTGGCGACGCCGCGCGCTTCGATCAGGTTGGCTTGGGACATGGAGTGCGTGAGGGGTGGCAACAGCGAGCGGGCGCGCGGACGAAAGATCAGTTCGGGAGAAAGTCGAGGGTGACGTAGTCTTCCGGCTTGCCGCGCGTCGAGGCGTCCATGCCGCCGTACTGCACCAGCAGGTCGAGCGAGTCGTTCACGTTCTTCATCGCCACGCGGAACGGGCGCTGGTTGGCCGTTTCCTTCGTGTGGTAGAGCGCCACGCTCTGCTTCATGCCCACGATCAGCGTGTCGCGCACGCCGGCCTTCGGGTTGGCCTTGAGCATGGCGTCGACCGCGGCTTCGGGGCTCTTCTCGGCGGCTTCGGCGGCCTTGGTCGATGCGCGCATGAAGCGCTTCACGAGGTCGGGGTTCTCGGCCAGCAGGTTCTTGTTGGCGATGATGCCGGAGCTGATCTGGTTCACGCCCGAGTCGGCAAAGCGGATCGGCGTCACGGGCTTGCCGGTGGCGTCCTGCAGCTTGATGGCCTGGTCCATCACGTAGCCCAGCAGCAGGTCGGCCTGGCCGTTGATCACCGCATTGAGCTTGGTCTGGCCATCGCCCGAGACGATCTTCACCTGCTCGGGCTTGATGTTGTTGACCTTGAGGAAAAGAGGCCACATCTGCGACATCGAGTCGCCCGGCGTGACGGCCACGGTCTTGCCGATGATGTCCTTGGGCGCCTTGATGTTCTTCTCGCTGAAGCCCATGACCGACATCGGGCTCACCTGGAACAGCACGCCGGTCGACTTCAGCGGCGCGCCCTTGGCGGCGGCCTTGATCATGGTCGTGACGTCGATGTAGCCGAAGGTCGCCGACTTCGCGGCCACCGCCTGCGCCGTGACGGCGGAGCCGCGGCCTTCCTGGATCTCCAGCTCGATGCCCTCGTCGGCGTAGAAGCCCTTTTCCCTGCCGAGGAAGAAGGGCGCATGCTCGCTGTACAGGTACCAGTTGAGCATCAGCGTGACCTTGTCCTTGGGCTTGTCGGCCTGCGCATGTGCGGGAGCGATGGCAAAGCTGGCGAGCGCGGCAAGGACCGAGATGGCGAGCAGCGAGGGAAGCAGTTTCTTCATGACGTTGTCTCCTGGAGTTTTCTGGGTATGACGAAGAAAGGAACTCAGTTCGCGTGGCGCTGCGAGGCATGCCACGGAATCATCACGCGCTCGACGATGTCGACCGCGACGAAAAGAATCACGCCGATGCTCGACAGCACCACGAGCGCGGCAAACATCAGGGGCAGGTCGAAGTTGCCGTTGGCCACCTGCAGCACGTAGCCGATGCCCGAGTTGGAGCCGACGAACTCGCCGACCACCGCACCCACCACGGCCAGCGTCACCGACACCTTCAGGCCGCTGAAGATCGCGGGCATGGCCTGCGGCAGGCTGATCTTGAAGAAGGTCTGCAGCCGGCTCGCGCCCATCGAGCGGGCCAGGTCGAGCATGTCGGGCTCGACCGACTTGAAGCCCATCACCGTCGACACCACCACCGGAAAGAAACCCAGCAGGAACGCACTGATCACCTTCGGAAAGATGCCGAAGCCGAACCACACCACGAAGAGAGGCGCAATCGCCACCTTGGGAATGCTCTGCGAGAACACCAGCAGCGGGTACACGTACGACTCGACCAGCCGCGAGTAGGCGATGACCATCGCAATCGGTATGCCGATCAAGATCGTCAGGCCGAAGCCGCCGAGCGTGGCGAGCGTGGTCTTCCAGCTCTCGGCCAACAGGCGCGGCCATTCGGCCACGAGCTGCTTCACCACTTCCCACGGCGGTGGAATCAGGTAGGCCGGAATCCTGAAGAGCCGGATCGCCACGTCCCACAGCACCAGCAGCAGCAGGATCAAGAGGAACGGGCGCAGGGCCGGAGAAAGCAGGAGCTTGCGGAGCATGAAGACGACCCGGGGCTTGTCGACGGAGGCTTGCTACTGCTGGACCGACAGGCCCGCGGCCTTCACGAGCTGGGCATTGCTCGCGATCTCGTCCTTGATGTAGGCGTCGAACTGCTCGGGCTTGAGCGTCCAGGCA
Organism: Variovorax sp. 01N425; assembly: GCF_056399465.1. Lineage (NCBI taxonomy): Bacteria > Pseudomonadati > Pseudomonadota > Betaproteobacteria > Burkholderiales > Comamonadaceae > Variovorax > Variovorax sp. 01N425. Next base: position 472,789 of record NZ_JBFTRJ010000003.1, on the reverse strand, counting down.
TCGGCGCCCAGCTTGAGAAAGCGCTCCTTCACCTCGGGCGTGGCCAGCGCCTTTGCCACTTCGTCGTGCAGGCGGTGGACGATGTCGCGCGGCGTCTTGGCCGGCGCCATCATCCCGATCCAGAAATTGAACTCCGAGCCGGGCACGCCGGCCTCGCTGGTGGTGGGCACGTCGGGCAGGGCGGCGGCGCGCTTGGGCGAGCCGACGGCGAGCGCGAGCAGCTGGCCCTCCTTGATCTGGCCGATCACCGGCGCGATGGGCGAGAAGTAGTAGTCGACGCGGCCCGAGAGCACCTCGGTGACGGCCTCGCCCGATCCCTTGAAGGGAATGTTGGTTGCGTCTATCTTCGCGGCCATCTTGAACTTCTCGGCGTTCAGGTGCGTGGCGCTGCCCTGGCCGGCCGATGCGAAGTTCATGCTCCCGGGCTTGGCGCGTGCGGCGGCCAGAAGCTGCGGCAGCGTCTTGATGTTCTTCGCCGGCGAGATCACCAGCGCGTTGGGCAGCGACGAGATCGGCGTGATGCCGGCGAAGTCGCCCACCGTGTCGAACGGCAGCTTGGCGAAGGTGGAGGGGCTCACCGTGTGCGACGACGAGTGGATCATGACCGTGTAGCCGTCCGGCGCGGCCGTGGCCACTGCCTGCTGGCCGATGGTGCCGCTCGCGCCGCCGCGGTTGTCGATGACCAGCGTCTGGCCCATGCTCTGGCTCATCTTGTCGGCAATGGCGCGGGCAATGATGTCGGTGGTGCTGCCAGCCGCAAACGGCACGATCACGCGGATCGGCTTGCTGGGATAGCCGTTCTGCGCGGATGCGAGGCCGGGCAGCAGTGCGCCCAGGCAGGTGAGCGCCGCAAGGGCGGTGGTGCGTGCGAGTTGCTTCATGGTCGGTTGTCTCCGCGCGGTGGGGCCGCTGTCTTGAATCGATCAATTCACCAATAAGTGAATTAGCGATTTTAGGAAGGGCTGCGCCGCAGCGTCAACCGCCGCTGCCTAGTGAATACCCGAAGGAGGTCTGGAGAGGCCGCAGGGGCCCGCGGGCTCAGTGCAGCACGTAGCCCAGCACGAGGTCGGTCATGTGCGACAGGCGCTGGGCCATGGCCTTGGGCGCGCGCAGGTCACGGCCGAAGATCGCCGAGAGCGTGTGGTTGTTCGAGAGATAGAAGTAGCACAGCGACGCGATCGAGATGTACAGCTGCACCGGGTCCACGCCGGCGCGGAACAGCTTGTCGCGCCGGCCGCGCTCGAGCACCGTGTCCAGCAGCTGCACCAGCGGCGAGTTCATCTCCTGGATGCGTTCGGAGCGCTTGAGGTGCGCCGCGCAATGCAGGTTCTCGCTGTTCAGCAGCGTGATGAACTCGGGGTGCTCCAGGTAGTAGTGCCAGGTGAAGGAGACCAGCTGGCGGATCGCCTCGACCGGGTCGATCTCGTCCAGGTGCAGCCGCTGCTCGGCCTCGCGGATGTCGGCGTAGGTGCGCTCGAGCACCGCCAGGAACAGGTCGTCCTTGCTGCCGAAGTAGTAGTAGATGAGGCGCTTGTTCAGGCCTGCGCGCTCGGCGATGCTGTCCATGCGTGCGCCGGCGAGTCCCCGCTGGGCAAACTCGTCGCGCGCCGACGCAAGGATGGCGAGTTGCGAGCGGTCGGCATCGCGCGAACGCGGCTCGGCCGTTTCGGGCGAGGAATCCTTGGGGGCCTTCATGGCGCGAATTTAACCAATTGGTGAATTAACGCAAGGCGTTGGAGGCGGGCGCACATAATTGCCGGAGACATTGCAGCTGAGGTTCGACTTCCCATGAGTACATCACAACCCGCCGGCCACCTGATCGTCGAATGCCTGGTCGAGCAGGACATGGAGATCGCGTTCGGCGTACCCGGCGAGAGCTTCCTGGCGGTGCTGGACGGCTTTCATGCCTACCGCGAGCGGGCCCGCTTCATCGTCAACCGGCAGGAGGGCGGCGCGGCCTTCATGGCCGAGGCGCACGGCAAGCTCACGGGGCGCCCGGGCGTGTGCTTCGTGACGCGCGGGCCGGGCGCCACCAACGCATCGATCGGCGTGCACACAGCGTTCCAGGATTCGACGCCGATGGTGCTGTTCGTCGGCGACGTCGGCAGCGACTTCCGCGACCGCGAGGCTTTCCAGGAGGTCGACTACGGCAGCTTCTTCGGACCCTGCACCAAGGGCTTTGCCAAGCGCGTGGAGCGCATCGACGACGCCGACCGCATTCCCGAATACGTGGCGCGCGCCTTCGCCACCGCGATGAACGGCCGTCCGGGGCCGGTGGTGCTGGTGCTGCCCGAGGACATGCTGCGCACACAGACCACCGCGCGGCCGCTCAGGCGCGTGGAGGCGGTGCAGCCCTGGAGCGACCCGGGCGCGCTGCGCACGCTGCGCGAGCTGCTGCTGAAGTCCGAGCGGCCGCTGGTGATTGCGGGCGGCGGCGGCTGGACGGCGCAGGCCGCGCAGGCGCTGCAGCGCTTTGCCGAGAACTGGCGGCTGCCGGTGGCCAATGCCTTCCGCTTCCAGGACACTTTCGACAACCACCATCCGCTGTATGCGGGCGACGTCGGCATCGCCATCAATCCGAAGCTCGCACAGCGCGTGAAGGACGCGGACCTGATCCTCGCCATCGGCCCGCGCCTTGGCGAGATGACCACCGGCGGCTACACGCTGCTCGAGGCGCCGAAGGCCCAACAAAAGCTGGTGCACATCCACGCCAGTGCCGAGGAACTCAACCGCGTCTACCAGGCCGACCTGGCCATCAACGCCGGCATGAGCGCCGCCGCGCGCAGCCTCGAGGTGCTGAGCGCACCGCCCACGCTGCCGTGGGAAGAATGGACGTTGCAGGCCCATGCGGACTACGAGGCGAACCTCGAGCCGCAGCCGCTCGCCGGCATGCCGGCCGAAACGCCGCGCGGCCCCATCGACATGGCCGCAGTGGTCGCGCTGTTGCAAAAGCACCTGCCGCCGGACGCGGCCATCACCAACGGCGCCGGCAACTTCGCGAGCTGGGTGCACCGCTACTTCCGCTACCACGGCCTCGCAAAGGGCCACAAGACGCAGCTGGCACCCACCAGCGGCGCGATGGGCTACGGCGTGCCGGCGGGCATTGCGGCCAACCTGACAACGGGGCGCGTGGCCTTCACGATCGCGGGCGACGGCGATTTCCTGATGACCGGGCAAGAGCTCGCGAGCGCTGCGCAGCACGGAGGCAAGAGCATCATCGTGCTGCTGAACAACGGCATGTTCGGCACCATCCGCATGCACCGGGAGCGCGAGTACCCCGAGCGCGAAAGCGGCACCGCGCTGCGCAACCCCGACTTCTGCGGCCTCGCGCGGGCCTACGGCTACGCGGCCGAGCGCGTGACCGAAACCGCGCAGTTCGAGGCCGCGCTGCTGCGCGCGCTGGCGGCCGATACGGGCACGCTGATCGAGATCCCGCTGGACCCGGAGGTGATCACCACGCGCGGCACGCTCGCGTCGATCACTCGGGCGGCGCAGGCGCGGGGCTGAAGAGAGCCGCGGCGCGCGCTTGCCACAGGCGAAAAAAAAGCCGGCATGAGCCGGCTTTCTGATGCGGGAGCGCGGGGCCCCCGGGTGCTTACTTGACGTGCTTGCCGATCAGCGCGGCCAGTTCGAACATCGACACTTGCGGCTTGCCGAAGATTTCCTTCAGCTTGGCGTCGGCGTTGATGTTGCGCTTGTTGGCCTTGTCCTGCAGGTTGTTCTTCTTGATGTAGTCCCACAGCTTGCTCACGACTGCGGTGCGTGGCAGAGGCGTCGAGCCCACAACGGCGGCGAGTGCCGGGCTGGGGGTCAGGGCCTTCATGAACGCAGCGTTGGGCGTGCGCTTCTTGGCGGGAGCGGCCTTCTTTGCAGGAGCCTTCTTCGCGGGTGCAGCCTTCTTCGCAGGAGCAGCAGCCTTCTTTGCGGGAGCCGCCTTCTTGGCCGGTGCGGCCTTCTTCGCAGGAGCCGCAGCCTTCTTTGCGGGAGCGGCCTTCTTTGCCGGAGCTTTCTTGGCCGGAGCCTTCTTTGCAGTTGCCATGGTTGATTTCCTTTTTTGGTTAAACAGTCACCAATGAAAAACTTGCGTCTCCAGTGGCATTGCGGATGCTAAAGGAGAAAAAACGCGTTTCCAAGGGAAAAAGCGGTTTTTTCATTGGGAGTTGTTGTTTTTTCAGAGGGGAGAACCCGTGGTTTTCAGCTTCGGCGCGCGGGCCAGGTCGCCAGCACCACGCCAACGAGTGCAAGAGCGAACGCAAGCAGCTGCGCCGCGGAGAGGCTTTCGCCGAGCACCAGCACGCCCACGAGGGCCGCGCTCACGGGCAGCATCACGGCAAACACGCCCGCTTGCGCAGCGGGCACATGGCGCAATCCGGTCATCCAGAGCCACACGGTCCAGATGCTCGCGGCCAGCGCATAGACCACGAGCAGTGCCCAGGTTCCGAGGCGCACCGCCGTGAAGTCGAACTGCAGCGCAAACCAGATGCCGAAGGGCATCGACAGCACGAAGCCCCAGAGGTTGATGAGCGAGGAGATCCGCTTGGGGCCGAGCCGGCCGGTGAGCGACTTGCCGATCACCGCATAGGCGGTTTCGCACAGCACCGCGCAGAACACGAGCAGATTGCCGAGCCAAGGCATCGAAGGCGCGGCGGCGCCGTTGTCGCCCGCTGCCGGTGCATGCGCGGGCGTCAGGGCCAGCAGGCCGATGCCGATCGCAGCGCAGCCTATGGCCAGGCCGATGCGCACCGTGATGCGCTCGCGCAGGAAGAGCCAGCTCGCCACCGCCACGGCCGCCGGGATCGAAGCCATGATCACGCCGGCGGACACCGCGCTGGTCAGGCTCACGCCGAACAGCATGCAGATCGAGAACAGGAAGTTGCCGAGGAACGATTCGAGAAAGACCAGCCCGCGCGTGCGTGCACTCATCGGCGGTTCGCCCGGAGCGCGCCGCAGCCAGTGCGGCATGGCGAGCGCCGCGATGCCGAAGCGCAGCCAGGCGAGCAACAGCACCGGGAAGGCCGCCACCAGCGGCTTGGAGAGGGCGACGTAGCCGCCGACGAGCGACATGCTCAGGGCCAGGCAACCATAGGCCAGCAGGCGGCTGGCGGGAGCAGCGGTGTTCAATAGACTGGACGGCTTGTTGTTGGAACGATGGATTCGATGATGCCCCAATCTCCCGGGCCCGATGTCGCGCCGGACGCAGGCGCGCAGCGCCACGTCTTCGTCTACGGCACCCTGCGCCGCGGCGGGCGCAACGACATCGCGCGCTATCGGCCCGTGCCGGTCCACGTGGCCGACGCAAGCATTGCCGCCACGCTGTACGACCTCGGCGCCTACCCCGGCGCGGTGCTCGGCGGGCAGCGGCGCGTCTTCGGCGAGATCTACCGCGTCGCGCCCCAGGTGGAGGCCGAGCTCGACCGGCTCGAGGGCGTCGCCGACGACGGCTCCGGCGAATACATCCGCCGCCACCTGATCGTGGCAGCAGGTGCGCAGCGTTTCGAATGCCTGGTCTACGAGATCCATCCATCGCGCATCGAGGGGCGCGCGGTGATCGACAGCGGCGACTGGATGGCCCATGCCGCTGCCAGCTGAGGCGTGCGCGGCGCTTCGTTTTCACGCCTGAAAGGTCGATTGCACATTGCGAAAAGAGCGGCTGCTGCGGCGCAATATTTTTTCTCAATATGAGAAAAATAATTTTGCATGGAGAAATGTCTTTGTAAGTGATTGATTTTGCTGGACTAAGAATATGTCTTCTATAAGACATAAGAGTCTGGCTTCGGTTTAGAGTAGCTCCACGGCCGCAGCGCCCGATCCTTTCAACCAACCTCACGGAGTGACCATGCCCCAGACCCTCACCGAACAATTGAGCCGCGAACAGCAAATTGCCGCCCTCGAGAAAGAATGGGCCACCAATCCCCGCTGGAAGGGCATCAAGCGCGGCTACAGCGCCGCCGACGTGGTTCGCCTTCGCGGCTCCTTCCCCATCGAGCACACGCTTGCGCGCCGCGGCGCCGAGAAGCTCTGGGAGCTGGTGAACAACGAGCCCTACGTCAATTGCCTCGGCGCGCTCACGGGCGGCCAGGCCATGCAGCAGGTGAAGGCCGGCGTGAAGGCCATCTACCTGTCGGGCTGGCAGGTTGCCGCGGACGCCAACACCTACTCGTCGATGTACCCCGACCAGTCGCTGTACCCGGTGGACTCGGTGCCGACCGTGGTGGAGCGCATCAACAACACCTTCCGCCGCGCGGACGAAATCCAGTGGTCCAAGAACGTGAACCCGGGCGACAAGGGCTATGTCGACTACTTCGCGCCCATCGTCGCTGACGCCGAAGCCGGCTTTGGCGGCGTGCTGAACGGCTTCGAGCTGATGAAGGCCATGATCAAGGCCGGCGCCGGCGGCGTGCACTTCGAAGACCAGCTCGCCTCGGTCAAGAAGTGCGGCCACATGGGCGGCAAGGTGCTCGTGCCCACCACCGAGGCCGTGCAGAAGCTCATCGCCGCGCGCATGGCCGCCGACGTCTGCGGCACGCCGACGCTCGTGATTGCCCGCACCGACGCCGAAGCCGCCGACCTCATCACCAGCGACTACGACGAGAACGACAAGCCCTTCCTCACCGGCGAACGCACCGCCGAAGGCTTCTACAAGACCAAGAAGGGCATTGACCAGGCCATCAGCCGCGCCATTGCCTACGCCCACTACGCTGACCTGGTGTGGTGCGAAACCGGCACGCCCGACCTCGAGTTTGCCAAGCGGTTTGCCGACGCGGTCCACAAGGTGCACCCCGGCAAGATGCTGGCCTACAACTGCTCGCCGTCCTTCAACTGGAAGAAGAACCTCGACGACGCCACCATTGCCAAGTTCCAGAAGGAGCTCGGCGCCATGGGCTACAAGTACCAGTTCATCACGCTGGCCGGCATCCACTCGATGTGGTTCAACATGTTCGATCTGGCGCAAGACTACGTGCAGCGCGGCATGTCGGCCTACGTCGAGAAGGTGCAGGAGCCCGAATTCGCGGCGCGCGATCGCGGTTACACCTTCGTGTCGCACCAGCAGGAAGTCGGCACCGGCTACTTCGACGAGGTGACCACGGTCATCCAGGGCGGCAAGTCCAGCGTCACGGCGCTGACCGGCTCGACCGAGGAAGAGCAGTTCCACTGATCCGCTGAATCCGCCAGCACAACGATTTCGCTGTCACCTTCGAGCCCGGCCGAGCGCCGGGCTTTTTTTTGGGCTCGGCGGCCAGCGGATAGAATTGCGCCCTCTGCACCCAACAAGAGCGAGAAAGGCACCTTGGTTATGACACCGCGAACTACTCCGCAAGGATTCAGCGGCTTTTTCTTCGTCTCCGAAGAAAAGGGCCGGTAGCCCGCGCTCGCTGGTTTCTGCCAGCTCTCATCCCAAGCAAAGCGCGGCCAGTCACCGCGCTTTTTGTTTTTTCGCCCGAGGTTTTCCATGATCCAGATCACGCTCCCCGACAACTCGCGCCGCGAGTTCCCCGGCCCGGTTTCGGTGGCCGAAGTTGCCCAGTCCATCGGACCCGGGCTCGCCAAGATGACGGTGGCCGGCAAGGTCGACGGCAAGCTCGTCGATGCCAGCGACGTCATCGACCATGACGCCAAGCTCCAGATCATCACGCCCAGGGACGACGAGGGCCTGGAGATCATCCGCCACTCGACGGCCCACCTGGTTGGCCACGCCGTGAAGCAGCTCTACCCGACGGCCAAGATGGTCATCGGCCCGGTGATCGAGGAGGGCTTCTACTACGACATCTCCTACGAGCGCCCCTTCACGCCCGAGGACATGGCCGCCATCGAGGCGCGCATGCGCGAGCTCATTGCGCAGGACTACGACGTGGTCAAGAAGATGACGCCGCGCGCCGAGGTCATCGAGGTCTTCAAGTCGCGCGGCGAGGACTACAAGCTGCGCCTAGTCGAGGACATGCCCGACGAACAGGCCATGGGCCTGTACTACCACCAGGAATACGTCGACATGTGCCGCGGCCCGCACGTGCCGAACACGCGCTTCCTGAAGGTCTTCAAGCTCACGAAGCTCGCCGGCGCCTACTGGCGCGGCGACGCCAAGAACGAGCAGCTGCAGCGCATCTACGGCACGGCCTGGGCCGACAAGAAGCAGCTCGACCAGTACATCCAGCGCATCGAGGAAGCCGAGAAGCGCGACCACCGCAAGCTGGGCAAGGAGCTGGACCTGTTCCACATCGACGAAGTGGCGCCGGGCGTGGTGTTCTGGCACCCCAAGGGCTGGGCCCTGTGGCAGGCGGTCGAGCAGTACATGCGCGGCATCTACCGCGACACGGGCTACTGGGAAGTGAAGGGCCCGCAGATCCTCGACAAGAGCCTGTGGGAGAAAACGGGCCACTGGCAGAACTACCGCGACAACATGTTCACGACGGAGTCGGAAAAGCGCGAATACGCGCTCAAGCCGATGAACTGCCCGGGCCACGTGCTCATCTTCAAGAGCGACCTGCGCAGCTACCGCGACCTGCCGCTGCGCTACGGCGAGTTCGGCCAGTGCCACCGCAACGAGCCCAGCGGCGCGCTGCACGGCATCATGCGCGTGCGCGGCTTCACGCAGGACGACGGCCACATCTTCTGCACGGAGGACCAGATCCTCGAAGAATGCGTGGCCTACACGGCGCAGCTGCAGAAGGTCTACGCCGACTTCGGCTTCACGGAAATCCTCTACAAGGTGGCCACGCGCCCCGACAACCGCGTGGGCTCCGACGAGCTCTGGGACAAGGCCGAGCACGCGGTGATGGAGGCGCTGCGCCGTTCGGGCGTCGACTTCATCATCTCGCCCGGCGATGGTGCCTTCTACGGCCCCAAGATCGAATACACGCTGAAGGACGCGCTGGGCCGCCAGTGGCAATGCGGCACGATGCAGGTCGACTTCAACACGGCCGAGCGCCTGGGCGGCGAGTACGTCACGGAAACGAGCGGCCGTGCCCATCCCGTCATGCTGCACCGCGCCATCGTCGGCAGCCTCGAGCGCTTCATCGGCATGCTGATCGAACACCATGCCGGCGCGCTGCCCGCATGGCTCGCTCCGGTGCAGGTGGCGGTGCTCAACATCAGCGAAGGCCAGGCCGACTACGCCGCTTCAGTGGCGAAAACGCTGCAGAATCAAGGGCTTAGGGTCCAGCTGGATCTGCACAACGAGAAGATTACGTATAAAATACGCAAGCATTCGTTGCAAAAGCTTCCCTACATCCTTGTCGTAGGCGACAAAGAGAGAGAAGCTGGTGCCGTCGCAGTGCGCGCCCGGGGCAATCAAGACCTCGGTGCAATGTCCCTCGAATCGTTCGTGCAACGGCTCGTCCAGGATGTTGCTGACAAGCGTTGATTTGTCCCGGAAGCACCCTCATATGTGCTTCTCGTCCAAATCATGCCGCTTGTCCGCGAGGACTGACCCGGCGTCCGCTACAGATTTTGTAGCAATTTTTGAAGGATTCTGACCATCGCTACTGCATTTCGCGACCGCCGCCACCGCGAGGAACGCCAACACCGCCTGAACCGGGAAATCATGGCCCCGGAAGTCCGCCTTGTAGGCCCGGAAAACGAGCCATTGGGTGTTATGAGTCTCTCCGAGGCCTTGCGCCTCGCCGGTGAGGCTGACGTGGATCTGGTAGAGGTCGTTGCCGCGGCCAATCCGCCCGTGTGCCGTCTGATCGAGTACGGCAAGTTCAAGTACCACGAGCAGAAGAAGGCGGCCGAGGCCAAGTCGAAGCAGAAGGTCATCGAGGTCAAGGAAATCAAGTTCCGCCCCGGTACCGACGACGGCGACTACAACATCAAGATGCGCAACATCAAGCGCTTTCTTGAAGAGGGCGACAAATGCAAGATCACGCTGCGCTTCCGTGGCCGCGAGATCACGCACCAGGAACTCGGCCTGGCGCTGCTGCAGCGGATCCGCGATGAGCTGGGCGACCTGATCGTCGTGGAGCAGTTTCCGAAGCTCGAAGGCCGGCAGATGATCATGATGATCGCGCCGGGCCGCAAGAAGCCGGGCGGCGGCGGTGGTGCCGCAAAGCCGGCTTCTTCGGAAGCTTCGGCGCCCGCGGCGGCCTGAAAAGGCTGCCACGGCAGCGGGTAGAGATAGCAGGGTTTGATGAAGAATTTCGCCGCTGCCGGCGCTTCGCAAGAAGGGCAGGCAGTGGCGGGATAAAGAAGTGTCTCGGGGCCAACAAGTCCGTGGAGTATCCGCGGCGCCTCACGAGCACAAACTAAAGGAGCATTCACATGCCCAAAATGAAGACCAAGAGCAGCGCGAAAAAACGTTTCCGCGTTCGTCCCGGTGGCACCGTCAAGCGCGGTCAAGCCTTCAAGCGTCACATCTTGACGAAGAAGACCACCAAGAACAAGCGTCACCTGCGTGGTGCAGTCGCAGTGCATGAGACCAACATGGTTTCTGTCGCCGCCATGCTGCCCGGCCGTGGCATTTAACTCAGACGAACAAGGAGTACACACATGCCTCGCGTCAAACGTGGTGTAACGGCTCGCGCCCGCCACAAGAAAGTTCTCGCACTCGCCAAGGGTTTCCGCGGTCGCCGCGGTAATGTCTTCCGCATCGCCAAACAGGCGGTGATGAAGGCTGGGCAATACGCCTACCGTGACCGCCGCACCAAGAAGCGCGTTTTCCGTCAACTGTGGATCGCGCGTATCAACGCCGCCTCGCGCGAACTGGGCCTGACCTACAGCCAGTTCGCCAACGGCATCCGCAAGGCCGGGATCGAGATCGACCGCAAGATGCTTGCGGACATCGCAGTGCACGACAAGGCCGCTTTTGCCGGCATCGTGGAGCAGGTCAAGGCCAAGCTGGCTGCTTGATTCTGCACAGCAGGAGTGCCGCCTTCGGGCGGCTTCCTGCGCCCACGGCACAAGGGCTGGCGCTTGAAAAGGCTCCAGCTCTTTTTTTATTTCCCCGCCTAATTTTGTTGCTATGAACGAGTTGGACTCCCTTGTCGCCACCGCCCGCGCCGCCTTCGCCGAAGCGAAAACGCCCGCCGAGCTCGAAAACGCCAAGGCCCAGTTCCTCGGCAAGTCGGGCCGCATCACCGAGCTGATGAAGGGCATGGCCGCGCTCAGCGTCGACGAGAAGAAGTCGCGCGGCGCCGCCATCAACGTGGCCAAGCAGGCGATCGAAGCCGCGCTGACCGACCGCCGCCAGCAGCTCGCCGACGAAGAGCTTTCGCTGCAGCTGCGCGCCGAGGCGCTCGACGTGAGCCTGCCCGGACGCCGCCGCATTCCGGGCGGCCTGCATCCCGTGAGCCGCACGCTGGAGCGCATCGAGGAGATCTTCTCGAGCATGGGCTTCGACGTGGCCGACGGCCCCGAGATCGAGAGCGACTGGCACAGCTTCACCTCGCTCAACAACCCGCCGAACCACCCGGCGCGTTCGATGCAGGACACCTTCTACGTCGACCTCAACGGCGACGACGGCATTCCGTACAACCTGCGTCCGCACACCAGCCCGATGCAGGTGCGCTATGCGCATCAGCACATCAAGAAGTACGCCGCCGAATTCGCTGCGGCCGCGGCCGATGCCACCGGCACCGTCAAGGCGCCCGAGATCCGCGTGATTGCGCCGGGCCGTACCTACCGCGTCGACAGCGACGCCACGCACTCGCCGATGTTCCACCAGTGCGAAGGCCTGTGGCTCGGCGAGAACGTGAGCTTCAAGGACCTGAAGGTGGTGTTCACCGACTTCTGCCGCACCTTCTTCGAGAGCGAGGACCTCGTGCTGCGCTTCCGCCCGAGCTTCTTCCCGTTCACCGAGCCCAGCGCCGAGATCGACATCCAGTTTGCGAGCGGCCCGCTGGCCGGCCGCTGGCTCGAAGTGGCGGGTTCGGGCCAGGTGCATCCGAACGTGGTGCGCAACATGGGGCTGGACCCCGAGCGCTACATCGGCTTTGCCTTTGGCATGGGCCCCGACCGGCTCACCATGCTGCGCTACGGCGTGAACGACCTGCGGCTGTTCTTCGACGGCGACTTGCGCTTTCTCTCGCAGTTCCAGTAAGCACCCGTCCATAGAAACAAATACGAATACGAGATCGAAGAGATGCAATTCCCGGAATCCTGGCTGCGCGAGTTCTGCAATCCGCCCCTTGGCAGCGCCGAACTGGCCGAAACGCTCACCATGGGCGGCTTCGAGGTCGAAGAGCGCCGCCCCGTGGCGCCGCCCTTCAGCCGCATCGTGGTCGGCGAAATCAAGGAAGCCGTGCAGCATCCCAATGCCGACCGCCTGCGTGTGTGCCAGGTCGACGCGGGGCAGGGTGCCTTGCTCAACATCGTGTGCGGCGCGCCCAATGCGCGCGTCGGCATCAAGGTGCCCTGCGCACTGGTCGGCGCCGAACTGCCGCCCGGTGAAGACGGCAAGCCCTTTCTCATCAAGCTCGGCAAGCTGCGCGGTGTCGAGAGCCAGGGCATGCTGTGCTCGGCGCGCGAGCTCAAGCTCAGCGAAGACCACGGCGGCCTGCTCGAGCTCGATGCCGACGCACCCATTGGCGCCGATGTGCGCGACGTGCTCAAGCTCGACGACGCGCTGCTCACGCTCAAGCTCACGCCCAACCTCGCGCACGGCCTGAGCGTGTACGGCGTGGCGCGCGAGCTCTCGGCACTCACCGGTGCGCCGCTCAAGACGCCCGCCATTGCGCCGGTGGCCGCGTCGTTTGCCGACGTGCTGCCGGTCAAGGTGGAGGCGCCCGAGCTCTGCGGCCGTTTTTCGGGCCGCATCGTGCGCGGCGTGAACACCCAGGTGGCCACGCCCGCGTGGATGGTCGATCGGCTCGCGCGCTGCGGCCAGCGCAGCGTGACGCCGCTGGTCGACATCTCGAACTACGTCATGTTCGAGTACGGCCAGCCCAGCCACATCTTCGACCTCGACAAGATCCACGGCGGCCTCACGGTGCGCTGGGGCAAGGCGGGCGAGCAGCTCAAGCTGCTGAACGGCAACACCATCGGCGTGGACGACAAGGTCGGCGTGATCGCCGACGACCAGGCGGTCGAATCGCTCGCCGGCATCATGGGCGGCGATGCCACCTCGGTGTCCGACGACACGCGCAACATCTACGTGGAGGCCGCGTTCTGGTGGCCCGAAGCGGTCCAGGGCCGCTCGCGCCGCTTCAACTTCTCGACCGATGCGGGGCACCGCTACGAGCGCGGCGTCGATCCGAGCCGCACGGTGGAAATCATCGAGCGCATCACGCAGCTCATCATCGAGATCTGCGGCGGCCAGGCCGGCGCCATGGACGACAAGATCCTGAACGTGCCCGAGGCCATGCCCGTCACGCTGCGCGTGGCGCGTGCCGCGCGCGTCATCGGCATGCCGCTCACGCAGGCGCAATGCGCCGATGCGCTGCGCCGCCTCGGCTTTGCGCTGCGCGAAGGCGAGGGCACCTTGACCGTCACGCCGCCGCCGCACCGCTTCGACCTCTTGATCGAGGAAGACCTGATCGAAGAGGTTGCGCGCCTGATCGGCTTCAACAACCTGCCGACCAATGCGCCGCTCGCCCCCATTACCGCGCGCGTGCGGCCCGAGTCCCGGCGCAGCCGCTTCGCGGTGCGCCGCAGCCTGGCTGCGCTCGGCTACCAGGAAACCATCAACTTCAGTTTTGTCGAGGCGCACTGGGAGCAGGACCTGGCCGGCAATGCCAATCCGGTGAAGCTCCTCAACCCCATTGCCAGCCAGATGAGCGTGATGCGCTCGTCCTTGCTGGGCTCGCTGCTGCAGGTGCTCAAGTTCAACCTCGATCGCAAGGCGCCGCGCGTGCGCGTGTTCGAAGTGGGCCGCGTGTTCATGCGCGACGACAGCGTGGCCACCACCGACAGCACCGTGCGCGGCGTCGACCAGCCCATGCGCGTGGCCGGCCTCGCCTGGGGCGATGCGGAAGAAGCGCGCTGGGACGGCAAGCCGCAGCGCGTCGACTTCTACGATGCCAAGGGCGACGTCGAAGCGCTGCTCGCACCGCGGGTGGCCAGCTTCGAGCCGGCCGAGCACCCGGCCCTGCACCCCGGCCGCTCGGCGCGCGTGCTGGTCGATGGCAAGGCCATCGGCTTCATTGGCGAACTGCATCCGCGCTGGCGCCAGAAGTGGGACTTCGCACTGGCGCCGGTGCTGTTCGAGCTCGACCTCGACGCCGTCGCCGCGCGCCCCGTGCCGGTGGCGCGGCCGGTGCCCAAGCACCAGGCCGTGGAGCGCGACATTGCGGTGGTGGTGGCCGAAGCCGTCACGCACAATGCGTTGATGCAGGCCATCCAATCGGCGGCAGCGGGGCAGGGGCTGCTGCGCGACGCCACGCTGTTCGACATCTACCGTCCGCAACCCGCGCGCGACGGCGCGGCGCCGGCATCCGGCGGCTTGGCGCAGGGAGAAAAGAGCATGGCGGTGCGCCTGAGCTTCCAGGACGACAGCGCCACGCTGACCGACGAGCAGGTGGAACCGGCCGTGCGCGCCATCGTCGAACAACTGAGCGCCAGACTCGGCGCACGCCTGAGAGGTTGATGAGAATGAACGCCGCGGAATTCACGCTCGAAGCCCTCGAAACGCCCGCACTCACCAAGGCGCACCTGGCCGACCTGCTGTTCGAGCAGATCGGCCTCAACAAGCGCGAATCCAAGGACATGGTCGAGGCGTTTTTCGACCTCATCGCCAACAGCCTGATCGAGGGTACCGACGTCAAGATCTCGGGCTTCGGCAACTTCCAGATCCGCGTGAAGGCGCCGCGGCCGGGCCGCAACCCGCGCACCGGCGAGGCCATTCCCATCGGCGAGCGCCGCGTCGCCACCTTCCATGCGAGCGCCAAGCTCAAGGAACAAATCCACGGAAGCATCGAGCAGAGCGGCACTTCCGAGGTCGAGTGGAGCCTGGGCGCCGAATAAGTGCTTGGTGCCCGGCGCGTGCGTAGAGTAATCTCTAAGGTTTCCCGCGCACGGTCTTGATTTCAATGGAGAAAACGCTCCCGCCCATTCCCGTCAAACGCTACTTCACCATTGGTGAGGTGGGCGAGCTTTGCGGCGTCAAGCCGCACGTGCTGCGCTATTGGGAGCAGGAGTTCACGCAACTGCGGCCCATGAAGCGGCGCGGCAACCGGCGCTACTACCAGCACCATGAGGTGCTCATGATCCGCCGCATCCGCGACCTGCTCTACGACCAGGGCTTCACCATCAGCGGCGCGCGCAACAAACTGCAAGAACTCGTGCAGGGTGAACGCGACCGGCGCAAGGCCGGCGTGGTGCCGCTCGAGGGCATGGAGGCCGTCGAGATCGACCAGGAAGAATTCGACGCGGCCATCCACCAGGAAGAAGACAAGACTGGCTCCGAGGCCGAGCCCAAGGCCGCGCCTCGCACGGTCGATCCGTCGCAGTTGCTGCACCTGCGGCGCGAGCTTTTTGAAATTCGTGAGCTGCTGACCGTCGGACGGTGATTTCAGCCGGCTATAATTGAGAGCTTCGGTGTGTGGCGCAGCCTGGTAGCGCACTTGCATGGGGTGCAAGGGGTCGAAGGTTCGAATCCTTTCACACCGACCAACAAAACGTCCAAGGGCGTCCGGAATCATCCTCCGGACGCCCTTTTTCATTGTTGTCAGCGCAGCGTGATGCCCGCCGTCTGGATGGTCTTCGCGTAGCGCAATCGTTCGGCCGACAGCGTGCGCGCCATGTCGGAAGGCGTGCCGCCTGCGACCTTGAAGCCCATGTCCTCCAGCTTCGCCTGGGTTTCCGGCGCGGAGATCACGGCCTGGATGTCGCGGTTGATCTTTGCCGCCACTGCGGCGGGCGTGCCGGCCGGCGCGAAGTAGCCCTGCCAGCTCTCCACGGCAAAGCCGGGCAGGCCGGCTTCACTCATGGTCGGCACGTCGGGCAGGGCGCTCGAGCGGTAGCCGGTGGTCACGGCCAGCGCGCGCAGCTTGCCGGCACGCACATGGTCGGTCACCGCGGCCAGCGTGATCAGCGTGGCGTCCACATGGCCCGCGAGCACGTCGAGGGTGGCGGGGCCGCCGCCGGAGTAGGGGATGTAGTTCACCTGCGCGCCGGTGTCCTGCGCGATCATTTCGTGCGCCACATGCGCGATGCCGCCGTTGCCCGGCAGGCCGAGGCTGATCGACTGCGGCTGCGCCTTGGCGCGGGCCAGGTAGCTGCGGAAGTCGTTGATGCCGGTCTTCGGGTTGACCACGAGGATCTGCGGATTGACCACCGCCTTGATCACCGGCGTGAAGGCCTTCTGTCCGTCGTAGGGCAGGCGCTCGAAAAGAATGGCGTTGAGCGTCAGGCCCTCGCCCTGCTGCAGCAGCGTGTGGCCGTCGGCCGTGGCCTTGGCCACGCGCGCGGCGCCGATGGTGCCGCTGGCGCCCGCGACGTTCTCGACCACCACGTTCTGGCCCCAGCGTTCGGTCAGGCGTTCGGCGATGAGGCGCGTGAGCTTGTCGGCGCTGCCGCCTGCGGCCACGGGCACCACGATGTGCACCGGTTTCGATGGGAATCCGGCCGCCTCGTCGGCAGCGGCGGCGGTGAACGGGTGAAGAAGGGCTGCAAATGCGAGCGCGCTCAGCAGCATGGCGCGACGTGGGACGCGGGGTAGGAAGAATATTTGCATCAGGCGGCGCAATCTAGAGGCGCGCCCGGCGCCGGCCAACGAAGCAAACCGGATATGCGTAGAAGAAAAACTTCGTTGGGAGCGCGCGGCCTGCTGCGTAGGCTGTCCGCAGCCCTCATTTCTTCTCTTGCCTGAAAGCCCCCCATGAGCCTGAGCGAACTGTCTGTCGAAACCGCGGGAAACGATGTTGCCAGTGAACGCGCGCGCGCCGTCGAAGCCTTCCTCGCGCAGGTCCGAAGCCTGCTGCTTCCCGGCGCAGCCGCCTCCCACGACACGCTGCAGCCGGTGGCCGATGCGTTGGTCCGGCTGGGGCAGCGCCGCGCACTGTTTCCGGCCGCTCACTTCCCGGTCGATGCCGAGCACCCCGCGCAGGTCTACCGGCTGGCCGAGGACGCCGACGGCGGCTTCGCGCTGTACCTGTCGGCCGGGCTGGCAGGCAAGGCCCAGCCGCCGCACGACCACACGACCTGGGCGGTGATCGCCGGCGTGGAGGGCAACGAACGCAACGAGCTCTACCGCCGCGAGAAGACGGGCGACCCCGCGCGCGATGCGCTGGTGCACCAGCGCACCGTCGACGTGGTCGCCGGAAGCGCCGTCGTGCTGCTGGCCGACGACGTGCACACCATCGAGCTGGTCGGCGGCCAGGACGGGCGCCACCTGCACTTCTACGGCCGCGCGCTCGAGCTGCTCGACAAGCGCGTGGTGTTCGAAGGTATGGAGGGCGGTAGCTATCGCCAATTCGCGGCGCCGAAGAACATCCGCCATCCGGCGATCACGCCGCAGGCACTGAAGGCCGCCTTGTCCGACGGCGAGGAGATCGCGCTGCTCGACGTGCGCGAGGCCGGCGTCTTCGTGCGCAGCCACATCCTGCTTGCGGCCTCGACGCCGCTGTGGCGGCTGGAAGTGCTGATCGACCGCCTCGTGCCGCGCCGCAGCACCCGCATCGTGCTGGCCGATGCCGACGAATCGCTCGCGCACCAGGCGGCCGCCAAGCTCGTGCGCCTGGGCTGGCGCAACGTGTCGGTGCTGGCCGGCGGCACGCAAGGCTGGGCTGCCGCGGGCTACGAACTCTTCAGCGGCAGCAACGTGCCGAGCAAGGCCTTCGGCGAAGTCATCGAACACCGCAAGCACACACCCTGGATCTCGGTCGACGAACTGCACGAGCGCGTGGTGCGCGGCGACGACATCGTGGTGGTCGATAGCCGCACGCCGGAGGAGTTTGCCGACTTCAGCCTGCCGTTCGCCCACAGCCTGCCGGGTGCCGAGCTGGTCTACCGCATCCAGGCGCTCGCGCCCCGGCCCGAGACGCTGGTGGTGGTCAACTGCGCCGGGCGCACGCGCAGCATCGTGGGCGCGCAGACGCTCATCGACGCGGGCATTCCCAACCCGGTGGTCTCGCTCAAGGACGGCACCATGGCCTGGCTGCTGGCGGGCCGCAAGCTCAGCCACGGCCGCGCGGCGCCGCTGCCCGAGCCGGACGAGCGCGCGCGGCAGGAGGCCCGCGCCCGTGCCGAGAGCGTGGCGGCGCGCGCAGGCGTGCGCCGCATCGACACAGCCACCTTGGCGCACTTCGAAGCCGAGGCCGGCGAGCGCTCGCTCTACCGCTTCGACGTGCGCACGCGCCAGGAATACGAGGCCGGCCATCTCGAAGGCTGGCGCTGGGCGCCCGGCGGCCAGCTGGTGCAGGCCACCGACGAATACGTGGGCACCCGCCGCGCCCGCATCGTGCTGGCCGACTGGGATGGCGTGCGCGCGCTGACCACCGGCGCATGGCTCGCGCAGCTGGGCGGCCACGAGGTGTTTGTGCTTTCACCGCCGGCCTTGCCGGTGCTGGTGCTCGGCCCCGAACTCGTGCGCGTGCTGCAGCTGCGCGCGGGCGCGCCGGAGATCGCGCCGCGCGAAGCCGCCGCCGCCCTCGAGGCCGGCACGGCGGTGGTGTTCGACGTGGAACGCCGGTCGGCTTACGAGCGCCGGCATGTCGCGGGCGCGCGCTTCTCGGTGCCCGACCGGCTGCAGGAATTCATCACCGATCTGCCCGCATCGCAGTGCATCGTGCTCACCTCGTCGGACGGCGTGCTCGCGCGCATCGTGGCGGCGGAGCTGGGTGCGCGCATCGGCCGCGAGGTCCACGCGCTGGCGGGCGGCACGCAGGCGTGGGCTGCTGCGCGCCTGCCCACGGGCAGCGGGCCCGAGGGCGTGCTGACGGGCGACGACGACCATGGGTACAGCCCCTACGCACACGCCGACCTTGCCAGGCGCGACGCCGGCTTCAAGCAGTACCTGGACTGGGAGGTGGGCCTGGTGGCGCAGCTCGAGCGCGAGGGCGACGTGGGCATCCGCCTCGTCGAGCCGGCCTCGGCCTGAACGGGGCCGGGAGCGCTTACTGGTTCCCGACGATGGCGAACAATTCGGCCCGGGTGGCCGGGTCGGTCATGTACTTGGTGTAGAGCGGCGACATCTTCCGGATGTAGGGAGAAAAGTCCTGCACGTTGGCAAACTGGACGCCGTCCTTGGCCACCGCGGCACGCGCCGCGATGCTTCGCTTCTCCCACAGCTCGCGCATCAGGACCGCCGATTTTTTACCGGCCTTCTGGAACACGGTGCGCTCCTCGGCGCTGAGCCGGTTCCACAGCTTGCTGGAGACAACCAGTGCCTCGGGAGAAATCATGTGGCTGTCCAGCAGCATGTACTTGGCCACCTTGTAGTGCCCGGTGGCCTCGTACGAGGCCATGTTGCCTTCGGCGCAGTCGATCGTTCCCTTCTGGAATCCGTCGAGCACTTCCTTGTAGGGCACGACCACCGGGGTGGCACCCAGCAGCTTGACCATCTCGATGTACACCTCCGATTGCTGCACCCGGATTCTTTGCCCCACCAGATCGTCGCGCTTCGTCACCGGCTTGTTGGCGCAGTAGAACGAACGCGCACCGCCGTCGTACCAGCCCAGCACCACGTAGCCCGAAGCCTTCAGCGTCTCCGCCAGGCGCGTGCCCATCTCGCCATCCAGATACCGGAACATGTGCGCAGAGTCGTGGAACAGGAACGGGAGATTGAATGCCTTGAGCCCCGGCGCGGCCTCGGAAAGCGGCGCCGAATTGAACTCGGCCACATCGATCTCGCCGGCCTTGAGCATGGCGACGGCCTTGCCCTGGTCGCCCAGCACGGCGTTGGAGAAAAGCTCGATCTTGTATTTGCCCTTGGTTGCCGCGTCCACTTCCTGGATGAAGCTTTTCATGGCCTCCGTGACCGGGTAGCCGTCGGGGTGGGTGTTCCAGGCGCGCAATGGTGTTTGAGCTTCGGCAGCAAGGTTTCCCAAGCAGAGGATGGTCAATGCAAAACTCCAGGATCCAGCGCGCATGAATACTTTCGCTAACAAATATGTTGCGCAGAATAACAGCGGGCGGCCTGGAAAACCTGAACATCCAGTCAGGTTGAACACTACTTTTTGCCTGTGTTCAGAGTGCCGGCGCAGCGTCAGCGAAGGCTTGCGCCAGGTCGGCGATCAGGTCCCGCGGATCTTCGAGCCCGATGTGCAGCCGCACCACGGGCGCATCGCCAGTCCACTGCCGGTGTTCGCGCAGCCTTTCGGGCTGGGCGGCCAGCGCCAGGCTTTCGTAGCCGCCCCATGAGGCGCCGATGCCGAAGAGCGCAAGCGCATCGACGAAGGCGTTGGCCGCCGCCGTCGTGGCATGGCGGAATTCGAAGGAGACCAGGCCGCTCGCACCGCTGAAATCGCGCTTCCACAGTGCATGGCCGGGGTCGGTGGGCAGCGCCGGGTAGAAGACGCGCGACACCTGCGGCTGCTGCTGCAGGAACTCGGCCACCGCCGTGGCATTGCGCTGGTGCTGCGCGAGGCGCACAGGCAGCGTGCGCAGGCCGCGCAGCGCGAGGTAGGCATCGTCGGCGCCGATGGTGAGGCCCAGCGCCTCGTAGGCGGTCGAGAGTTTGGCGGCCAGCGCCGGACTGTCGACCACCACGATGCCCTGCATCAGGTCGGAATGGCCCGAGATGTACTTGGTGGCCGCCTGGATCGAGATGTTGGCGCCCAGCGCCAGCGGCTGATGGAACCAGCCGCCGCTCCAGGTGTTGTCGGTGGCCACGGTCACGCCGTGGTCGCGCGCGATGGCGGCCAGCGCGGGAAGGTCCAGCACTTCGTAGAGCAGCGAGCTCGGCGATTCGAGGTAGAGCAGGCGCGTGTTTGGCCGCAGCCGGCTGGCCAGGTCGTCGTGTGTGGGCGAGAAATACTCGACCGTGATGCCCAGGCGCTGCAGCAGCGCGCTGTCGACGCGGCGCAGCGGCGCATACACGCCATCGGCCACCAGCGCGTGGTCGCCGGGCGAGAGCAGTGCGAGCAGCACCAGCGTGATCGCCGACAGCCCCGAGGGCGTGAGGAAGGCGCGGTGCCCGCCCTCGAGGCCGACCACCGCGTCTTCGAGCGCGCGGTGGGTGTCCAGGCCATGGCGGCCATAGGAGGCCACGCGTTCGCCCGCCGTGCGGCGGTGGTGATGGTCGGCCTGGGCGGCCGTGTTCTCGAAGCGCACGGTGCTGGTTCGCACCACGGGCACGTTCACCGGCCCCGCGCCGTCGCGCAACGCGGGCGCGCCCGCATGCAGCAGCCGGGTGGCGGAATGCAGGCGCTTTCCTGGAAAGGCCGCGGTCATGCCACCGCCTTGCCCGGCTTGAGCTGCGTGGCGTTGTAGTTGACGACCGCGCCAGTCTCCAGGTTCACGCCGATGCGCTGCGAGAGCGTTTCGAGCGGTCGGCCATACAGGTGGAAGTGCAGCGTGGGCTTGTCGCCGATCACGTGGATGCTGTGCAGGTCGTCGGGCAGGAAGGCGATCGGCGTGCCGGGCTGAACCGTCACTTCGCGCTTGAGCTCCAGCCGGGCCACGGCCGGGTCGCGGCCGTCGTCGGTGCGGCGGTAGATGCGGTTCTCCTCCTGCCCTTCGACCGCCACGATGGCGGCCCAGGTCGTGTGGTTGTGCGGAATCGAGGTCTTGCCCGGGTTGATGGAGTTCAGGTAGAGCGCGATGTCGTCGTCGCCGTCCTCGGGGTTCAGGCGGTAGCGCGTGGAGGCGCCCACGCCTTCCGTGGCGGCCGGCGGCGGAAAGTCGGTGCGGGTGAAAAGCTCGGTCTGCTGCGCGAGCTTTTCGAGGCGCGCCGTGATGCGCGCAAGAACGGTGCGGTCGAAGGGCTGCGTGCTCGCGATGCCGCGGATGTCGGTCAGTGCCTGGTCGACGGCGACGCGGCGCCGGGCGGCCAATGCAGTGCCCGAGAGGCTGTGGGAGGTGGTCATGGCTTGAAGGGAGCGAAGGGTTCAGAGCGCAAAGCGCAGCCGCTCGAAGGGCAGCGCTTCAGGAAGGGGAGCGGGCCGTGCAGGCGCCGTGCGCGCGCCTTCGCCGAGCGCGCGGCGCAGGAAGGCGCGGGTGCGCTCGCTTTCGGGCTGGCCGAAGATGCGCGGCGCAGGACCGTGCTCGACGATGACGCCGGCCTCGGTGAAATACACCTGGTCGCTGATCTCCTCGGCAAAGCGCATCTCGTGCGTCACCAGCACGCAGGTCAGCCCTTCCTGCACCAGGTCGCGGATGACGGTCAGCACCTCGCCGACGGTCTCGGGGTCGAGGGCCGAGGTCACCTCGTCGAACAGCATCAGCTCGGGCCGCATCGCCAGCGCCCGCGCAATGGCGACGCGCTGCTGCTGCCCGCCGGAAAGCTCGCCGGGATAGGCGGCCTCCTTGTGCGACAGCCTCACCTTGTCGAGCAGCGTGCGCGCTTCGCGCTGCGCCGCGGCGCGGTCGCGGCCCGCCACGCGCGTGGGCGCGATCACCAGGTTTTCCAGCACGGTGAGGTGCGGGAACAGGTTGTACTGCTGGAACACGAAGCCCACGCGCTTGCGCAGCGCGATCAGCTCGGCCTCGGAGCGCAGCGCGTCCACCTGCGTGTCGCCCACGCGGATCGCACCGCGCTGTGGCCGAAGCAGGCCGGTGATGCAGCGCAGGATCGTCGACTTGCCCGAGCCCGAGGGTCCGATGATGGACACGGCCTCGCCGCGCCGCACCTCCAGGTCGATGCCCTTGAGCACCTCGTTGGCGCCGAAGCGCAGGTGCACATCGCGCAGGGCCACGAGCGGGGCTTCCAGCGCAGCAGGCGTGGAGCCGGTGGTATCAGTGGCGGTCATGGCGACGTTCCAGCGCGCGGGTGGCGCGCGCGATCGGATGGCAGCAGGCAAAGAACAGGCCCAGCAGCGTGAAATAGACAAGGATGGTGAAGTCGGTGCGCGCCACCGTGTTGCTCGCGATCTGTGCCGTGTCGACCACGTCGTGCACGCCCACCAGCGAGGCCAGCGCCGTGCTCATGGTGATGCTGGCGTACAGGTTCATCCACGGCGGCAGCATGCGGCGCAGGCACTGCGGCAGCACGATCAGGCGGAAGATCTCGCAGCGCCTGAAGGCCAGCGACTGCGCGGCCTCCCACTGCGCGCTCGGGATCGACTGGATCGCGCCGCGGAAGATCTCCGCCACGTTCGCGCTGGCTGGCAGTGCCAGGCCCAGCACCACCTTGATCCAGTCGGGGAAAGGAAAAGTCCACGACACCAGGTGCAGCTCGAACGGGAACACATAGGTCGTGAAATAGACCAGCACCAGCACGGGCGCATTGCGAAAGACCTGCACATACCAGCGCGCGGCGACGCGCAGCACCCGCAGCGGCGAGAGCGACACGGCCCCCACCACCAGCCCGGCCAGCGTGCCCAGTGCCATCGCGAGCACGCTGATCTCGATGTTCGCCAGGAGGCCGCGCAGCAGTGCGGGCAGCCATGTCCAGAGATGGACGAAGGCCGTGGGCGTGGTGCCGGTGGCGGCCCAGAAAGCCACGAGCGCCAAGGCGGCCCACGCGGCCAGGGCCCACGGCCTGCGCCACGCGGGCGTACCGGCGTCCGCGGCGATGGCAGGGGCGCTGCCTTGAGGAAGCGCGATCTCACTGGCCATAGCCGGGCATCCTCAGTCGCTCCTCGAGCCAGCGGCCCGCCAGGCTCACGAGCCAGGTCAAGAGGCCGAAGAAGACCAGGATCAGCAGCAGCAGTTCGAGCACGTTGTCGCGCTGCGTCCAGATCATGATGGATTCGTAGGTCACGTCGCCCACCGCAATGGCCGAGGCCACCGCGGTCATCTTGACCAGGTCGACCAGGTTGTTGACCAGCGCGGGCAGTGCGAAGCGCAGCGCCAGCGGCAGCTCCACGCGCCACAGCAGCTGGCGCTGCGAGAAGCCGAGCGAACGCGCGGCCTCCAGCGTGACGCGCGGCACGGCCCCGATGCCCGCGCGCAGCGCCTCGGCATGGAACACGCCCTTGTGCAGCGACACCACGATCACCACCCACACGAAGGGCGTGAGCGGATTGCCGCCGGGCAGCTTCACGTGCTGCGTGATCAGCATGTTGAGCACGAGGAACGCGCAGTACAGCTGCACCAGCGTGGGCGTGTTGCGCGTGACCTCGACGAAGGCGCGCGCCGGCTGCACCAGCCAGGCACGGCCCGACGTCAGCGCCGCCGCAATCAGCACGCCGGCCGCAAGGCTTGCGGGAATGGTCAGCAGGCACAGCTGCAGCGTGACGCCGAGCCCGCGCAGGAAGGCGCTGCGCTCGCCCAGGTCGAGCACGAAGGCGTAGTTCAGCCCCACCGTCTTGAGGGCGGCCACGGCCTGCGCGAGCAGTGCTTCGCTCATCCGACGCTCAGGGCGCCTTGAACCTGGCCTGCAGTTCGGTCAGCAGCGGTTGCGGCGGCTCGATGCCGTTGCGCTTTTCGGTGGCAATCAGCCAGCCGCTGCGGTGCCACTGCTGCACCGCCTTGTCGACGGCGGCGATGGTGTCGGCCTCGCCCTTGCGGGTCCACACCACCGAGGGCGCGGGCAATATCTCGTCGCGGATCGGCGCCGCATAGGCGGCCCATTCGGCGTTGCTCCGAAGAAGCGGCTGGATCAGCGTGGCATCGTGCACGGCCGCCACGCAATTGCCGCCGCGCAGCGCGAGCAGCGATTCCGAAGAGGTCTTGAAGCCGCGCACCTGCGCACCGTACTGCTCCTGCAGCGGCTTCACGTAGCTGCTGCCCTGCGAAGCGCAGACCACCTTGCCGCGCAGGTCCTCCCACTTGGCGATGCCGCTGCTCTTGAGCACCGCGGCCGTGCCGCCCACGCGGTAGAAGGGCGTGGGCGCGTGGCCGAGGATCTCGCCGCGGTCGGCGTTGTATTCCATCGAGGCAATCAGCAGGTCGACCTTGCCCGATTGCAGGAACTGCACGCGGTTCGACGGCTGCACCTGCACCAGCTCGGCCTCGGCACCGAGCTGCTTGGCCAGGTCGCGCGCCAGGTCGGGGTTCCAGCCGATCAGCTGCTGCGTGGCCGGATCGATCGAGCCGAAGGGACCGCCGCCCACCACCACACCGATGGCCACCTTGCCGCGCTGCTTGATGCGATCGAGCGTGGCGTCGGCGTGCGCCGCAGATGCGCCCAGGCCCAGAACCGCGGCCAGTGCCATGGCCATGCGGGAAGAGAGGAGGGAGGAGGGTCGGAGGCAGAAGGTCATCGAATGGGAAGAGCGAAGCAATCAGGCAGGAAGAGAGCCAGCGATCTTGCGAGGCCGCATCCGCCGCCGCAACGAATGCCTTCGACTATCGATATGCGTTTTTTCGTGCGAAGACGGATCGGGTCGTTAGACCATTTGGTTGTTTGGAATCGACTTTTCGGTTGTTTGAACTTCATCGCCCCGCTCCTAGAGTGATGGCCATCGCCACCAAGCCGGATGGCGAATGAAGAAGCAACGCACAGGAGCCCAAGCGCATGTCAGTGGAAGTTGAAGAAGATCTCGCCCTCTTGCCGCCCGCCCTGGAGGAAGCGCGCATTCGTGCGGCCGATGCGGGATGGCCCTATGCCGGCGGCGTGACGCCGCCCGTCGCATGGGCGCTGGTGCAGGGCGGCCGGGCCGTGCTGGTGGATGTGCGCTCGGGCGAAGAGCGCAAGTTCGTGGGCCATGTGCCCGAAAGCCTGCACGTGGCCTGGGCGACCGGCACGGCGCTCACGCGCAATCCGCGCTTCGTGCGCGAGCTCGAGGCCAGGCTGGCGAAGCACGGCGGCAAGGACGCAGTGGCGCTGCTGCTGTGCCGCAGCGGCAAGCGCTCGGCACTCGCGGCGGAAGCGGCCGCCAAGGCCGGCTTCACGCACGTGTTCAACGTGCTCGAAGGCTTCGAGGGCGAGATCGACGCACGCCAGCACCGCGGCGCCTCCGACGGCTGGCGCTTCCACGGCCTGCCGTGGGTGCAGGACTGACGGCAGCGTTCCAGCATTCCTTTCCAGGGAGAACAACCACATGGCTCATTTCGAGGTGGGCGGCATCGTGCGCGCGCTGCATGGCGTGCGCGACGAATGGCGCGATTCACAGCGGCGCTCGCGCGAGCCCGGCGCACGCGAGTTTCCGTCGCGCGATGCGCTCGCGCAGATCGTCGAATCGCTCAAGGGCGCGCTGTTTCCGATGCGGCTCGGCCCGCCCGACCTGCGCCACGAGAGCGAAGATTTCTACGTCGGCCACTCGCTCGATTCCGCTTTGCAGGCCCTGCTGGTGCAGGCCCGCCTCGAGCTCGAATTCAACGCCCGGCACGAACCGCGTTCACCGGGCGAGATCGACGACGCCGCGACCGATGCGGTGCGCCGTTTCGCGGGTGCACTGCCGCAGCTGCGCCGCCTGCTCGACACCGACGTGCTCGCGGCCTACCAGGGCGATCCGGCGGCGCGCAGCGTGGACGAGGTGCTGCTGTGCTACCCCGGCGTGCTCGCGATGATCCACCACCGGCTGGCGCACGAGCTCTACACACTCGGCCTGCCGCTGCTGGCACGCATCGTGGCCGAGCTCGCGCATGCGCAGACCGGCATCGACATCCACCCCGGCGCGCAGATCGATGCGGGCTTCTTCATCGATCACGGCACGGGCGTCGTCATCGGCGAGACGGCGGTCATCGGCAAGCGCGTGCGCCTGTACCAGGCTGTCACGCTCGGTGCCAAGCGCTTTCCGACCGATGCCGAAGGCAACCTGCAGAAGGGCCTGCCGCGCCACCCGGTGGTGGAAGACGATGTCGTGATCTACGCCGGCGCCACCATCCTCGGACGCGTGACGCTCGGCAAGGGTGCGGTCATCGGCGGCAATGTCTGGATCACGGAGGATGTGAGGCCGGGCGCGAGCGTCACGCAGGCCAGCCTGCAGAACGCGCCGCAGGGAGCGGGCGCATGAAGGACTTCGTCGAAG
This sequence comes from Variovorax sp. 01N425, assembly GCF_056399465.1. Taxonomy (NCBI): domain Bacteria; kingdom Pseudomonadati; phylum Pseudomonadota; class Betaproteobacteria; order Burkholderiales; family Comamonadaceae; genus Variovorax; species Variovorax sp. 01N425. The sequence continues at coordinate 445,904 of NZ_JBFTRJ010000003.1, read as the reverse complement.
ACTTCGGCGTGACCATCCGCCAGCTGCGCGAGGGCAAGGGCTGGTCGCAGGAGGCGCTGGCCGAGCGCGCCGACCTGAACCGCTCCTATGTCGGCGAGGTGGAGCGCGGACGCGTCATTCCGTCGATCGTCACGGCGCACAAGCTGGCCGCGGCGCTGGACATCAACATGGTCGGCCTGCTGCTGCGCTGCGAGCAGCTGGAGCAATCGCGCCTGGTGCGCAGGATCAACTTGGCGGCTATAGCCTGTTGAGGGAAAACCCCAGGCCGCCTGACACTTGCGGCCACCTTCCCAATACGGAGCCTTGATTCATGAGCGCAACAGTCGGTGGTATCACCGCCCTTGGCGACAACGCCGCCCGCCAACTGGCCAACGCCACCAAGACAGTCCCCCAACTGGAGACCATCAGCCCGCGCTGGCTGACGCACCTCCTGCAATGGGTGCCGGTGGAGGCGGGCATCTACCGCGTCAACAAGGTCAGGAACCCCGAATCGATCAAGGTCACCTGCACCTCGCGCGAAGAAGAGAACCAACTGCCGCGCACCTTCGTCGACTACGAAGAGAACCCGCGCGAGCACTACCTCAACGCCGTGAGCACCGTGCTGGACGTGCACACGCGCATCTCCGACCTCTACAGCAGCCCGCACGACCAGATCAAGGAGCAGCTGCGCCTCACGATCGAGACGATCAAGGAGAACCAGGAGAGCGAGCTCATCAACAACCCCGACTACGGCCTGCTGGCCCAGGTGAGCGAAGAGCAGCGCATCTTCCCGCTGACCGGCGCGCCCACGCCCGACGACCTCGACGAGCTGCTGACCAAGGTGTGGAAGGAGCCCGCCTTCTTCCTCACGCACCCGCTGGCCATTGCCGCCTTCGGCCGCGAGGCCACGCGCCGCGGCACGCCGCCGCCGACGGTGAGCCTGTTCGGCTCGCAGTTCATCACCTGGCGCGGCATTCCGCTGATTCCGTCGAACAAGGTGCCCGTGGCCGACGGCAAGAGCAAGATCCTGCTGCTGCGCGTGGGCGACAAGCGCCAGGGCGTGGTGGGGCTGTTCCAGCCGGGGCTCTCGGGCGAGCAGGGGCCGGGCCTGTCGGTGCGGTTCATGGGCATCAACAACCATGCGATCGCGTCGTACCTGATCTCGCTGTACTGCTCGCTGGCGGTGCTGACCACCGACGCGCTGGCCGTGCTCGACGACGTCGAGATCGGCAAGTACCACGACTATCCCGACACCTACAAGTAAGCCGCGGTGAGCAGCACACCCTCGATTCCTGGCGAGGCGCCGTTCGATCCGGCCGTTCTCGCACGCATGGCGAGCGCCATGTTCTCCGCACCGCCGGGCGCGCAGTTTCCCGCCAACATCGCGCCGCCGGGGTCGCCGCTGGCGAGCCCCGCGGGCTTTGGCCCGAGCGTGCCCGGCACGCCGATTCCGCAGGGGCAGATTCCGGGCGCCAACCTGCTGCCGGCATCGCCCACGCAGCTGCCTTCGCTCGCGAACCGCGCGCCGGCGCTGGCGCCGCACGCGGTGGCGGGCAATGGCGTGCCCGACAGCGTGCTGTCGGTGGCGCCGGCTTTCGAGCCGCGTTCGGGCGGCGTGGTGCAGGGCGTGCCGCAGCAAGTCGGCGCACCCGTGGCGCCGCAGGCCGCGGCCTCGCCGTTCTACTTCTTGAGCGACGGTTATGGCCATCCATCGGCTGGCACGATCCCCGCCATCTCACCCCCTGGGCAGGTCTTGCCCCCTCTCCCGCTTGCGGGGGAGGGCGGGAGCGTTCAACCACTTGCTGGCGTTCCGTCGCCGCAGCCCCTCACCCCAGCCCTCTCCCCGGAGGGGCGAGGGAGCCAATCCCGGATGCAAGGGAGTGAGAAGCCGCAGTTCTACTTCGTCGACGCGGTGCGCCTGCCCAATGGCTTCGTCACGCCGGCCAAGCCCGATCCGCGCGGGCCCGATGCGGTGCCGCTCGCGGGCAGCAGCCGGCATCCGCCGTTCGACGTCCACGCCGTGCGCCGCGACTTCCCGATCCTGCAGGAGCGCGTGAACGGCCGGCAGCTCGTGTGGTTCGACAACGCCGCCACCACGCACAAGCCGCAATCGGTCATCGACCGCATCGCGTACTTCTACGAACACGAGAACTCCAACATCCACCGCGCGGCGCATGAACTGGCCGCACGCGCCACCGATGCCTACGAAGGCGCGCGTGAGCGCGTGCGAAAGTTCATCAACGCACCCGAGGTCGAAGAAGTGATCTTCGTGCGCGGCACCACCGAGGCCATCAACCTCGTGGCCAAGAGCTGGGGCGGGCAGCATGTGGGCGAGGGCGACGAGATCATCGTCTCCAATCTCGAGCACCACGCCAACATCGTGCCGTGGCAGCAGCTCGCCGCCGCCAAGGGCGCGAAGCTGCGCGTCATCCCGGTGGACGATTCGGGCCAGGTGCTGCTCGATGAATACCGCAAGCTGCTGAACGACCGCACGAAGATCGTCGCCGTCACGCAGGTCTCGAACGCGCTGGGCACCGTGGTGCCGGTGAAGGAGATCGTCGAACTGGCGCATCGCGCGGGCGCCAAGGCGCTGGTCGACGGCGCGCAGTCGGTCTCGCACATGCGCGTGAACGTGCAGGACATCGGCGCCGACTTCTTCGTGTTCTCCGGCCACAAGGTGTTCGGCCCGACCGGCATCGGCGTGGTGTGGGGCAAGCGCGAAGTGCTCGAGGACATGCCGCCCTGGCAGGGCGGCGGCAACATGATTGCCGACGTAACTTTCGAGAAGACCGTGTTCCAGCCGATCCCGAACAAGTTCGAGGCCGGCACCGGCAACATTGCCGATGCCGTGGGGCTGGGTGCAGCCATCGACTACGTGAACAAGGTGGGCATCGAGAACATCGCGCGCTACGAGCACGACCTGCTCGTGTACGGCATGGCGCAGCTCGGCGCGATTCCGGGCGTGCGGCTGATCGGCACGGCGGCCGACAAGGCCAGCGTGATGTCCTTCGTGCTCGACGGCTACACCACCGAAGAGGTGGGCCACGCGCTCAACGACGAGGGCATCGCCGTGCGCACGGGCCACCATTGCGCACAGCCGATCCTGCGCCGCTTCGGTGTCGAGACCACCGTGCGGCCGTCGCTGGCCTTCTACAACACCTTCGACGAGATCGACCGGCTGGTGTCGGTGGTGCGGCGGTTGGCAGGGCAGCGGCGCGGCTGAACGCCGGGGGGCTGGGCCGGCTCGGCGGCTTCGTGCGCCGGGCGCATATCGATCCCTGCTTTTCTTCGTTGTGCACGCAGGCGGCCGTTGATACGGTCGCCTTCTTTGCATTGCGAGGCAACCAACCATGGGCGCGAGAGATTTCGAGCGGCAGCTTCTTTCGGGGAGCGACGGCTCCGACAGGCATCAGGCCGATGTCCTGGTGATCGGCGGCGGCCCGGCGGGCGCATGGGCCGCGGTGAGCGCGGCCGCGCAGGGCGCGCGCGTGCTGCTGGCCGACAAGGGCTTCTGCGGTACCTCGGGCGCCACCGCGCCCTCGGGCACCGGCCTGTGGCATGTGCCGCCGGACGGCTCGGCGCGCGAAGAGGCCAAGGCCAGCCGGCTTGCCATGGGCGGCCATCTCGCCGAGCATGCCTGGATGGACCGGGTGCTCGAGCAGACCTGGGCCAACGTCGAGCGGCTCAAGGACTGGGGCTATCCGTTCCCCGCCGACGACCAGGGCGCGCTGCGCTGCACTTCGCTGCAAGGGCCCGAATACATGCGGCTGATGCGCAAGCGGGTGAAGGAAGCGGGCGCGCGCATCCTCGACCACAGCCCGGCGCTGGAATTGCTGGTGGACGAGCACGGCACTGTCTGCGGCGCCACCGGCGTGAACCGCCAAAGCGGCAGCACCTGGGTGGTGCGTGCCGGCGCGGTCGTCATCGCCACCGGCGGTTGTGCCTTCCTGAGCCGGGCGCTCGGCTGCAATGTGCTCACCGGCGACGGCCAGCTGATGGCGGCCGAGGTCGGCGCGGCGCTGTCGGGCATGGAGTTCTCGAACGCCTACGGACTGGGGCCGGCCTTCTCGTCGGTCACCAAGTCGCTGTTCTACAACTGGGCGACTTTCTACACGGCCGACGGCACGGCCATCGAAGGTGCGGGCTCCTCCAAAGGGCGCGGCGTGATCGCGCAGACGCTGCAATCGCAACCGGTGTTCGCCTGCCTCGACCGCGCCGACGCACAGATCCGCGCATGGATGCGCACGGCGCAGCCCAACTTCTTCGTCTCCTTCGACCGCCAGGGCATCGATCCGTTCACGCAGCACTTTCCGGTGACGCTGCGGCTCGAAGGCACGGTGCGCGGCACGGGCGGCCTGCACCTGGTGGACGACAGCTGCGCCACCTCCGTGCCCGGCCTCTACGCCGCGGGGGATGCGGCAACGCGCGAGCTGATCTGCGGCGGCTTCACGGGCGGCGGCAGCCACAACGCGGCCTGGGCCCTGTCCTCCGGCTTCTGGGCCGGCGCAGGCGCGGCGGCCTTCGGACGCGACGCGCGCGCTGTGGGTTCCAACCGCACGGCCTTGCGCGCCGGCGGCGTGGCGCTTTCCTCGCGCGGCGCCGCGGCCTTCGACAGCCAGGAAGTGATTCGCACCGTCCAGGCGGAAGTCTTCCCCTACGAGCGCAACTGGTTCCGCGAGGGCGATGCGCTGCGCGATTCACTCGCACGGCTCGATGCCCTCTGGACCCGCCTGCGCACCAGCGCGCCGGCTGCCACGGCGACAGAGGCTGTTCGCGCACGCGAAGCCGCCGCCATGCTGGCCACCTCGCGCTGGATGTACCGCAGCGCCTTGCAGCGCACCGAAACGCGCGGCATGCACCGCCGGCGCGAACACGGTGCGGCCGACCCGGCGCAGCGCCACCGGCTGCTCAGCGGCGGGCTCGACGAGGTCTGGGTGCAGCGCCATGCCGTGCGGGACGAGGTGGCCGCATGATCGAAGTCATCAGCGCCGAGCGCTGCACCGGCTGCAACATCTGCGTGAACGCCTGCCCGACCAACGTGTTCGAGGCGGTGCCGGGCGGCCCGCCGCGCATCGCCCGGCAGGACGACTGCCAGACCTGCTTCATGTGCGAGCTGTACTGCCCCGAGGACGCGCTGTACGTCGCGCCCATTGCCGATCGCAGTGCCACCGCCGAGGAGCGCGATGCCGCGGCCTCGGCCCTGATGGGCAGCTACCGCAGTGCCATCGGCTGGGGCCGAGGCCGGCAGTCGACCGCTTCGGCCGATGCGAGCTTCGAGCTCCTGCGGCGGGCGCACTGAGCCCTTTTTTTCTTCCTTCCTGCTGCGAGTCCTCCCGATGTCCGATCTCTCCAGCCGCCGCCGGTTGCTGCGCGGCGCCGTTGCCGCAACCGCCGCGAGCGCATTGCCCCGTTTCTCCTTTGCGCAGGGCAGCGGCCAGGTGCTGCGTCTCGGCTACATCGGCCCCGGCAAGAAGCCCGCGGCCGCCACCGGCTGGGCGCTGCGCCAGGGCCACCTGCTGCGCGAGCTGGCCCCGCTCGGTTTCAAGGAAGTGACGACGCGCAATTTTCCGAACGGGCCCGATCTCAACGAGGCTTTTCTTTCGGGCGCGCTCGATGTCGGCATCTACGGCGACACGCCCGCCGTGGTGGCCCGCTCGCGCGGCCTCGAAGGCCAGCTCATCGGTTTCGACGCGGTGGGCATGAACGTCTGGCTGCTCACGCCGCGCGACGGCGTGCGCAGCGTGAAGGCGCTCGAAGGCCAGTCCATCGGCGTGGCGCGCGGCTCCTACATGCACCGCTACGTGCTGGGCCTGCTCAAGGAGAACGGGCTGCAGAAATCCGTCAAGGTGATCCACATGTTCCCGCGCGACGGCGAGGCGGCGCTCGACCAGGGCTCGATCGCGGCCTTCGCAGCGCAGGTCGACGTGGGGCCGCTGCTTGCTTCGCGCGGCTATCCGGTCATCGACGAGGCCGAGAAGCACCCGACGCTGCGCGGCACCTCGGTGATCGTCGCATCGAGCAAGCTGCTGGCGGCCGCGCCCGGACTGCCTGCGGCCTGGACGCGCGCACGCCGCGCGGCGCTGCAGGAGATCCGGCGCAACAGCGCGGACTACTACGCCTTTCACTCGGAGGTGAGCGGCTTTCCGCTCGAGATCGTGAAGATCTCGCACCCGCTCTCCCACTTCCCCGAGGCCGCGTATCCGCCCGAAGGCCTGGCGCTGCTGGACGAGGTCAAGAAGTTCCTGCTCGCTGAGAACCTCGTGAGCCGCGATTTCGCGCTCGCGCAATGGCGCGCCCAGGAAGACTGATGCGCACCGTGCTCAGGAATGGCAGACGAAGCCGTCCTTGAGCAGCGTGATCTCGAACTGCAGGTTGCCCACGCGCGCGCCGCGCGCCTTGTCCAGCGTACCGTCGGCACGCCATTGGCGCAGTGCGGCGGCCAGGTAATCGCGCGACATGGCGTCGCCTTCGGGCAGGCGGATGGCGGCATCCGAGGGTGGACGCAGGTCGCCGGCCAGGGGTTTGTAGAAGCGCCATTCCTCGCTCCGCATGAGCCGTTCCAGCACCTCGGCGTCCTCGGCGAGCGCCGCGCATTCGCCGGCCATGAAGGCCGACGCCGCATGCACCGAAGAGGGATAGCTGCGCGGCTGCGCGCCATAGCGCTGCGACACCGCGGCGGCGTAGCCCGAACCTTCGCCTACGCAGACCGATGCGCCGCGCAGCGCAGATGGCTCCTGAACCTTGCCGCGCCTGAGCGAGACCACCAGGCCGCGGCCGGTGTCGTAGCTGCCGGGGGCGGCGGCGATACCGTGTGTCGATCGGGCGGGCACACCCGCCACCAGCAGGTCGACGCGGCCTTCGCGCAGCGCGGCCTCTTGCGCCGCAGGGTCGAGGCCGACCAGCTCCAGCGGCACGCCGAGCGAAGCCGCCAGTTGCCGTGCGAGCGTGGCGTCGAAACCGTCGGGTTCCGGCGGCGTTGGCGCCTCGGGCGGGGCAGGGCGCGGATAGCGGCGCACGCCGACGACCAGCTTGCCGCGCTCGATCGCATGGGCGAGCACCGGTCCCTTGGGCAGGCCCGACAGCGGCGGCGTCGTGAAAGCCCGGGCGCCGCCGAGGCCCGCGACCGCCATGGCCAGCACGAGCGCCGTGCCGGCCAGCGCCAGCCCGCGCTTGGGCAACCTGTGCTCAGTCATCGAGGCTCAGCCCCTTGCGCCAGCGCAGCAGCCGGCGCTCCAGCAAGGCCAGCAGGTAGTTGAGCAGCAGGCCGAGCACGGCCAGCAGCAGGATGCCGGCGTACATCGTCGGGATCTGGAAGGTCTCCTGCGAATTGAGCGTGAGAAAGCCCAGGCCCGAATGCGCGCCGATCATCTCGGCCGCCACCAGCGCCGTGATGCTGTAGGCCCCCGCCAGCCGCACGCCGGTGAAGATCGACGGCAGCGAAGCCGGCAGCACCACCTTGAAGAAGACGAAGCGCGGCGAGGCGCCCATCGACAGCGCCGAGTTGACGAGCAGCCGGTCGACCTGCTTCACGCCGCTCACCGTGCTCAGCAGCACAGGCCAGAACGAGGCCCAGAAGATGATCGCCACCTTCGACAGCTCGCCGATGCCCAGGAACAGGATGAACACCGGGAACAGCGCGAAGGCCGAGGTCTGGCGAAACAGCTGCAGCACCGGATCGACGATGGCCGCCAGCCGCTTCGAGCTACCGATCAGGAGACCCAGCACCACGCCCGAGAAACTCGCGAGCAGCAGGCCCCACAGCGAGCGCTGCAGGCTCGCCGCCACATGCTTCCAGAGCTGGCCGGTGTCGACGAGCTGGGCGATGCTCGCGAGCACGGCGGACGGTGGGCTCAGGTAGGCATCGCTCACGACGCCCAGGCGCGGCAGCGCCTCCCACAGCGCCAGGAAGATCACGATGCCAATGCCGCGTTCGGCCACGCGGCCAAGGCTGCGCGCGAACCTGAAGAAGCGGCCCGGCGGGCGGGCCGCCGGCGCATCGAGCACCGCGCTCATGACACCACTCCCTCGAGCGACCGCGGCTTCAGCCCGAGCTGCACTTCATCCTTCAGCACCTCCCACGCGCGCTGGCGCAGCGCCGCGAACTCGGCCGTATGGCGCACCTGCGCCAAGCGCGGGCGCGCGAGCGGAATGTCGATGATGTCCTTGATGCGCCCAGGCCGCTGCGTCATCACCGCCACGCGGTCGGAGAGGTACACCGCTTCCTCCAGGCTGTGCGTGATGAAGACGATGGTCTTGCGGTACTGCTCCCAGATGCGCAGCAGCTCGCCCTGCAGCACCTCGCGCGTCTGCGCATCGAGCGCCGCAAAGGGCTCGTCCATCAGCAGCACGTCGGGCCTGTAGGCGAGCGAGCGCGCAATGGCCACGCGCTGCTTCATGCCGCCCGAGATCTCGTGCGGATAGCGGTCTGCAAAGCCATGCAGGCCCACCAGTTCGAGGTATTCGTGCGCGGTGCGGCGGCGCTCGGCCTTGCCAATGCCGCGAATCTCCAGCCCCACGGCGATGTTGTCGAGCACCGAGAGCCACGGAAACAGCGCATAGCCCTGGAACACCACGCCCTGGTTGCGGTTGATGCCCGCAAGCGGCTGGCCGTTGATGGCAATGCGCCCGCCGGTGCGCTCCGTCAGCCCGGCCAGGATGCCGAGGAAGGTCGACTTGCCGCAGCCCGAGGGGCCGAGCACCGAGAGGAATTCGCCGTCGCGCACGTCCAGGTCGAAGCCTTCGAGCACGCGCACGCGCTCGCTCGCACCGCGCGCCGCATAGTCCATCCGCAGGTCGCGGGCCGAGATCTTGAAGCTCATGGCGGGCGTGGGGTCAGGACTTCGCGGCCTGCTGCTGCGCGAAGGGATTGAACTCGTTCGTGTAGACGTCCTTCACCGCCACCTTGCCGGCGGCGAGCTTGCCCTCGGACTGCAGGATGTCGATGTAGTACTGGATCGGCGGCTCGGTCACCACCAGGTCGTCGACATAGGCGTAGCGGTCGACGTTCTTCAGGTCCATGTTGATGCGCTTGGCCACCAGCTTGCGCGCTTCCTCGGTGTTGGCATTGACCCAGTTGCCGGCCTTGGCGAGCGCCGCCACCACATCGCGCACCGCCTCGGGGTGCTGGCGGATGAACTGGCCATGCGCGCTGTACGGCGCCATGCCGCCCAGGCCGCCGTCCAGGTCGTAGTCGCTCCACAGCCGCACCAGGGGCTCGGCGTTGTCGGCCCGGCCCGAGAAGGGCGCGTGGATGATCGCGAGGTCGGTGTTGCCGGTCACCAGCGTCTGCTCGGCCTGCTCGTCGGGCACCACGACGAAGTTGATCTTCGCCACGTCCACGCCGTGCTGGCGCAGGTACTTCTTGGTCACGAACTCGGCGCAGGCGCCGAAGCTGTTGAAGCCGATGGTCTTGCCCTCCAGGTCCTTCGGGTTGCGGATGCCCGAGTCCTTGCGAACGAAGTACTTCATGTGCGGCGCCTCCTGCAGCGTCTTGCCGCCCGCGGCCACCACCTTGAGGTCCGCGCCCGACGCAATGGCCGAGATCACCAGCGGCACCATGCGGCTGCCGAAGTCGATCTCGCCCGTGCCCACCAGCGGAATGATCTGCGGCGCGGCGATCTTGCCGACGTACTCGGGGCGGGTATTGGTGCCGTCGAAGTAGCCGAGCTCGTCGGCCAGGTAGATCAGGTCGAACGACGGGTTGTTCGGGTACTTGAACGCCACCTTGTCGCCGGTCTTCTTCACCACGGCCGGGCCACCGGCCTCGCGCGAGCAGCCCGAAAGCCCGAGGCTGCCGATGGCCGCCACGGAGGCGAGCGAAGCGAAGGTCTTGAGCGCCAGGCGCCTCGAAGGCGGGGCGCTGGCATGGGAAGAGGAGGGCGTCTCGATGGGCATGGCGGCGCGCTCCGGCGCGGGAGCGGTCTGGCTGGTTGCGAAGCGCCGATCCTAGAAGACCGCGCACGCCTCATCAACGAAGAAAACCGCGCATGCATAGCTGAAATGCTTCTAGCAGCCATGCGCCAAAAGCGCCGCGCGGCCGGCACATTCATGGCCTGGCTTTTTTCTTCTTCTGCTCTTCCACCATGACTCACAAATTCAAGATCGTCGCTGTCTCCGGCGGCCTGCAACGCCCTTCGCGCACGCTCGCGCTGGTCGAGGAACTGCTGGAGGGCCTGACCGACGCCTGGCCCGCCGAGACGCGCCTCGTCGAACTGGGCCAGTTGGTGCCGAAGTTCGGCGGCGTGCTGCAGCGCGGCCAGCTTCCAGCCGAGGTCGAGCAGTCGCTCAAGGACGTGGAATCCGCCGACCTGCTGCTGGTGGCGAGCCCGATCTATCGCGGTTCGTACACCGGGCTTTTCAAGCACTTCTTCGACTTCGTTCATCACGAAGCGTTGATCGACGTGCCGGTGCTGCTTGCGGCCACCGGCGGCAGCGACCGCCACGCACTGGCCATCGACCACCAGCTGCGCCCGCTGTTCAGCTTCTTCCAGGCCCACACGCTGCCAGTCGGCGTCTATGCGACCGACAAGGAATTCGACAACTACCGCGTGAGCGGCAATGCACTGCGCGCACGCATCGCATTGGCCGTCGAGCGCGCATTGCCCGTGCTGCGCCAGCGCGCGGGCAGGCCGCTCGAAGTGCCTTCGCTGGCGCTGGCCTGAGCGATTCGCCGATGTCCTCCCCGCTTGAACTTCTTCCCGACGGATTCGCCGTGCCGCGCAAACCGCGCGACCCCGATCCCGCGCGCGTGCGGCGCATCCGCAGCGACGGCGAAGCGCTGGAGGCCGCCCACCGCCTTGCCGCGCTGTTCGCCCCCGGTGCTTCTGCGCGCGACCGCGAGCGGCGCTTGCCGTGGGATGAGGTCGACCTTTGGTCCGAGAGCGGGCTCGGCGGCATCACCGTGCCGCGCGCGCATGGCGGTGCCGACGTGTCCTACGCCACGCTGGCCGAGGTCTTCGTGATCCTGTCGGCCGCCGACGCCTCGCTCGGCCAGATCCCGCAGAACCACTTCGGCGTGCTGGGCGTGCTCCGCGAGATCGGCACCGAGCCGCAGAAGACCCGCTTCTACGCCGAGGTGCTCGCGGGCCAGCGCCTGGGCAATGCGGGGCCGGAGCGGCGATCGAAGACCATCGCGGAGGGCGCGACACGGCTGCGCCGCACGCCCCAGGGACTGCGCCTGGACGGCGAGCGCTTCTATTCGACCGGTGCGCTCTTCGCCCACCGCGTGCCGGCACGCGCGCTCGACGACCAGGGCCGCGCCGTGCAGGTGTGGTTGCCGCGCGATGCGCCCGGGCTCACGGTGGTCGACGACTGGTCCTCCTTCGGCCAGCGCACCACGGCCAGCGGCACGGTGCGCTTCGAGGCCGTGCCGGTCGACGAGGCGGACGTGCTGCCGCTGTGGCAGCTGGCCGACCGGCCCGGCCTGTTCGGCCCCGGCTCGCAGCTCCTGCAGGCAGCCATCGACCAGGGCATTGCGCAGGCCGCGCTGGCCGAGGCGATCGCCTTCGTGCGCGCGCACGCGCGGCCCTGGACCGATGCCGGCGTGGCCCGCGCGGCGGACGACCCTTACATCATCCAGGACGTGGGCCGCCTCGAGGTGGACTTGCATGCCGCGCACGAGGTGCTGCTGGAAAGCGGCCGCATGCTCGATGCCGTGGCGGCCCGGCCCGTCACCGCCGAATCCAGCGCCCGCGCCTCGGTTGCCGTAGCCGAGGCCAAGGTGCTGACGACGCGCATCGCGCTCGATGCCAGCGAGAAGCTGTTCGAGCTCGCCGGCTCCTCGGCCACGCGCGAAGCCCACAACCTCGGCCGCCACTGGCGCAACGCCCGCGCCCACACCCTGCACGACCCGGTGCGCTGGAAGGCGCACCTGATCGGCAACTACCTGCTCAACCACGTGCCACCGCCGCGGCATTCCTGGAACTGATCGATGACGCTCACCGCTCTTCTTCCCGATCGCACATCCGAGGCGCCCGCGGCGCGAGCTCCCGCCCGCGCCGATGCACAGCCCGCACCCGTCCCTGGGCAGAGGCCGCTGCGCATCCGCGACGATGCCCAGGCGCTGCAGATCGCGCGCGAGCTCGCCGCCGACTTCGCGCGCGATGCCGCGGTGCGCGACCGCGAGCGGCGCCTGCCCTGGGACGAGCTGGAGCGCTTCACCGCCAGCGGCCTCTGGGCCATCACGGTGCCGCGCGAGCATGGCGGCGCCGGCGTGTCGGCACGCACGCTGGCGGAGGTGATCGCCATCATCTCGGCCGCCGACGGCTCGCTCGGGCAGATTCCGCAGAACCACTACTACGCGCTGGAGGTGCTGCGCGTCGGCGGCACCGAGGCCCAGAAAAGCTTTTTCTACCGCCGCGTGCTCGAAGGCGAGCGCTTCGGCAATGCGCTCGCGGAGATCGGCCACAAGGACTTCAAGCGCCGAACGCGCCTGCACGAGGAGGGCGGCAGCCTGCAGGTCGACGGGCAGAAGTTCTACTGCACCGGCGCACTGTTCGCGCACTGGATTCCCACGCTGGTCGTGGCACAGGAGGGCGAACGCGAAGTGACCAAGCTCGCCTTCGTGCCGCGCCGCGCCGAGGGCGTGAGCATCGTTGACGACTGGGACGGCTTCGGCCAGCGCGTGACCGGCAGCGGCTCGGTGCGCTTCGAGGGGGTGCAGATCGACCCGGCCTGGGTCATTCCCTTCCTGGCCTCCTTCGAGCGGCCCACCACCATCGGCCCGTTCGCGCAGATGCTGCATGCCGCCATCGACCTTGGCATCGGGCGCGGCGCCTTCGAGGCCACGCTGCCCTTCGTGCGCGAGCGAGCGCGGCCGTGGATCGATGCCGGCGTGGAACGCGCGAGCGAAGACCCGTTCGCGATCCAGCTGACCGGCGAGTTGGCGGTGCGCCTGCGCGCGGCCGAGGCCCTGCTGCGCCGCGCCGCGCGCTTCGTCGAGGCGGCCCAGCGCGCGCCCGACGATCACAGCGTGGCCGCGGCATCGATCGCAGTGGCCGAGGCCCGCGTGCTGAGCACCACCGCTTCGCTCGACGCCGGCAACCGCATGTTCGAGCTGGCCGGCACCGGCGCCACGCTCGACGGCCTGGGGCTGGACCGCTTCTGGCGCAACGCGCGCACCCACACGCTGCACGACCCGGTGCGCTGGAAGTACCACCACATCGGCAACTACCGCCTCAACGACCGGCTGCCGCCGCGGCACGGCGCGCTGTGAGCACCGAGTCCTTTTCTTCTTTTCCCGTTCTTCTTCGGAGTCTTGCTTGAGCCGCTTCCCATCGCTTTCCGCCGCGCTGTCGCGCCGCCGCCTGCTGCAATTCGCCTCGGCCGCCGCCACCGCCGGCGCGGGCTTGCCCGCCTTCGCGGCCCTCAAGGAGCCGCCCGGCACCACCAAGGTCCTGAAGGTAGGCGTCACGACCGGGCCGCACGAGCAGACCTTCGAGGTCGCCAAGCGCGTGGCCGAGCGCGACTACGGCCTGAAGATCCAGATCGTGCCCTTCACCGACTACAGCCGGCCCAACGCCGCGCTCGATGCCGGCGACCTGGACGCCAACAGCTTCCAGCACCGGCCCTTCCTCGCGGCGCAGGTGCGTTCGCGCGACTACAGGATCGTCGGCTTCGGCCGCACCTGGATCGGCCCCATCGCCATCTATTCGCGCAAGTTCAAATCGTTCAAGGACCTGCCCGAGGGCGCCAGCATCGCCATTCCCAACGACCCGTCGAACGAAAGCCGGGTGCTGTTGCTGCTGCAGAAGGCCGGCGCCATCAAGCTCAAGAGCGGCATCGACCCGATCGCGGGCATCAACGCCACGCCGCGCGACGTCACCGAGAACCCGCGGAAGTTCCGCTTCGTCGAGATCGAGGCCGCGCAGCTGCCGCGCACGCTCGATGACACCGACGCCTCGGCCGTCAACGCCGACTATGCCAACAAGGCCGGCCTCAATCCGGCGCGCGACGGCATCCTGGTCGAGGACAAGGAGGGCCCCTATGCCTGCCTGATCGCGGTGCGCGAACAGGACAAGGAACAGCCCTGGGTGCAGCAGCTGGTCAAGGCCTACCAGACCGACGAGGTGCGCGACTTCATCGTCAAGACCTTCGCGGGCGGCGTGCTGCCGGCGTTCTGACATGGCGCAGAAGAAGAAAGAGATCCTGCTCAACGCGTTCAACATGAACTGCGTGGGCCACATCAACCATGGCCTGTGGACCCATCCGCGCGACCACTCGCTCGAATACAACACGCTCGAACACTGGACCGGCATCGCGCGCACGCTGGAGCGCGGCCTGTTCGACGGCCTGTTCATTGCCGACATCGTGGGCGTCTACGACGTCTACCAGCACAACGTCGACGTGACGCTGCGCGAGTCGATCCAGCTGCCGGTGAACGACCCGCTGATGCTGGTGTCGGCCATGGCGGCGGCGACCCGGCACCTGGGCTTCGGCGTGACGGTCAATCTGACCTACGAGCAGCCCTACCTGCTGGCGCGGCGCTTCTCGACGCTGGACCATCTCACGCGCGGACGCATCGGCTGGAACATCGTCACCGGCTATCTCGACAGCGCCGCGCGCGCGATGGGCCTGGCCGAGCAGATCGCGCACGACGAGCGCTACGAACGGGCCGACGAGTACCTGGAGGTGCTCTACAAGCTGTGGGAAGGGAGCTGGGAAGACGCGGCGGTGCGGCGCGACAAGGCCGCGCGCGTCTTCGCGGACCCGGCCAGGGTGCACAAGGTGCGGCACGACGGCCGCTACCACCAGGTCGAGGGCTACCACCTGGCCGAGCCCTCGCCGCAGCGCACGCCGGTGTTGTTCCAGGCCGGCAGCTCCGGCCGCGGCCAGCGCTTTGCCGCGCGGCACGCGGAGTGCGTCTTCATCTCGCCGCCCAGCAAGGAGGCGGCGCGCCAGACCGTGCAGGCACTGCGCGAACAGCTGGTGCAGGCCGGCCGGCGTCCCGACGACGTCAAGGTGTTCGTCGGCGCGGCGGTGGTGCCGGGCGCGAGCGCGAAGGAGGCGCAGGAAAAGTACGCGGACTACCGGGACTACGCGAGCCGCGAGGCGGGCCTGGCGCACTTCTCGGCCAGCACGGGCATCGACTACGCGCGCTACGGCCTGGACGAGCCGATCGACTACGGAAAGACCAACGCCATCGAATCGGCCACCCGCACCGCCGAGCAGCAGGGCTGGACGCGCCGCAAGCTGCTGGACCTGTTCGAGCTCGGCGGGCGCTACCCGGCCATCGTCGGAGATGCGGCGCAGGTGGCGGACGAACTGCAGTCGTG
This sequence comes from Variovorax sp. 01N425, assembly GCF_056399465.1. Classification (NCBI taxonomy): domain Bacteria; kingdom Pseudomonadati; phylum Pseudomonadota; class Betaproteobacteria; order Burkholderiales; family Comamonadaceae; genus Variovorax; species Variovorax sp. 01N425. The sequence goes on along the minus strand of NZ_JBFTRJ010000003.1, from coordinate 430,653 downwards.
GATCGACGAGACCGGCGCGGACGGCTTCAACCTGAGCCGCACCGTGGTGCCCGAGAGCTACGAGGATTTCGTCGACCTGGTCGTGCCCGAGCTGCAGGACCGCGGCGTCTACAAGACCGCCTATGCCGAGGGCAGCCTGCGCCGCAAACTGTTCGATGCCGGCGACCGGCTGCCTGCGCGCCATGCGGCGGCGCAGTTCCGCCATCGCGCCGGCGAGGCCTGATCAACTTTCGGCCCGGCTTCCCACCGCCCAATAGAAGGTCGGCCGGGTTCCGTTGATCGCGTGGTCGCCGACCGCGCGCGCCTTGTAGATCACCGGGTTGTGCGAGGCCAGCGTGCGCGCGTTGCGCCAGTGGCGATCCAGCCGCCGGTCTTCCTGCAGCGCCGAGGCGCCGCCGACATCGAACAGGCGCGTCGCGGCGTTCAGCACGGTGTCGACGATGCCGACCTGCGCCTTGGCGGTGCGCAGCTCCACGTCGACGAGCAGGCTTTCGGGAACGGGCTCGCCGCGCTGGTGCATGCGGTCGATGTCGCCCAGCCCGCGGGCCACTGCAGCCACCGTTGCGGCGGCCGTGAAGGCCGCGCTGGAAAGCTGCCCCACCACCTGCTGGACCAACGGATCTTCCCGCGGCGTGGTGCCGCTGCCGTGGCTGTATACGCGCTTGCGCGGCTGCACGAAGGCGACCGCGTCGCGCTCGATCGCGCGCGCGATGCCGGCCAGCGTGGCCAGGTGGGTGAGCTGGAAATGGGCCGTGAGCGGCGTCGGCCGGTCGCGGTCGTAGGTCAGCACATTGCCGGCCTCGACAGCGACACGGCGAAAGCGCGTGGTGCCCGACCCGGTCAGGCGTTGGCCAAAGCCGCGCCAGTCGTCGATGCGTTCCACGCCGCTCGCTTCCGCGGGCACAAGCACCAGCACCCGGCCTTGCTTGCTCGGATCGTCCGCGCGCTGGGCGGTCACGGGAATCCAGTCGGCATAGAGCGTGCCTGTGCTGTAGTACTTGTCGCCATCGAGCAGCCAGCCCTTGCCGTCTCGTGTGAGCGTGGTCTGCAGCGTGCCCAGCTCGGCCTCGCCCAACTCGGTGGTGGCATTGCCGAAGATCGCGCCGTCGGCCGCGCGCCGCAGCCAGGGGGCATGCAGCTCGGGGTCGATCTCGGCATAGAGCCGTTCGATGAAGCCGAAGTGCGCGCGCAGGATCTGCGGCAGGTTCGAATCGGCGGCGCCAAGCTCGATGAGCAGGTCGAACAGTTGCTCGACCGAAGCGCCAAGGCCACCGTGGACCCGCGGCACGCGCAGCGCGCCGAAGTTCGCTTCGCGCAGCCAGGTGACGGCGTCGTAGGCCAGTGCGCGCTCGTTCTCGCGTTGGGCGGCATGTTCGGCGATGCGGGCGAAGACGGGGCGGAAGCGCTCGGCGAGCTGCTCGTAGGCAGGGGGTGGTGGGGGCATGAACGATGAGGTACCAGGAAAGGTGGAGAAGGCGGTCACGCGATGGCGGCCGGATGCGCTTCGCGCGCCGAATGCGCCGGATGCGCGGGCCGCCGCAGCCCGAGGTGCTCGCGCAGCGTGCGGCCTTCGTACTCGGTGCGGAACAGGCCGCGCCGCCGCAGCTCGGGCAGCACCAGTTCGATGAAGTCGTCCAGGCCGCCCGGGAACCACGGCGCCATGATGTTGAAGCCGTCCGCGCCGCTTTCCTCGAACCACTGCTGCAGCTGGTCGGCAATGCGGGCGGGCGTGCCCACCACCTGCTGGTGGCCGCGCGCACCGGCAATGCGCAGGTAGAGATCGCGGATGCTGAGGTTTTCGCGCCGCGCCAGGTCCAGCAGCAGCCGCTGGCGGCTCTTGGGGCCGTTGGTTTCCGGCAGTTCGGGCAGCGGGCCGTCGACCGGCAGCCTGGAGAAATCGAAGCCTCCGATCACGTTCGACAGCAGCGACACGCCGACCACCGGGTGCACCAGTTGCTGCAGCTGCTCGAACTTCTCCTCGGCCTCTGCCTGCGTGCGGCCGACCACGGGGAAGATGCCGGGCATGATCTTCACCTCGTCGGGGTGGCGGCCATGGCCCGGCAGGCGGCCCTTGATGTCGGCGTAGAAGGCCTTCGCTTCGTCGAAGGTCTGGTGTGCGACGAAGATCACTTCGGCCGTGCGCGCGGCAAGGTCGCGGCCTGCTTCAGAGGCGCCGGCCTGCACCACCACCGGCCGCCCCTGCGGCGAGCGCGCCACGTTGAGCGGGCCGCGTACCGAGAAGTGCGTGCCCTTGTGGCCCAGCACGTGCAGCTTGTCCTCGTCGAAGTACAGGCCGCTCGCCTTGTCGCGCACGAAGCTGTCGTCCTCCCAGCTGTCCCACAGGCCCGTGACCACGTCGTGGAACTCGGCCGCGCGCTCGTAGCGCAGCGCGTGCTCGAAATGCTCGTCGCGGCTGAAGTTCTGCGCCTCGCCGGTGCCGCTGGAGGTCACCAGGTTCCAGCCCGAGCGTCCGCCGCTGATCTGGTCGAGCGAGGCAAACTTGCGCGCCACGTTGAAGGGCTCGTTGAAGCTGGTCGACACCGTGGCGATGAGCCCGATGCGCTCGGTCAGCGCCGCAATGGCCGCAAGCAGCGTGAGCGGCTCGAAGTGGTCGGCGCGCGCCGTGCGCGAGAGCGACGCCAGGTCGCTGTTGCGAACGCCGACAGAATCGGCCAGGAAGATGGCGTCGAACTTGGCCGCTTCCGCCTTCTGCGCAAGTTCGACGTAGTGGCGGAAGTTGCTCCCGGCATCGGCCTGCGCGCCCGGATGGCGCCAGGCCGCGATATGGTGACCGGTCTGCATGAGGAAGGCGCCGAGCTTGAACTGGCGCGTGGATGAAGCCATGGGTCGAGTGCCTTGGAAATGAAGGAAAGGGGTTGCCGCGCTCACCACGCCAGCTGCAGGCGCTGCGGCAGCCCGGTTGCGACCGCTTCAGGTTGCGGTGCTGCGATCGGTGTGCGGTCGGTATCGGCATCGAGGAAGTCGCTGAGCACGTCGTCGCGCAAGGCAATGAATGCCGGGTCGCTGCGGCTGCGCGGGTGCGGCAGGTCGACCTCGACGGTGCGCCGGATGCGGCCGGGCGAGGGCTGCATCACCACCACACGATCGCCCAGGAAGACGGCTTCCTCGACATCGTGGGTTACCAGCAGCATGGTGATGCGCTCTTTCTGCCAGATGCGCTGAAGCTCGTTCTGCAGCCGCGAGCGCGTGAGCGCATCGAGCGCGCCGAAGGGTTCGTCGAGCAGCAGCACGCGCGGCCGGTTCACCAGGCCGCGCGCAATCGCCACGCGCTGCGCCATGCCGCCGGAGATCTGGTGCGGCCACGATTTTTCGAAGCCCTCGAGCCCGACCAGCGCGACATGCTCGGCCACCAGGTCGCGCTTTTCCTTGGCGCTGAAGGGTGCGTTGCGCAGGCCCACCGCGATGTTCTGCTCCACCGTGAGCCAGGGAAAGAGGCGGTGGTCCTGGAACACGATGCCGCGCTCGCGGCCGGGGCCCGAGATCGGTTCACCGTCGAGCAGGATTCGGCCCTCGTACTGCGCGTCCAAGCCGAGGATGAGCCGCAGCAGCGTGGACTTGCCGCAGCCGCTGGTGCCGACGATGCTCACGAAGCGGCCGGCCGGAATGTGCAGGTCGATGCCTTCGAGCACCTGCAGTTCGCCGCCGCTGGCCTGCGTGCTGGCATAGCGCTTGCCGAGGCCGCGGATGTCGAGTTCGTTGGAGGGGTTCGCAAGGAGGGAGGTCATGGAAGGTGAGTTCTTTCTGCGTGCGTGGTTCATGCGCGCCCGGTCCAGCGCGCCAGCCGGCGCTCCAGCGCGCGGGCCGAGGCGTTCATGAGCCAGCCGACGAGGCCGATCACGAACATGCCGAAGATGACCAGGTCCATCTGGAAATGCTCGCTGCCCTCGATCAGCGTGTTGCCGATGCCGCGGCCGGCCACCAGCAGGTACTCGGCGCCGATGGTCGCAAGCCAGGAATAGATGAGCGCCAGGTAGACGCCCGTGAAGATCGAGGGCAGGGCGGCCGGCAGCACCACCTGCGTGACGGTCTGCCAGCGCGTGTAGCCATAGACGCGCGCCACCTCGAGCAGGCCGGCCGGCGCGGTGCGGATGCCGTCGCAGGTGTTGACCACCACCGGCACCAGCGCAGCCAGCGAGAGGAACACCACCTTGGCAACGTCGCCAAGGCCGAACCACACCGAGATCAGCGGAATCCACGCGAACAGCGAGATCTGCTTGAAGGTGTTGAAGCTCGGACCGGCGATGCGGTTGAAGAGCGGCGACAGCCCCAGCAGCGCGCCGAGCACGAGGCCAGACGCGGTGCCGATCGCAAAGCCCGTCGCTTCGCGCGCCAGGCTCGCGCCGAGCGCACGCCAGAGGCGTCCGCTCGCGACCTGGTCGACGGCGGTATCGAGCACCTTGGCCGGCGAGACCAGCAGCGCCGAGTTCACGACGTCGAGCGACGACAGCAGCCACCACAGCAAGACAGCCGCCACGGGCAGCACGAAGCCGCGCCAGCGGCTGCGCTGCTCAGGCTGCAGCGGTTGCACGGCAGCCAGTTCGGCGGCTTCCCGCGTGACGGTGTTCATGGCGCGGCTCCGCCCGGCTGGCGCCGGTGCATCGAGGTTTCGAGCCGATCGAGCAGGCGGTCGATGGCATAGCCGATCGCACCCACCACGATCACGGCCGCCATCACCAGGTCGAGCTGGAACAGCTGCCGGCCATAGACGATGAGGTAGCCCAGCCCTTCGCTCGACGCCACCAGTTCCACCACCACCAGCGAGAGCCAGGCCTTGGTGAAGCCCAGCCGCACGCCGGTGAAGAGCGTGGGCACGGCGTGCGGCAGCACGATCTCCAGCACCTGCTGGCGCCGCGTATAGCCATAGACCTGGCCGACCTCGCGCAGCGCATGCGGAGTCTGCCGGAAGCCCTGCAGCGTGTTGAGCGCCACCGGCACCAGTGCCGCCTTGGCGATGAGGATGTACTTCAGCGGCTCGCCGATGCCCACGATCAGCAGCACGAAAGGCAGCCAGGCCAGCACCGGGATCTGCACCAGTGCATTGAAGGTGGGCAGCACATAGGCCTCGAAGCTGCGCGACAGGCCCATGGCCGAGCCCAGCGCCAGTCCGAGCAAAGTGCCGGCCGCGAAGCCGACGCCCACGCGGTTGAAACTGGTGCTCACGTGCAGCCACAGGTCGCCGCTCATGGCCAGGTCGCGCAATGTTTCCCACACGAACTGCGGCGGCGGCAGCACCTGCGGCGAGATCCAGCCCTGCTCGGCGCCCGTGAACCACAGCGCGAGCAGGGCGATGGGCAGCAGCCAGGGGAGCGTGCTGTCGCCGATGCGCCGCCAGGGCATCCGCGCGAGCAACGGCGCGATCGTTCGCGCCGCGGACGCGGGCGCGTCGTCGCGAGGCCGCAGGACGGCTGCCAATTCGACTTCGGCGCTCATCGGTTTTTCCCCCTCTCCCTCTGGGAGAGGGCTGGGGTGAGGGCCAGCGGCGCTTGCAGATGCGGTGCTCGTGCGAAGGCCGATGCCCTCACCCTAGCCCTCTCCCGCAAGCGGGAGAGGGGATAAGACAACGCCCTCATCGCGAAGCGACCGACGGACCCGCCTTCGGCTGTCCCTTGGCGTCGTAGGCCGTCCAGTAGTTCTCCAGCCCCTGCTTCTTCAGCGCGTTCTTCAGGTAGCGCGTGTCGAACCAGTCGTCGACCGACACCTCGCGGCGGATCAGCTTGAGCTTGAGCGCGTCGGCCACCACGGCCTTGTAGCGCCCGATGATGAAGTCGTCGGCGAGCGGCGAGTTGCGCACCGCGAGTTGCTGCTGGTCGAACTCCGCCGCCCACGAAGCCACCGGTGTGCCGCTTCGCGCCCAGATGCGGAACAGCTCATCGCGGTTCTTCTCGTCCGACGACCAGCGCGCCGCCCGCACGAACACGTCGACCACGCGCTGCACCTCGGCCGGGTTGGCCTGCTCGAAATCCGCGCGCACCAGCAGCGAGGCCTGGCGCGTGAAGGCCGGGTCCTGCCCCTGCGTGGAATACACCACCTTGGCAAGGCCCTGGTCGCGCACCTTGAACCACTCGTAGCCGCCGAAGGCCGCATCGACGCCGTTCGACACCAGCGCGGCCTGCGCGCTGCCGGTGTCGAGGTTCACGCCCTTGATGTCGCGCTCGGCCAGCCCGTTGGCCGCCAGCACGTTGATGGCCACGAGGTGGCCGTTGGTACCGCGGAAGATCGAGACCGTGCGGTCCTTCAGGTCCTTGATCGAGCGGATGTCCGACTTGGGCGGCGCCACCAGGTACAGGTTGTTGCGCGCGCCGCTCGCCAGCAGCAGCTTGGTCTTAAGGCCGTTGGAGCGCCCGACGATCGACGGCAGGTCGCCCTGGTAGGCGAAATCGATCTGCCTGTTCGACAGCGCCTCGTTCACCGCCGGTCCGGCACCCTTGAAGAACAGCCATTCGACCTTGATGCCCGTGGCCTTGAACTCCTCCTCCAGCCAGTTGTTGACGCGCGCAACGCCGCCGGGCGAACCGCCCCAGGTGACGGGGTCGCCGCCGCCCGCGGTGGCCACGCCGATGCGGATGGTGTCGGGTGCTGCCTGCGCGGGCAACGCGGCCACGGCCATCAGCGCGAGCGTGCCCAGTGGCGCGGCCCAACGGCGCAGGCGGGTGAACAGGGAGCGTGCCGCGCCGTTCACTTCGCGCCTTTCAGGCCGAGCTTGCGCCCGACCTCAGTGCCTTCGAAGAAGCGCGGATTGGCCTCGGTGTAGAAGCGGTGCGGGTTGTCGAAGACAAAGGCCTTGAAGTCCGCGGCCGAGATCACGCCTTGCTGCACCAGGTCCCAGGTTTCGGCCAGCGGCTCGGTGAACTCGGGCACGTCCCAGTGGCCCACGTCGGACGACCAGATCGCGTTGATCCTGGTGCCCAGCGGATTGACCTTGGTGTTGAACGCCGCGGCCACCGTGCGGTCGTCGGCCTCGGAGCCGAAGTAGAAGTTGTTCACCCAGCGGTCGCGGATGTCCTCCACCTTCTCGATGCCGGCGAGCGCGAAATCGTCGATCTCCGATTCGTTCGGCTCTCGGCTGTGCGGCAGCGCCGAGAGGCCGAGGCTGTCGCGCAGCAGCGTCGACTTGTCGATCGTACGGCCCTTGAGCAGGTCGCCGCCGTAGCGCTCGAACAGCGAGGCAAGCAGTTCGACGTCGGCCTCTGCGGGGTCGTAGTTGCGCACGGCGTTCCTGTTGCGCTTTTCCCAGCGGTCCACCAGGTGCGTGTAGACATGCGAGCCCCAGTCGGCACCGCCTTCGAGCAAGCCCACGCGCAGGCCGGGAAAGCGCCGCGTCACGCCGCCGAAGAACAGTGCCTTGGCAAAGGCTTGCGAGCCATCGGCAAAGTGGCCAATGTGGTTGTTCATGTAGTTGCTGATCGACTGCCGGCCGGTCCAACCCTGGCTGCCGTAGTGCGTGGTGACGGGCACGCCCAGTTCCACCACCTTGGCCCAGAAGGGGTCGTAGTCGTGCTCGCTGTCGATGCCGTAGAAGTCGATGTACCCGGTCTGCTTCGCAATCTCCGGGTGTTCCTTCGCCGGATATTTTTCGGCGATGGCGCGGATCGGCCGGCGCACCCCGCCTGCGATGTTGATGACCTTCAGGCCGAGCGTCTTTACCGCGAACTCCAGCTCTTCGATGCCTTCCTGCGGCGTGTGCAGCGGAATGCCCGCCACCGGCGTCAGGCGGTCGGCATACGGCCGGTACTGGTCGGCGTGGAAGTGGTTGATCGCGCGATGCAGCGGCTGGCGGTATTCGCTGCCGGCCGCGGCGGGCGAGAGCACGTCGTTGGGGAACAGGATCGAATAGTCCGAGCCCTGCTCGCCCAGGCGCTCGTAGAGCAGCGCGGGCAGCGTGTAGGTGGCCAGGTCGTAGGTGTTGCGCGTCACGCGGGCCCACCAGGGCGCGCGCAGCGTGCGGTGGAACTGGCGCTCCTCGGCCGTCTGCTGGTACCAGTCCTTGCCGCCGCCATTGCGCGTGACGAAGCGTCCGCCCAGCGCCTTGCGCAGCGCATCGACCAGCTTGCTGCCGCCGTACTGCGCCACGTAATCCTCGAGTACGGGCGCGTAGTCGTTGACGTGGACATCCGTGTCGATCACGGGATGGTCGAGGCCGGCCTTCACGGCGGCGGAGCGCGAGGCATGCACGCGGTTCAAACGATCGTTCATCTGCGGGTTCCTTGGAAGGGAAAGGAACGCCGCAGGCTACGCGCGGCTCACGCGCTTGCCAAAGAAGGCTTTCGGTATTGCTTAGCCGGTGCGTGCATAAGGAGCACAGCTCGGCGCGGATGTTGCGGGGCGGTACTTCGGTTTCGGGCGGCGCATCGAGGTACTCATGTTTCCACCGGAAGCTCCAGCGTGAACACCGCGCCGGTGCCCGGCCCGTCGCTGTGGGCTGTGAGGGTTCCGCCCATTTCATGCGCGGCGATCACGGCGCTGTGCAGGCCGAATCCATGGCCGGTCTTTTTCGTGGTGAACCCGTGCACGAACACCTGGGACAGGGCCTGCGTCGCAATGCCCACGCCGTTGTCCGCCACGCAGATGCGCAGCCGCTGGCCCGCCACCAGCTCCACGCGCACCGTGAGCCGGGGCTCGCGGTCGGTCACGCCGTCCATGGCCTGCTCGGCGTTGCTGATCAGGTTCACCAGGATCTGCAAGATCCGCCCCTGGTCCAGCAGCAGTTCGGGAAGAAGCGCAATCTCCTTTTCCACCACCATCCGGCGCTGCGCCAGCGCCTCGGCGTTGATGCGCAATGCATCGTCCACCAGTTCGCGGACCTGCACCTTTTCCAGCAGCCTCGATGCGCCGGCGTAGGCCTGCTGCGCGGCAATGATCTCCTTGATGTGTTCCACGTTCTTGCCCAGCGCCGCCAGCTCCTTGATGGCGTCGTTCTGCTCCGCCACCAGCGCCGAGGCCAGCTGGCGCAGATAGCCCGGAAGCACCTTGCCCTTGGGGTCCGAAGCGAGGAACGCGCCCAGGTCGTCCGCGTGCTCTTCCATCAGCTGGACGGCCCGCGCAAGCCCCGGGGCCTTGGAGGCGCGAACGCGCGAAAGAATGAGCGCCGCGGATACGTTCACGCTATTGAGCACATTGCCGACGTTGTGCAGCACGTTGGTGGCGATGCGGGCCATGCCGGCCAGGTGCGAGGCCTCGACCAGCTGCTTGTTCACCTCGGCAACCTGGCGCTCCGCCTCCTTCAGGTCGGAGATGTTCTTGGTGATGCCGAAGGTCCCGACGATCTGGCCCGCGCGGTTGCGCAGGGGCATCTTCGTCGTCAGGGCCCAGGTGTCGGGCCGCCCGTCGATCCAGGTTTCTTTTTCGATCTTGCCGATCATCGGCACACCCGTGCGGATGATCTCCTGCTCGTCCTCGAACGCCGGGCGCGCATGCTCTTCGGAAAAGACATCGAAGTCCGACTTTCCCACCAGCCCTTCGGGCGTGGCCATTCCAAACTCCAGCGCCTGCGCCGTGCTGGTCTTGATGAAGCGGGACTGCGCGTCCTTGAAGTAGATGTGGTCCGGAGAGTTGTCCAGCAGCGCGCGAAGCAGCTCGCGCTCGTTGGCCAGCATGGCGTCGTCCTCTTGATTGCGCGGGGCCGCGTCGAGCAAGACTCCCTGGCTGCCGATGACCGTGCCGTCAGGGCCCCGCACCGCAGACTCGATCACCTGCCAGGAAGCCGCCTCGTCGGAGTCGATCTCCGCGGGCGTGCGGCCCAGGATCCGTTCTGCAGCCATGCCCTTCATTTCGCAGAACCTGGCATTGACGAAGGTGAAGCGCCCCTCGGTGTCCTTGCGAAAAATGCCGACCGGCAACTGCTCGACGATCGGTGCCGTGATGTCCTCCAGGAGGGTTGCGCTTGCAGGGGAGGCGGGTTGGCTTTGCATGGCGATGTGCAGGTTCCCAAAAGTGCTTTATAGCCCCCTGCCGAGGGCAAGCACTGTTCGGCCAACGCACCCCATCAAACCGCGGCAGCTCCCACAGGATGCGCAGGCTGGTCGCAATACTCGATCAGCAGTTCGGTGAGGACGCGAATCTTCCGTGCGGGATGCTGGCCGGGCGGCCGGACGACATAGGCACCTGCCGGCGGTGGCGGATGGCGCGTCATGACCGGCACCAGCGCCCCGGAGGCCACATGTTCATGGGTGAGCCAGTCGGGCAGGTAGGCGATGCCCAGTCCTGCCGTGGCAGCGGCGACCAGCGCCGTGCCGTTGTCGGCCTTGAAGCGCCCTTGCGGGCGAACCGTGATGGTCTTGTCGCCATCCGTGAGGTGCCAGGCTTCGGTTCCCTGCATGAGGGCCTGATGGGCGAGGAGCTCCTCCGGTGTCTCGGGCGATCCATGCGCCTTGACATAGGCCGGACTCGCAACGAGCTTTCCATGCACCGGGCCGATGCGCCTTGCAATCAGGTTGGAGTCCGGGAGATAGCCGACCCGTATCGCACAGTCGTAGCCCTCCGCGATGAGATCGACGAAGCGGTCGCTGTAGCAGGTCTGGATGTGAAGCCTGGGGTGGCGTCGTGCCATTTCCGCAAGGATGGGCGCGAAGTGGGTCGGGCCCAGTGAAAACGGCGCAGCAATGCGCAAGCGCCCGCGAAGGTCGCCGGCGGGCAGGATCGCTTCCCTGGCCACGTCGATCTCGGCGCAGACCCTGGCTGCATGGTCCCGGAACGTGGCCCCGGCTTCGGTGAGCGCAGCGCCGCGGGTGGATCGCGAAAGCAGCTGCACGCCAAGCTCCTCTTCAAGCCTGAAGAGGCGGCGGCTGACGATCGACTTGGACACCCCAAGCCGCAGCGCAGCAGACGAAACCCCGCCGGCATCGGCAACTTCCACGAAGGTCCGCAGCTCTTCGATGTCCAATTTGGTGTTCCTCATTGCGCGACACAGCTCGCCGCGAAATGGTACTACCGCATCAAAAAGAGGAACAACAGAATCCTGCTTCGGGGCAAGCAATGTCCCGCTCACAACCGAAACAAAGGATTCATCAATGACTTTTCGCAACGGCCTGGCTTCGCTTCTTCGTCCCGAAGACTCGGTACTCGTTCTCATCGACCACCAGCCCTACCAGCTCTCCAACCTGAACAGCCATGACCCGCAGGCCGTGGTGAACAACACGACCGCGCTGGCGAAGCTGGCAAAAGCCTTCAATGTTCCGACCATTCTCACCAGCGTGATCGCGGCGCGCGGTGGACTTCTCTTCAAGCAGATCACCGACGTATTTCCAGACCAGGAAGTCATCGATCGCACCTGGGTGAACACCTGGCAGGACGAGAACGTGGTGAGCGTCGTCAAGGCGACTGGCCGCAAGCAGCTGATCATCGCCGGCTTGTGGACCGAGGTCTGCGTTGCAATGCCTGTCATCCAGGCCGCCGGCGAAGGCTGGGACGTGACCGTGATCACCGATGCGTCGGGCGGGATTTCGAAGGAGTCCCATGAAGTTGCCGTCCAGCGAATGATCGCGGCCGGCGCGAATGTGATGACCGTGATGGCGCTCGCTGGCGAATGGCAACGCGATTGGGCGCGCACCGAGCACGTCGAGGAACTGACCGAGATTCTCATCCAGCACTTCGCCGGCAGCGGCATCGCGTATCTTTGGGAGCAGCAGCTGCTCAACACGCCTGTGCCGCGCAAGGCAGGATGATCTGAGGGGGGCGCTCGCCGCCCCCATCACGCTCAGTAAGTCACCGTCACCCGCATCGAATTGCTCCCATCTCCGTCCGCAGCAGCAGCCTTCGGTGCGGCGCGGGCCGTGATGGCAGCCATGGCGCCGATGGCGCTGCGCCAGGTGGGATCGAGGGTGTCGAGGCCGTCGGCGGTGGTGCCCGCGACCGTGAAGGTCGTCTCGCCGATCTTGTCGAACTGGTATTCGCGGCCCTTGATGAGCACCGACTTCATGTTGGTCCAGACGCGGTATTCGTGGCCGCCACTGACCGGCGTGACCTGGAGCACCTTGAAGGTCGGCAGGACGATCATCGTCACGTTGAACCGTGCCGCGGCGCTGTGCGGGCCGTGCGTCGGCTCCGCGGAGCCGAGCCGCAGCGGCAACAGCAGCATCATGCCGACGGCGGCCGCCGTGCGGGCCGCACGCGGTGGAAGCGGCGGGCCGGCCGAACCCGCACGGGACAACATGTTTCCGGACATGGGACCTCCTCTCGTCGCAACCTCGGTGGAGGGCATCGCATCGATGCCCCAAACTGGGTTATCGGCAGAGTAGCCGGAAAATTAAGGCCGCCCGTGCTTTTTTTGGGAGGGCTTCCCCTTGGCCTTGGCCGTTCAGTAGGTCACGGTGACCGTCACGGTGTCCCGGTAGCTGTCCGGCCGCACGTTCACGCTGCTGCCCAGCACCCGGCCGTACACGGTCAGCGCCTGGACCGTGCCCGTGCCGGTGCCCGCGACGGTGTTGGTGCCTATGACGTTGCCCCACGGAGCCGAGCGGCCGGCATTGCTGTAGAGCCGGTAGGGCACCGCGTCCGCGTTGCCGGGCACGCCGCCTGTCGGCGACATCGACCCGATGCCGGTCGTCGAATTGTTGGAGGGCGTCAGCGCCACCGTGTAGCTGGTGGGCGTTGTGCAGGTGACGTTGATCGTGCTGAACTGGTCCCGGTCGGCCATGCCCGGCAGGCCGTCGATGGTGCCGAAGTTCAGCGGGTCGGCCGTGACCAGGCAGCTTTTGGAGACCGTCGCCTTGACCAAGAATGGAAAGTTGTCCGCCGCCGTACCGTTGCATGCTGTCGGCGTGCCGGTCGTGCTTGACGAGAACGTGATCGAGGTGTGGACGCTGCCGAAGTTGTCCTGGTAGGCACCCGGAGGTACCGTGCCCTGGCCTGCGAGCAGATCCCCTCGCATGGTTGTGCTTCCCGAGAAGCTTCCCGGGACGGTGCCGGAAGTCCGGCGAGGAACGCTGAACGTGGCGATGAAGGGGTTCGGCACCACACCGTTGCCGCTCGAACCCCAGATGACATTGCTCGTTCCCTGGTAGAGCTGGAACTTCAAACTGTTTGTCCCGCTCTTCATGACGCGCGGGTTGAAGTTTGTCAGGCCTTCATCGCCGTCACCAATGTTGAAGCAGACCCTGACGATCTCGGCAGAAGTGCCGTTGTTGGTGCAGGTGTAGTCCAGCGTGGCGGTGGGAGAGGGCGGCGTACTCCCGTCGACCAACTCCACGGTGCCGAAATTCAGGGCAGACATCTGCGCCGTGCAAGTAATCGCTGCCTGCGCACTCCCCACCCCCACCCACCAAAGCAACGCGCAAAACAGCGGCAGGCGCAGCGCCCGCAAAGTGCGGCTCAAAGAAAAGCTCATGGCGTCTTCCCCTCCCTGATGCAGCGCAGCGGCCCGATCTGCGGAATGCCTGCGCCTTCCTTGCGATAGTCGAAGCTCACGCGGCAGCGGCCACCGCCCGGTGTCTGCACCTCGAGCGTGTTGCGCGCCTGCAGCGATTCCAGGTACACGGCGCCGTCAAAGCCCACCAGCGCCGGCTCGCCGGTGCCGCCGTTCACGCGCACCCGGCTGCCCAGCGGCAGCGGCTTGCCCGCCTCGTCCGCCAGCAGCAGCGCCGCCGCATTCACGGGCGTGATGCCAAAGCGCACCAAGGTGCCGGCGCGGTCGCTTGGCGTGGCCACGGTCTTCACGCGCTCGATGCGCACGTCGGCCGGCAGCTGCATCGGGTCGATCGACAGCTGGTTGTTCTGGTATGCCCGCAGCGGTGCCACCAGCAGCATGCCGTGGCTGTCCGTCGTGCCGATGTCGCGGTTCTCCAGCCTCACCGGCACGCCTGCGATGCCGTCGGTGGAAACCACCGCAAAGGCATCGTCGATGCGCCGCGCTGCAAAGGGCTGGCCGCCCATGAAGGCGATCGAGCCGGTGGCGCCCGCGTAGGCGTAGCGGCTGTCGCCCAGCACGCTGATGCCGGCCATTGCGCGGCCGTAGCGGCCCAGGTAGTCGACTTCGGCCTGGCCGCCGTTCTGGCCGCCGCCCTGGCGCAGGCCCGCGCGCCAGCCGATGCCGCCTTCGCCCGGAATCGAGCTTTGCGCGTCGGCCGAGAAGGTGGTGCGGTCGCCGTCGCGCTGCACGCCCGTGCTGGCCGTGATCTTGCCGTCCAGCGCCCAGGTGAAGCCCACGTACAGGCTGCGTTCGCGCCGGTTGTCCAGGTTCTGGTTGAGGCTCACGTTCACCGAGGCGCTGCGGCCAATCGCGCTGAACCAGTAGACGCTGGCCAGCCGCGTCGCCGCCTGTGCGGGATAGCGCAGGTACAGGTAGCTCAGGCCAAAGCTGCCAAAGCTCCCGGTGGTGTAGCCGACCGAAGCGCGGCCCGATCCGCGCGGCGGCGCGCTGCCGTACAGCGACGCCACGTCGCGGTACTCGCCGTAGGTGCGCGTGCCCTCGACCGCAAAGTTGAAGTGGTTGTCGCGCCAGCTGTAGCCCAGGTTGACCAGCGAGCCTTGCTCCGAGCGGTAGCTGCTGTGCGCCACCGCGCCCGCCAGCACGCCGCTCTGGCCGAGCAGCCAGGCGCCGCCCACGCCGGCCTTGACCAATCCCTTGGTGGCTTCGCCGTGCGCTTCCATGGTGAAGCTGTTGTTCACGCCATAGCGCCAGGTGCCGCTGGCCGCCGGATCGCTGCCGTATTGGAACGAGCGCAGGCCGTAGTCCTTGCGCACCATGCCCAAGTCCACCGACCAGTCCGACAGGCCCGCTTCCAGCAGCCGCTGCGTGTCGTACAAGGAAAAGTCGAGCGTCGTCGCGCGCCCGAAAGCATCGGTCAACACCACCTGCGCATTGCCCGCGCCATTGATGCTCGGCACCGTCTTCAGCTGGAACGGCCCCGCCGGCACCTGGCCCGTGTACTGCCGCATGCCGTTGATGTACAGCTCCACCTGCGAAGGCAGCGCAGCCGCCCCCAGGAAGGCCGGCAGCGGCGTGGTCGTGCGATAGGGCTGCAGCGCAAAGTTGCGCGACAGCTGGATGCCGCCGATGCGCGTGGAGCGCGACCAAGGCAGCGAAGCCGTGGTCGTGTCGCCCACGCGCAGCGTCAGCATGTCTTCAGGAAAAGAGGTGCTCAGCGTGGTGTCCAGCCGCACCGAGTCGTGCGTCCAGCCTTCGCCCGGAAGGCGGGCCGAGCGCGACATCATCGTGTTGCTGAGCACCGTGCTTCCGGTGAACGCGCGCAGTTCGGTCAGCGCATTCAGGCTCGACGTGTTGCCGCGCCCCTGCGTGCCATACAGGTCGTAGTTGAGCAGCAGGCCGGGCGAAGCACTGGCCTTGGGCACGATGGTGGTCGATGTGTCCACCACCGTCGTCGGCAGGCGCAGCACCTCGGCCGAGGCGTTGATGGCAACGCTCTGGGTTGCTGCGTCGTATTTGATCTGCAAGCCCGGAAGGCTCTTGAGCCGCACCGGGTCTGACACGCCCGCCGGCAGCACAAAGCCCAGCTGCCGCAGCGTGGCGGCGCTGGCCCACAGCTCCTGGCCGCGCAGGCCAAAGTGCACCAGCCCCTGCGGGTTGCCGTTGAGGCTCAGGTCCAGATAAAGGTCGCTGCCGGTGGGGCCGGCCAGCTCGCCCTCCGCGGGCGCGACCAAAGATGCGCTCGAGCCGGCTGCGGCATTCTCAGCCTGGGCGGCAAAAGACATCAGGCCGGAAAGAAGCAGCAGTGGCAGCAGGCGCTCAGCGGGCGCGTGGGAGCGGCGGGATTTTTTCCTGCGTCGCGTTGCCATTGATCTTCGTTTCCAGGATGCCGCCGAGGGCAAAAGCCTCCGCGGAAGTCTTCAGTGGCCAACGCATGCGCGCACCCGGCAAAACGTAGCCCAGCAGGCCCGCATGCACCGGCGTGCGGCGGCCCACCGTGTCGAGAAATTCCACATCGGCAAGCTGCGCATGCATGCCGCCGGTGTTGGCCACTTCGAGCACGGCCTGGCCTTCTTCGCGGCGCAGCGACCATGCGAGCTGCGGCTCGGACGACTGCGCGCCCGCCGCTGCAATGAAGATCGGAACCGAATAGCGCAGCACCAGCTGGAGGCCCTTCTTTTCCTTCATCTCCACCGGCAGCTCGTCGATCACCACCCGGTAAGAGCCTTCGACCGTGCCGGCCGGAACGCCCGTGCGAATCACGCGGATCAGCTGCCTGTCGGAGGCGGCCAGCTGCACCATCGGCGGACTGACCAGCAGTTCGCGCGAGGGCGTCAGCTTTTCTGCGCCGTTCTCCTGCGCCCAGTGGTAGACCCGCACCTGCGCATGCACCACCGTGTCGCCCGTGTTGCTGAGCCAAAGGCCTTCGGCGTTTTGCGTGGCCTGCAGCGTCAGCGTGACCGGCGACACCTGCAATCCGCTCGCCAATGCAACCGCCTGCGCCAGGGCAAGCGCGAGAACGGCGGTATGGCGAAGCAGGCGGCGCATGGGCGGCAATCGATCGATCAATCGATCAGTAGTTGACCTGGACCGTCACCGTGTCCGAGTAGTCGCCAGGCGTCACGTTGGCGCTGGCGACCGTGGCGTACACGGGAATCGTCTGTGCCGCGCCGGTGCCGGTGCCGGCCACGCCGTTGCCCACGGCGGTGGACGTTGCCGTGCTGCCCCAGACCGAGCCCGTAGCGCTCACCGAACGGAGCTGGTAGGCCACCGTGTCCGAACCGCTCGCGGGGCTCATCACGCCGGCGCCGGTGGTGTTGTTGTTCGAAGGCAGCAGGCCGATGTTGTAAGGCGTGGTCTTGGAGCAGGTCACGCTGATGTTGCTGTTGCCGCTCAGGTTGGTGGCCGACGAATCGACCGAGCCGAAGTCGATCTTCGAGCCAGCGCCCGCCACGACCGAGCAGGCCTTGGCCACATTGATCAGGACCTGGAACGTGGCCGTGGCCGGGCTCGTGGCTGCCAAGACAGCGCTGGTGGTGACTGCAAGGGTGGCTGCAACGATGAGGGAGAGTTTTTTCATGGTGAACGCCGACTGGTTAAAAAAAGAGTTGTGAAGACGGGGTTGAGGACCACGGGGCTTGCTGTAGCAAAGTAACCTTATAGTTCTCAATGTGAGATTATTGGAACTTTAGTTTCAAAAAGTCAACAGACGCGCTCCAAGTCGTCGCGCGGTGTTGACACGCTCTGAGGTTTCCCGTGGGTACCCAATCTGCCGGGGCAGGGGGTACCCCGCCGCCTGGCAAATGGATGTTTTTGGCTCGAAGGCGCCCCTGTACGGGGGCGAAAGCTCCGGTACGTGCCGGATTCCTTCTGGCTGTACAAACCCGCCCAAAAGGCGGGGTGTGCAGAAGCAATCGGCACGGCAGGCGCGGCAATCGTTTTTCGAGTGCCGATGCCCGTTTTGCTGCGACCTAAGTCACTTCTGACTTACAAAATGTAGCTTGAAGTACCAGTTGTCACAGGAGCGTGCTCACATTTTAAAAGCGATTTTGCCAACTCCATCACGGATTTCCGTGGCGGGCAAGGGCGCCTAGGGCCTCCAAACGGGTGCCGAAGGGCGCATCCGCCGTGATGCGTAGCAACAACAGTTAACTGACCCCGGCTTGGATCCGGGGCAGGGCGGCGTCAGTCGTCCGACCGCGAGACGAAGAGCAGGCACATGAGTACCACGCCCAGAAAGGCGCCAGCTACGAAGATTCCGGTGTCGATTGCAAAGGTGTGCATGGTGTTGGCGGCAAATTCCCTCCCAAAGGCTTCTTTTTCAAAGCATTGGACACAGCGCACCTGACCGCCTACTGATTGCAGTAGGGCTGCAGCAGCGGGGCTAAATAAAAGCGCCGACCTCCCCAAAACGTGGGATGACAACTTGTTCATTTCTCCCTGCTACCTCGTGCATCCCACTGCTAACAGTTATCAACTTTGCCCGGCAAGGGCATCCATCACATTTTGATAGACTAATGGGTAGCAAAACGTAAAAGCCGTTAGCTTTTCGTGGAAAAGTGATCCGCATCACTTTCTTAATACAAACGTTTAGCTACAAAAGATAAAATATAGGTACAGGGAGGAGCATTCAGCAACAGCTGATCCCTGTTTGGGCCGTGGTCGGCCTCGCTGCAACAACCAGGGGACTGTTTTGAGACGAGAAGTGAACGCGGCGGCATGGATTGCCGCTGCAATGTTGGGTGCGGCCGTGCTTCAGGGCTGCGCCGTGGCTCCGGGCATGGGTCCCGTCGAGCCGTACCAGGTTGCCGAAGAACTGCCCCCCAAGTTCCAGTACCTGCCCGACGCCGCACCGGAAGACCGGATCACCCCCATCACGCCAGCCCTTGTGCGCACGCTGGCCAAAACCTCGCCCAAGAACGTGCCGCCTGAAGTGCAGGCCCTGTTCGGCAAGCCGCAGCGCTACACCATCGGCCCCGGAGACGTGGTGGGCGTCATCGTGTATGACCACCCCGAGCTGCTGCCCAATGCCGGCGCCGTTATCTCCCAGCAAGCTGACCCTACCGGCGTGAGCGTGGCGCCCGGCTTCATCGTCGATTCGTCCGGCGAAATCGCCTTTCCGTACGTCGGCCGTGTCAGGGTTGCGGGCCTTACCGAGGCAGAGGCGGGCGACCTGATCTCCAAGCTCATCGTCACCCAGGTGCGCGAGCCCGAAGTGACCGTGCGCATCCAGTCGTTCCGCAGCCGCCGCGCCTATATAGAAGGCGAAGTGCGCTCACCCGGCTCGCAGATCTTCACCGACGTGCCCATGACGCTGAGCGAGGCCATCAATCGCGCCGGCGGCATCACCGTCAACGGCAACCGCGCTGACGTCACCCTGGTGCGCGACGGCAAGTCCGTCGACATCGACCTTACGCGCCTGCGCCAGGCTGGCCGCGACGGCAATGACATTCCGCTGAGAAACGGCGACACCATCCGCGTGGGCGCCCGCGAAGACGCCAAGGTGTACGTGATGGGCGAAGTCCTCGTTCCGTCTGCACTCACGATGCGCAGCAACGGCCGCCTCAACCTGAACGAGGCGCTGGGCGAAGCGGGCGGCCCGGTGCTCACCACCGCCAACCCTGGCCAGATCTATGTGATTCGCCAGGGTGCCACCGGCTTGCCCGCGATCTTCCACCTGGACGCCAAGAACCCCGCTGCCATGGTGCTGGCCAGGCAGTTCAGCCTGGAGCCGCAAGACGTGGTCTACATCGACCCCGTACCGCTCGTGAAGTGGAACCGCGTCGTCAGCTTGATTCTTCCGTCTGCGCAGGTGGTGAACAGCGCCAGCGAGACGTACGTCAGGCACCGCTAGTCGAAGCCTGAAAGTCCCGCGCCGCCTTTAGCGGTTAGCGGCGCAGGGACTTGCCTCAAGAAAAAGAACAACCGCAAGCGCGGCGTGGCGGCAGGGGCCGTGCCGTCTTTTTTTGTGCCGGTAGTCAATATGCAAGCCATTCATTCAAATCGACCGATTGCCATCATTGGCCTGGGCTACGTGGGTCTGCCCCTTGCCGTGGAGTTTGGCAAGAAGCGCCAGGTGATCGGCTTCGACATCAATGCCAAGCGCATTGCTGAATTGCAGAGCGGACGTGACCACACCCTGGAAACCACGCCGGAAGAACTGAAGGCCGCCGCTCAACTGGCGTTTACGTCGCACCCCGATGACTTGCGAGATTGCGCTGTTTTCATCGTGACGGTTCCCACGCCCATCGACAACGCCAATCGGCCTGACCTGACGCCTCTCATCAAGGCCAGCGAAACCGTCGGCAAGGTAATGCCGGTTGGCGCAATCGTGATCTTCGAGTCGACGGTATACCCCGGAGCAACCGAAGAGGTCTGCGTGCCTGTGCTGGAAAAATTCAGCGGCAAGAAGTTCAACGTCGACTTCTTCTGCGGCTACAGCCCCGAGCGGATCAATCCTGGCGACAAGGAACACCGTCTGCCGACCATCAAGAAAGTGACCAGCGGCAGCACGCCCGAGGTCGCGGAAGCCGTTGACCAGCTGTACAGCCAGATCATTACCGCCGGCACCCACAAGGCCAGCAGCATCAAAGTGGCGGAAGCCGCAAAGGTGATTGAAAACACCCAGCGCGACGTGAACATTGCGCTCATGAACGAACTGAGCCTGATCTTCCACAGGCTCGGTATCGACACAGGGGAGGTCTTGCAGGCTGCAGGCACAAAGTGGAACTTTCTGCCTTTTCGTCCGGGACTGGTGGGCGGTCACTGCATCGGCGTGGACCCGTACTACCTGACCCATAAGGCGGTTGAAGTCGGCTACCACCCAGAAGTGATCCTGGCGGGCCGCCGCATCAACGACAACATGGCCATCCACGTAGCCGACGAAGTCATCAAGTTGATGCTGCGAAAGAGCTTGCCGGTGCTGGGCAGCAAGGTTCTGGTGCTGGGGTTGACCTTCAAGGAAAACTGCCCCGACGTGCGCAACACCAAGGTGGTGGACATCGTGCGTACTCTCCAGAGCTACAACGTTCAAGTGGACGTGTTCGACCCGTGGATCAACGTGGCCGATGCCGAGCATGAATACGGCTTGCAATGCCTGGTCGAAATGCCCCCACCCGGCCAATACGCTGCCGTGGTGTTGGCAGTGGGGCACCACCAGTTTGTTGCCCTGGGCGAATCCGGCATCAAGGCCTTGGGCCAGGCAGGCGCCGTGCTTTTTGACGTCAAGAGCATCTTGCCGCTGGGCGCCGCGGACGGAAGGCTATGACGGCTTCCACCCCAAATTCGACTGCTTACGAGCAGTTGCTCGAACGTTTGGCCAGAGAACGCCATACCTGGCTGGTCACGGGGGTGGCCGGCTTCATTGGCAGCAACCTTCTCGAGACGCTTCTCAAGCTCGACCAGCAAGTCGTGGGCTTGGATAACTTTGCCACTGGCCACCAGCGCAACCTTGACGAGGTGCGAACTTTGGTCACCACAGATCAATGGGCGCAGTTCACTTTCATCGAAGGCGATATCCGCAAACTGGAGGATTGTCGCCGTGCATGCGAGGGCGCGGAGTACGTCTTGCATCAAGCCGCATTGGGTTCGGTGCCGCGCAGCCTTGCGGACCCGATCACCACCAACGCCACCAATATCGATGGCTTTCTCAACATGTTGGTGGCGGCGCGCGACGCCGAAGTGAAGAGCTTCACCTATGCCGCAAGCAGCTCGACATATGGCGATCACCCGGCGTTGCCAAAGGTCGAAGACGTGATCGGCAAGCCCTTGTCGCCCTACGCGGTAACCAAGCTCGTCAATGAGCTTTATGCGGATGTTTTTGCGCGGAGCTACGGGTTTAAGTCGATCGGCCTTCGCTACTTCAATGTATTTGGACCGCGCCAAGATCCCCATAGTGCCTACGCGGCGGTAATTCCAAAGTGGGCGGCAGCAATGATTTCCGGCGAGGACATATTCATAAATGGGGACGGCGAAACTAGCCGGGACTTCTGCTTTATAGCTAATGCTATTCAGGCAAACCTGCTCGCCGCTACTACTCCAAAAGTCGAGGCCCGGGATCAAATCTATAACGTTGCAGTTGGCGATCGCACCACACTCAACCAACTCTTTAATGAGCTGCGAAACACGCTCGCTGCCAACGGTATCTCGTATTCAAAAGAGCCGTCATATCGTGACTTCCGTTCAGGGGACGTACGCCACTCGCAAGCTTATGTGGGTAAAGGAAAAGCGCTGCTTGGATATGAGCCGAGCCACCCTATTCATGCAGGCATAGCTTGCGCCGTGCCTTGGTATCTTGGGCTAAAGCGTTAAGGCGGTTGAAGATGCCCACTATGGCAAGGCCAAAAACGGAAATGAGCCGCCCCGCTGACCATCGCTCGGCACAAAGCGATACATCGGAGGCGATATACCGGCCGCCATCTAGTGATGAAGTTCCAAAACTCGCGAGACGAGCTGCAGGTTGGTCCATATTTCTGACTGTTGTGCGTCAGGTGCTCACGATTGGTACCACCATGGTTGTTTCGCGTCACGTCACTCCAACCGAGTTCGGAGTTGCGGCGATAGCGCTGACATTTTTGGCATTTCTTGTCTTATTTGATACGGCGCTGACTTGGGCAACGGTCCAATCGCCGACGTATGACAAAGAAAAATTCGACGCACTCTTTTTCTTTGGTCTTGCATTTGGAGTTGGTCTGTTGGGGCTTTCTGCTGCGGCCGGACCTCTCCTAGCTAAGTTCTACGACGCGCCCGAACTGAGATGGCTCAGCCTCTTCATTGGCGGCGGAGCTTTTCTTAATAGTATTGCAACACAACCAGCGGCGCTACTTCGCCGGCGACTTCAGCAAAAAAAGCTAAATGTGATCGATACGGTAGCGTTATTTGTGAGTTGCGCCGTTGGAGTTGGGTTGGCTCTTAAGGGAGGCGGAGTGTGGGCTGTAGCAAGCCAAGTAGTCTGCATGCATGCGGTTCGATCTACCGCAGTGCTCATGCTGTCCGAAGCGGTTCCGCGTTGGCCACGCAAGCTTTCTGTTGCATTGCCTGAGCTGCGTAAAGGAGCAGGATTTGCTCTCTCTAATTACGTTTGCTACTTTCAGTTGTACTTGGGCGGAATTCTGGCCGCGCGTTGCTTTGGGAGCCTCGCTATGGGCAATTATCAGCGCGCAAACGGCGTGAAATCAATGCCCACGCAATATGCGTCAATGGTTGTAACCGATGTCATGGTCTCGTCCCTGGCAGCATTAAAAACCGATCCTGAGAAGCTCGCCTCACTCTATCGTAAGGCATTGATTGCTACCTCCATCATTGGATGCCCGGCCGGAGCATTTTTATTTGCGGGGGGCGCGGAAATAATTCAAATTCTCTATGGTCCGCAATGGCAGGAAGCCGCCCGCTTGCTGCAATGGTTCGCCTTCGCCGCAATGGCTTTGCCAATATCGACCTCTACTATATGGTTGTTCCTAGCCGCAGGAAAAGCTCGGGAGCAATTGCGAATGAACTTTGCCCTGACAGGGCTCTCTTTGACCGTGCTGCCGTTCGTAGCGATAGTTTCAAGTGAGATAAAAACGCTCGTGATTATAGAGAGTTTCCTATTTGCTGGTCCCTATCTCGCAGTGAATCTCTTCTGCTCTCATCGCGCTCTCGGAATCTCCTTGGCTTCGACGATGCGGAGTCTGGCGCCGATTATTTTTGCCTCAATCATTGCGAGTGCATCCGCCTATATGTTTGGAGGACTGTGGGAGGCAGGACTTTGGGGTGAGCTAGCCCTAAAAATGATTGTTTTTTCGGCAATTTACGGCCCGATTGTCTTGCTTGCAATACGACCGTTTCCCTTTGCAAAAGTGGAGCGATTGCTGACAAAGATGAGGAGAAAGAAAGTGCGTTATGAATTTTAGAAACGCCACGCTCCTTTTTTCCGCGGTTTGCGATGATATGGACTATCAGGTGCATCGCAAACGCATAAAACGTGCAACTACCGAAAGTAGCTGTAATCCCAAGACGCAGGCGGAACTCTATTGTGGACTGCTTGAAAAAAGAGAGAATTTCGAGTCACTATGCGAAGTCTAGGGCAGCTATTTTCTCGCATCGGACTTCTTGCTGCCGGTGCTGCCGTGTTTCTCATTAGCTTTGCGCCTGACGCAGGCCCCGTGGGTTATCCCTACTGGATCGTGCTTGTGGCGTTTGCGGTGGGTTCATTTGCAATTTCGAGTTTCGCTCGAGGTCCAGTGAAAATACCGTCGCGCATTGAATTAGCGGCCGGCCTATTCTTGATATGGGTAAGTCTTTCATTCTTCTGGTCAATCGCTCCGCAGCGCACATTTTCCGCAATATTGTCATATTGTTTGGCATTTGCGCTAATGTCGTGTTCGTTTCGAGTCGGAAGAAACGCTCCCTGGTGGAGGTTTCTTGGCCTAGCTTACGTGGGAGGGTGCTCGATTGCCGCACTCGTGGTTATTTTTAATGGGTTTTCGTTCATTCCAAGTAGCGCCATTGATGCGCGCTCTACTGTTGGTGAACTGAATGCAAATTATGTGGCCTATGCCGTGTCTACTGCCCTTCCGATTGCCATAACATTAATTCTAAATAGGCCGGGTCGCATTCTGACAAATTACATGCTGCTGGCTTTTTTGGGGCTTGGGCTAATCGCCATCATGTTCTCTGGATCCCGTGGGGCTTTATCGGGTGTGCTCGCTGCTCTTTTCTTCTATGCATTGACAAAAGCTCGCCGTAATCTTGGTAAAGCTTTGCTGGTCATGCTGATGATCGGATTCCTCCTCTTTTTCATATTCGACTTTTTGCCTTTTGAGGTAAGGCAAAGATTGGATCTGTTTGCTTATCTTGGCAATGAAAGATGGGAAATCGACTTCTCTGGCCGCGAGGAGCTTTGGCCGTTCGCACTCGCCGAACTGTATTCAAATCCTATTCTGGGTATTGGGGCCTATGCGTTTCAGGAAATAAGTCCCTTGGAAATTCCGGTTCACAACGTTCTTCTCACCATCGCAGTCGAAAGCGGGCTAGTAGGGGTTTTTCTATATTTTCGAACCCTTTACCTAATCCTTCGAAGGTTGCTAAAAGCGGAAAACATGGTGGCGAGAACTGGCGGAATTTTGCTCTTTCTTGTTTGGGCTCCAATGGCATTAACCGGAGTATGGGAGTTTGCCGCACCGGCATGGTTCGCCTTTGGGTGGATGTTAGGGGCGACCAAGCATATGCCTAAAGAGGCGGAGTCAGCCCAATATGCAGGCCTTCATCCTCCCTATAAGTCGCATCACTTGGAAGCCCTTGCGGCGCGATCTGCTCGTTCAAGCTCGATGTGAAGCGCGAACTCGAGGCCTGAACGAGAACATTTATTCAAATGCACGAATTTCCTAAAGTTCTAATCGTCAACGGCGAGCCACTGAGTGACGTCTCAGCCACTGGAATTACGGTTTCAAATCTTTTCGGAGATTGGCCGCGTGATTCGATTTCGCAAATATATACAGCTAATCTTCCGACGAATCCGGATAAATTCAAATTCAGTTCTCGATTGACCGCGCGCGATCTGTTGCCATTTGCATTCTTGGCCCGACGCACGAGAGGGGACACAAGAGTAGCTGTTAAAGCTGAGGCTGGGGTTCCAAATAAAGCGCCCCGCAAAAAAAATATACGTACAAAGCTTCAGTACGGAAGCGCTCCTCTACTCGATTTCTTGCCTTATCACCTTCCAGCAGCCGTAGCTAAGCAGATCGAAGAGTTCCAGCCTGACGTTATCTATTCACTTCTCGGAAACATACGAATTACGCGGCTTGTGCATGAGTTAGGGCGTCGACTTCGCGTGCCTATCGTTCCGCACTTTATGGATGATTGGCTCGCGACGTATTCTGTGCCCGACAAAAGCACTGGAACGCGCCTGCACCGTGAGGTGCTTAATTGGACAGTTCGGCGCCTTTTCGAGCGCGTGCCATTCGGAATGGCCATTGGCGATCTGATGGCTGAAGAATACTCAAGGAAGTTTGGATGTGATTTCCTTCCTTTTATGAATCCTGTTGCTGAAATTCTAGACGGCAAGAAATTCGTGCGTGACTCGAAAAAGCCATTGGTATTTGTTTATGTTGGGGGACTGCATTTGCGCCGAGATCAGGCGATCTTGGACCTGATAGACATACTGTCTAACATTAATCAAAGCTTTTTTGTTGCGAAGCTGCTCATATATGCGCCTGAATCTGATAAAGAAAAGGCCGTGCAGCTTGCTGAAATTAGCCCGTTCGTCCAATACTGCGGTAGCGTCGCCGCTAGCGAAATTGCTGAAACACTAAAGGGATGTGACGTTGCCATCCACGTGGAGTCGACCGAGCCAAATGTCGCTCGATATACCCGCTTCTCCGTATCAACAAAGATTCCGCAATACCTTGCAGGAGGCTTGCCAATACTTGCATACGGCCCCGCAGCCTCTGCCTCCTCTTTATATATCAGTGACTCGAAAGTAGGTATCTCTGTTAACGGCGGCGATAAATCGGTTTTGCTTTCGACAGTTAAAAGGCTCGTCGCAGATGACAGTTGGCGTAAGGAACTGGGTTTGGCGGCCCTGAATCTAGCAAAGGAGCGTCATTTAAGCGAACATGTTCGATCTGCCTTTAAGACAGCACTGTCGCGTGCCGTACTCGTCGAGCGTCGGGGATTGAACTGATGCTTGAACACAGGCAGCAAGTTGTCATTATGGGAACTTTTCGTTTTCCTGAGGGTGATGCGGCGGCGGCGCGAGTTCTTGGTATTGGGAAAACGCTTCGACAAAGTGGCTATGAAGTTCATTTTGCCGGCTGGGAAGAAAATGGACGGTCGGAGGATAGGTGCGATGAGGGAAAGTTTTCCTACCAAGGATTTTATTATTCTTCGCAAAATCAATTTAGGCTGAAAAGGCTTAACCCAATTTCTCGTTTACTCAAGTATCTGACGATGGGGGTGGGGGCGATAGGTTGGTTGCGACGGTACTCCGATGAAAATAAGATTGATGCCGTCATCTCATATCATGGGGGAGTTATTTATCTTTCCCTGTTGAAGTTCTTCTGTTGGAAAAGAAACATAAAACTAATCGCCGACTGTACTGAGTGGTATGACCCTGATTCTTTGCCCGGCGGAAAATGGGGAATCGCCGCGATGGAAAGCGAATTACGGATGCGGCTCATAAATCCATGGATTGGGCAAATCATTTCGATTAGCCGATTATTGCGTGGAGTTTATGAACGGAAAGGTTGCCACGTTCTGCTTGTGCCTCCAACAGTGGATTTGACAGATTCAAAGTGGGTTGCGGAGCCAACACAGGGCGAAAGAGAGAAAAAAATAGCACCGAGATTGCGATTGGTGTATGCGGGTGTGCCTGGAAAGAAGGATGTTCTCCGTGCGGTACTGTTGAGTCTTGATGCTCTTTGTAAGGAAGGCTTTCAAATTAGTTTGGATCTCGTCGGGCCATCTGAAGCGGAAGTATTGACGACTGTAAATGGTGATCGCGAATTGCTCCATCGACTTCGTGGTAGGGTAATTTTTCACGGCCGAATTGCGCAATCGAAAGTCCCCGCTTTGCTGCGGCAAGCGGATTTCTCCATTCTCTTTCGACCGCAACGTCGGTCTTCGCATGCTGGATTCTCAACAAAGCTTGTTGAAAGTCTTGCGGCCGGCGTTCCGATAATCGCCAATTCGATCGGTGATGTTCCCGTTTATATAAATGATGGAATCGAAGGAATACTGGTCATTGACGAAGCCTACGAGTCAGTGATTGCGGGTTTAAGACGTGCGCTTGCCTTGGATGGGAAGAAATTATTCGAAATGCGGGAGGCAGCGAAGCGGTGTGCAAGACAGAATTTTCACTACGAAGTTTATCGCGATGATCTTCGGAAATTCATTGAAGATTGTCAATAATGCGAATTGTGTTCCAATATTATAGTGGTGGGGGAGGCGGACTCGCAAATTTTGCTTTGCTTTTGCAGGCGTACTTGGAAAGATTTCCCGAAGATCACATAACAATTGTTTGCTCTAATAAGTCAACTCTTCAACAGTTGGGGGGTGCACCTAACGTGGAAGTTATTGGGCTTCGTGAAGGAAGATTTAAGGAGTTGGTGCGGCTATGGTTGGGTTGCGTAGGGCTTAATAACATAGCAAAAAAGGCACAAGCAGATATTGTGTGGTCCCTTAACCTTGGCACCTACGTCAAAGGAGAAATCCCAGCTGTTCTTTCATTAAATAACGCACACCAGATATACCCCAGAGCCGTCACTAAGACGCATCCGGGAAGTAGATTTCGGGTAGTTTTGCTCAGATTATTCTTTCGTCTTTCGTCGCGGGCTGCCAGTGGAATTATTGTGCAAACGTCGTTGATGTCGAAATATGTTGCAGATCTTTGCGGGGAAAAATATCCTATTGCGATTGTGCCGAAGGCAGTAGAGGCAGAGCAAGATGTTGCTTTCGAATCGCTTCCGCCTGACATTGTCGGCCGATTGGATCGGCACCCAATAGCAGTTGATTTCAATTGGCTTTATGTTGCGACGTCTGTGCCACATAAAAATCACGCCGTAATAATTCGAGCGTTTGAAATTCTAAAGAATCGAGGGAAAAATCACCGGCTTATTCTCACCATTGATGAAGAGGCGGCGATTAATTGGGGAGGTGATTCTGCACGTCGACTGATCCGCGATGGCCATCTTCTCGCCTTGGGCTGGGTAAATAAGACCCATCTCAGATCTCTGTACGCAAATTGCGATGCATGCGTAATGCCAAGCGTTCTTGAATCTTTGAGCTCGTCGCACTTGGAAGCCATGGAGTGGGGCTTGCCCCAGATTGTTGCCGATCTACCTTATGCGCGAGATCTATGTGGGGAAGCGGCGATTTATGTCGATCCCCATGATGCAGAGCGGTGGGCCCACGCTATTGAATTTTTATCCGGCAACCGGTCACTGCAAAGTCAATTAATTGCAGAAGGCCGCGAGCGTATGAGCAAATTTCCTGCGAGCTGGACGGAGTGCGCGGAGCGCGTTCGTTTGTTTCTTGCCTCCATTAAATGAAGAACTAATTTATATGGCCGAAAATTTCTTTAAAAAGACTTTGCTTCTAACCGGCGGCACCGGTTCTTTTGGCAATGCGGTGCTCAATCGCTTTATCTCCACAGACATCGGGGAAATTCGCATTTTTAGCCGTGACGAGAAAAAACAAGATGACATGCGCAAGCGCTATCACCATCCAAAGCTCAAGTTCTATATCGGCGATGTGCGTGATTCGCGCAGCGTAAACGCCGCCATGCGTGGTGTTGACTATGTCTTCCACGCCGCGGCGCTCAAGCAGGTGCCCTCTTGCGAATTCCACCCTATGCAAGCGGTGCGCACGAATGTGCTCGGCACCGAAAACGTCTTAGAGGCGGCAATCGCCGCCGGGGTTAAACGTGTCGTGTGCCTCAGCACCGACAAGGCTGTCTATCCCATCAATGCCATGGGCATCAGCAAAGCCATGATGGAAAAGGTGATGGTCGCTGCCAGTCGAAATCTGGAGAGTACAAATACCGTCATTTGCGGCACCCGCTACGGCAACGTCATGGCCTCCCGCGGCTCCGTCATTCCCCTGTTTGTAGAGCAAGTGCGGGCGGGCAAGCCCATTACCGTGACAGATCCGTCCATGACCCGTTTCATGATGACGCTCGAAGACGCAGTCGAACTCGTGCTGCATGCCTTCGAGCACGGAACTAACGGTGACATCTTTGTGCAGAAGGCACCAGCAGCCACTGTGCGGGTGCTGACTCAGGCGATCTTGGAGGTGATGCGCAAGCCCGATCACGAGGTGCTTGAGATCGGCACGCGCCACGGAGAGAAACTCTATGAAGCGCTGCTGAGCCGAGAGGAAATGGCCTGCGCTGAAGATCAAGGCGACTACTACCGTGTGCCTCCGGATGGGCGCGACCTGAACTACGCCAAGTACGTGGAAGAGGGCGAAGAACGCATCACCCGCAGCACCCATGGTGAGGACTACAACTCGCACAACACCACTCGGCTCGATGTGGAAGGCATGAAGAAGCTTCTGCTGAAGCTCGACTTCATGCAGCGCATTGCCCGTGGTGAACCCGCCTTGGTGCAGGAGTAAGCACATGAAGGTGGTGATCACAGGCGCGGGTGGCTTTGTCGGCAAGAACCTGCAGTTGCATTTGGCCGAGCGCAAGGATGTGCAGGTAGTCTGCTTTACCCGTGACGACGGTGTGGAACAGTTGCCTGCACTGCTGCAGGGGGTGGATTTCGTGTTCCATCTTGCGGGGGTCAATCGTCCTCAAGATCCCAAGGAATTCACTAGCGGCAACGCAGGGCTCACGCAAAGCTTGTGCAGCGCCATCTGCGCCGTAGCTGACGCCACGGGCAAGAAGGTGCCCATCGTCTACACCTCGTCCACGCAGGCCAGTTTCGACAACCCCTACGGCCGCAGCAAACGCGGTGCGGAAGAAGCGCTGGGGGCAGCCGCCCGGAGCCACGGCATTCCGGTACATCTCTTTCGGCTACCCAATGTGTTCGGCAAATGGTGCCGGCCCAACTACAACTCGGCCGTGGCTACCTTCTGCCACAACATTTCGCGCGGCCTCCCTATCCAGGTCAATGACCCATCGGCGCCCGTCACCCTGGTGTACGTGGATGACGTCATCGAACGTTTCATTCAGTTGATGGATGGCGCAGATGCCGCGGTAAACGCGGATGGTTTTGCTGCGGTGGCGCCGCAGTACACCACCACGGTGGGCGAACTGGCTAGGCAGATTCAGTCGTTCAGGGATAGCCGCAATACGCTCATGACCGATCGCGTGGGAACCGGGCTGGTGCGGGCGCTCTATTCAACCTATGTGAGCTACCTGCCGCCCGAGTCCTTTGCATACCCAGTGCCGCAATACGGAGACGCTCGCGGCGTGTTCGTCGAAATGCTCAAGACGCCAGACGCCGGCCAGTTCTCGTTCTTTACCGCCCATCCCGGCATCACACGAGGCGGCCACTACCACCACAGCAAGACCGAGAAGTTCCTGGTCATCAAGGGGCAAGCACGCTTCAAGTTCCGGCACATGCAAACCGGCGAAGCGCACGAACTGGTCACCGCGGGCGACAAGTCTGAAATCGTCGAGACCGTACCGGGCTGGACGCACGACATTACCAACGTTGGCACAGATGAAATGGTGGTGATGCTCTGGGCCAACGAGGTATTCGATCGCGCGCGACCAGACACCTTCGCCTGCCCGTTGTAGGCCCCACGACTTTTGATTGATCCCATGAAAAAACTCAAAGTCTTGACCGTGGTCGGCACCCGGCCCGAGATCATCCGCCTGTCGCGTGTGCTGGCCCGGCTGGACGAGCATTGCGAGCATGTGCTGGTGCATACCGGCCAGAACTACGACTACGAACTCAATCAGGTTTTCTTTGACGACCTTGGCGTTCGCAAGCCCGATCATTTCTTGAACAGTGCGGCAGATTCGACGGGTGCGGCGCATACCATCGGCAACCTCATCATTGCGGTGGACAAGGTGCTTGGACAGGAGCAGCCAGAGGCCATGCTGGTGCTGGGCGACACCAACAGCTGCCTGTCGGTCATTCCGGCCAAACGCCGCAAGATTCCGATCTTTCACATGGAAGCCGGCAACCGCTGCTTCGACCAGCGCGTGCCAGAAGAGACCAACCGGCGCATCGTGGACCACACGGCCGATGTGAATCTGACCTACAGCACCATTGCCCGCGACTACCTGCTGCGCGAAGGCCTGCCGCCAGACCTGGTCATCAAGACTGGCAGTCCGATGTTCGAAGTGCTTTCTCACTACCGCCCGAACATCGATGCATCCGATGTGCTCACGCGGCTGAACCTTGGGGCAAGCCAATATTTTGTGGTCAGCGCCCATCGTGAGGAGAACATCGAGTCTTCCCAGTCTTTTGCAAAGCTGGTCGACGTGCTCAATGCCGTTGCTGAAGATCATGACTTGCCGGTGATCGTCTCGACACACCCCCGTACCCAGAAGCGCATTGATGCCACCGGAGCGCGCTTTCATGCCAACGTTCGGCTGCTCAAGCCTCTGGGCTTTCACGACTACGTCAAGCTGCAGATGTCTGCCCGTGCGGTTCTCTCCGACAGCGGCACCATCAATGAAGAGTCGTCTATCCTGAACTTTCCGGCGCTCAACCTGCGCGAGGCCCACGAGCGACCTGAAGGAATGGAAGAGGGCGCTGTAATGATGGTGGGCCTTGAGGTTGCTCGTGTGCGCCAAGGGTTGGCCATTCTCCAGACCCAGCCCCGCGGTGATCAGCGCGGCTTGCGCCAGGTTGCGGACTACAGCATGCCGAATGTCTCGGACAAGGTGCTGCGCATCATCCACAGCTACACCGACTACGTGAATCGCGTCGTCTGGAAGAAGTACTGACTCCATCATGGCCGTCCGTGTACTTCTGCTGACCCAATGGTTCGATCCCGAACCAACCTTCAAGGGCATCGTGTTCGCGCGCGAACTCGTGCGCCAGGGGTTCGAGGTGGAGGTGGTCACGGGCTTTCCCAACTACCCGGGTGGACAGGTGTATCCGGGCTATCGCATCAAGTGGCTGCAGCGTGAGGTGATAGATGGCGTGCAGGTCACTCGGTTGCCGCTTTACCCAGATCATGGCCAATCCGCCATCAAGCGGGTGTTGAACTACGCAAGCTTCGCGGCGTCTGTGTCCATCTACGGCTTGCTCTTTGCTAAGCGCCCTGCGGTGATGTACGCCTACCATCCGCCGTTGACTGTGGGCGTGGCAGCCGGATTGATCCGCCTTCTTCGTCGTATTCCTGTTGTCTATGACATCCAGGACATGTGGCCAGACACCTTGCGGGCAACCGGCATGCTCAATAACGAGCGAGCGCTGGGTATCGTGGCCTCAGTCTGCAAGTGGGTCTACAGGCGCGTGGATCACATTGCCGTGCTTTCGCCGGGCTTCAAGAAACTGCTGGTGCAGCGCGATGTGCCCGAGGCAAAGATAGACGTGATCTACAACTGGGCCGATGAGGCCTCGCTGACCACGCCTCAGGGGCAACTGCCAGCCGCGTTCCCCAGCGCCGAAAAATTCCGGATCTTGTTTGCCGGAAATATGGGCAAGGCGCAGGCTTTGGATGCCGTGCTGGACGCGGCGCTGCTGCTGCAACAACGCGAGTCTCGTGTTTGTTTTGTGCTGCTCGGCGGCGGTGTAGAGGTGAGTCGCCTCGTTGAGCGTGCTGCGGAATTGCGCCTCGGCAATGTCGTGTTCTTGCCGCCTGTGCCCATGGCCGAAGTGGGCACCCTGCTGAATGCGGCCGATGCATTGCTCGTGCATCTGCGCAAAGATCCGCTGTTCGAAATCACCATTCCATCCAAGACGCAGGCCTATATGGCCGCAGGCAAGCCTTTGTTGATGGCGGTGGATGGCGATGCCGCCGATCTGGTGAGGGAGTCTGGAGGCGGAGTTGTTGCTGCGTCTGAAGATCCGCAGGCGTTGGTGGCCTCTGCCGAAGCATTGGCTGCAATGGACCCGGAAGCCTTGGCGGAGATGGGCGCGAAGGCACAGCGCCACTATCGCGAGCAACTGTCACTGCGGATTGGCGTGGAGCGCTTCGGCAGGCTCTTCAAGCGGCTGGGCGCCAAAAAGGCATTCGACTTGAAGCGCATGTTCGATGT
Organism: Variovorax sp. 01N425; assembly: GCF_056399465.1. Taxonomy (NCBI): domain Bacteria; kingdom Pseudomonadati; phylum Pseudomonadota; class Betaproteobacteria; order Burkholderiales; family Comamonadaceae; genus Variovorax; species Variovorax sp. 01N425. Next base: position 397,627 of record NZ_JBFTRJ010000003.1, on the reverse strand, counting down.
CTTCTTGGCTGCGACAGCGTTGCTGCTGTTTGCTGCTCCTCTTGCGCTCCTTACCTGGCAAGTGAGCCGCAAGCTCGGCAAGCCCGCGTTCTTCCGGCAGGTCCGGCCGGGGCGGGAGGGGCGGCCCTTCGAACTGATCAAGTTCCGCACCATGACCAATGCGCGCGACGCCAGCGGGCAGTTGTTGCCGGACGCAGAGCGGCTCACGCCATTTGGCCGCTTCCTGCGTTCGAGCAGCCTCGATGAACTGCCCGAACTCTGGAACGTGCTCAAGGGCGAGATGAGCCTGGTTGGGCCGCGCCCCTTGTTGGTGGAATACCTGCCTCTCTACTCCGTGGAGCAGGCACGCCGCCATGAAGTGCGCCCCGGCATCACCGGCTGGGCGCAGGTCAACGGCCGCAATGCACTTAGTTGGGAAGAAAAATTCAAGCTCGACGTCTGGTACGTCGACAACCGCACGTTGTGGCTCGACATCAAGATCCTCTGGCTCACGGTGCGCAAGGTGCTGGTTCGCGACGGAATCTCTGCGGCGGGCGAGGCAACCATGCCGCGCTTCACCGGCTCTTCTGCCGCTGCTTCGCACGGAGGTGAGTCATGACGCAACCCTTGTTCGCGGTCTACGGCGCGAGCGGCTGCGGCCGTGGCGTGATGCCGCTGGCGCGTGCGCAGCTGGCAGGGCAATGCATTGCTGGAACGCGGCTTGTTTTCATAGATGACCAACCCGCCGAACCTGTGGTCAATGGTCAGCGGGTGCTGCGCTACGCGGAATTCCTGCAGCAAGAGGCGAGCGAGCGCCATGTCGTTCTGGCCATTGCCAACAGCAAGGTGCGCGAGCAATTGGCCGGGCGCTGCAAGGCGGATGGCGTACGCGCCTGGACTGTGAGCGCGAGCAACGTGGTGCGCATGGACGACGTGGAACTGGGCGAGGGTGCGGCCCTGAGCCCCTTCGTCACGCTCACGTCCAACATCCGTATCGGCCGACATTTTCACGCCAACCTTTATAGCTACGTCGAGCACGACTGCGTGATCGGCGACTTTGTCACCTTTGCGCCGGGCGCCAAGTGCAACGGCAATGTGGTCATCGAAGACCACGCCTACATCGGTTCGGGCGCGGTCATCAAGCAAGGCCGTCCGGGCAAGCCATTGGTCATTGGGCGCGGCGCCGTCGTGGGCATGGGTGCCGTTGTCACGCGTGATGTGCCAGCCGGCGCCACGGTGATCGGCAATCCGGCCCGCCTCTTTTCTTCCAAAGGTTGATTGTGCTGAATACCTCGTTCTCTCCCTGGCCCAGCTTCACCGCCGAAGAGGCCGAAGCCGTGCAGCGCGTGCTGCTCTCCAACAAGGTCAACTACTGGACCGGGCAGGAATGCCGCGAGTTCGAAAAGGAGTTTGCTTCGTGGACGGGCACCGCGCATGCCGTGGCGCTGGCCAATGGCACATTGGCGTTGGACGTGGCCCTGAAGGCGTTGGGCATCGGCCCGGGCGATGAAGTGGTGGTTACACCGCGCACCTTCATGGCAAGCGTTTCTTGCGTGGTCAATGCAGGTGCCACGCCGGTGTTCGCGGATGTCGAGGCCGACAGCGGCAACCTATCGGCGGCCACCATTGCGCGGGTGCTCACCCCGCGGACGCGCGCAGTGATATGCGTGCACCTGGGCGGCTGGTCTTGCGACATGGACCCGATCATGGCACTGGCCGAACAGCATGGGTTCAAGGTCATCGAAGACTGCGCACAGGCACACGGCTCGCGCTACAAGGGGCGGGCGGTCGGCTCCATCGGGCACGTGGGCGCCTGGTCCTTCTGCCAAGACAAGATCATGACCACGGGCGGCGAGGGCGGCATGGTCACCACCAACGACGAGTCGCTCTGGCGCGCCATGTGGGAGTTCAAGGACCACGGCAAGAGCCACGATGCGGTGTTCAAGCGCGAGCATCCGCCCGGTTTTCGTTGGCTTCATGAAAGCTTCGGCACCAACTGGCGCATGCTGGAGATGCAGGCTGTGATCGGCCGCATCCAGTTGCGCCGCATGGCCGACTGGACCGCGCTGCGCACGCGACATGCAGAAGCGCTGTGGGCGGCCTGCCGCCCGCACGCGGCAGTGCGTGTGCCAGTCTTGCCCGCAGGCAGCGTACATGCGCACTACAAGTGCTATGCCTACGTTCAGCCCGAGCGGCTGGCCCCCGGCTGGAACCGCGACCGTATCGTGAACGCCATTCAGGCGCTGGGCGTGCCCTGTTACCAGGGCTCCTGCTCGGAGGTCTACCTGGAGAAGGCTTTCGATGGCACCGACTGGCGGCCGGCGGAGCGCCTGCCCGTGGCACGCGCGCTGGGTGAAACCAGCGTCATGTTCCTGGTGCATCCAACGCTCACAGCGGCGGAAATGGACGCCAGCTGCGCGGCCATTGGGCAAGTGCTGAAAGAAGCGAGCGCCACATGAACTTCCATGCAGCGCCCAGTTGGTGGCCCCGGCCCGGTGCCGCGGTGTGGAGCTGGCTGCTGGCCTTGGCAATGCTCGCGCTGCTGGTGTTGAGCTTGGCCCCGTCCTCGGTGGCCTCTGCCTTGCCTTCGACTGGCTGGGACAAAAGCAATCACGCCTTGGGCTTTGCGGTGCTGGGGCTGCTGGGCCAGTTGGCTTGGCCGGGGCGCACGGCCATCGTCTTGACCACATTGCTGGCCTATGGCGGGCTCATCGAGCTGCTGCAATCGTTGACGCCTGATCGCGTTGCCGAGGCTACCGATCTGCTCGCGGATTGGGTGGGGCTGCTGCTGGGCGCGGGCCTGGCGTTCTTGCTGGAGCGTCGGCGTAGCGATAAGAATTTGCCGAGGGAATCCACATGATCGATCGTCTGGCCCAGCCTGTGTTGGCAATGCCACGGCCCTTGAAGCGGGTATTGGCGTTGTCGGTGGACGCCGGCCTGTGTGTGCTGTGCGTGTGGATGGCACTCAGCCTGCGCTACGACAGGTGGGTAGAACTGGCGGGCGTGCACTGGCTGGCGGTAGCGGGCGCGATCATGTTGGCGCTGCCGCTGTTCGTGATCACGGGCCTGTACCGCGCGATCTTCCGGTATGCCGGCAGTGCGGCGTTGATGGCAATTGGGCGAGCCTGCTCCTTGTTCAGCGTGGGCTACGTCATGATGTTCACCTTGGTCGGCGTGGAGGGCATTCCGCGCACGGTGGGCCTGTTGGTGCCTGCGCTGCTGTTGTTCACCGTGGGCGCTTCGCGCCTGGCTGCACGCTACTGGCTGGGCGGCCTGTATTCGCAGCTGTTGCGCAGCAAGACGCTGCCGCAGGTGGTGATCTACGGCGCCGGCAAGGCCGGGCGCCAGTTGGCGGCGGCGCTGGCGCACAGCCCTGAGATGGTGGTGCATAGCTTTGTCGACGATTCGCCGCATCTGCAGGGCCGCACCCTCAACGGCCTGCCCATCTACGCGCCATCATGGCTCAAGGCCAATGCTGCCGCCCAAGGCATTACCGACGTGCTGCTGGCATTGCCCTCGGTCTCGCAAGGGCGCAGGGCGCAAATTCTGAACGAGCTCTTGTCGCTGCACCTGCACGTGCGCACGCTCCCTGGCATGGCCGACCTGGCGCAGGGCCGGGTACAGGTCAAGGACCTGATGGAGGTCGACATCGAAGACCTGCTGGGCCGCGACCCAGTGGCGCCGGTCGAAGACCTGCTGCACCGCCATGTGCGCGGCAAGGTGGTGTTGGTGACGGGGGCGGGCGGCTCCATTGGCAGTGAGCTGTGCCGCCAGATTGCACAGCTGAAGCCCTCGGTGCTGCTGTTGGTGGAGTGGAGCGAATACGCGCTTTATGCCATTCACCGTGAGCTGGATCAAAAGGCGCCTGCGCTGAACGTGGTGCCGCTGTTGGCCTCCGTGTGCGACGGGGCGCGCATGCGCCAGATCATGGGCGTGTGGCGGCCCAATACGGTCTACCACGCAGCGGCCTACAAGCATGTGCCGCTGGTGGAACACAACCCTGTGGAAGGCCTGATCAACAACACGCTGGGCACGCTTACAGCGGCCTTGGCGGCGCGTGACCATGGCGTGGGCCAGTTTGTGCTGGTGAGCACTGACAAGGCCGTGCGGCCGACCAACATCATGGGCGCCAGCAAGCGCTTGGCCGAAATGACGCTGCAGGGATTGGCCCAGCAGAAGCCGAGCACCTGCTTTTCGATGGTGCGCTTTGGCAATGTGCTGGGCTCCAGCGGCTCGGTGGTGCCGCTGTTCCGCCAGCAGATCGAAGCGGGTGGGCCGATCACGCTCACGCACGAAGACATCACGCGCTACTTCATGACCATTCCTGAAGCGGCGCAATTGGTAATCCAGGCTGGCGCCATGGCCGAGGGCGGCGATGTGTTTGTGCTGGAAATGGGAGAGCCCGTGCGCATCATCGACCTGGCGCGCCGCCTGGTGGAACTGTCGGGCCGCACAGTGTGCGATGCGCAAAACCCCGAAGGCGACATCGAGCTGCTGATCACCGGGCTGCGGCCCGGTGAAAAGCTTTATGAAGAGCTGCTGATTGGCGACAACGCGATGCCCACCGCCCATCCGCGCGTGATGAAGGCGCACGAGGCCTGCCCGCCTTGGCAAGAGCTGACCCGGCAGATCGATGAGCTGGGTGCGCTGCTGGAGCGCAACGATGTGCCTGCAATCAAGTGCAAGCTGCAACAGTTACTGGGTGGCTACCGCCCACACGCAGAGGTAGTCGACTGGGTGTACATGGAGCTTGAACGCCAGAATGACCTGCTGCCCGCCCCGGTATCGGTTGCACCTGATGATTCCGCAGCCTCCGGCGTTGCGGTGCCACCGCCGGTACTCGCTTCCGTCTGATCTTTTGTTGCGGTGCTGAGGCATGCCCCAGCACCGCGCGCCCGACGCGCGGGCTTATTCGTTGTACTTGTAAGTGGTGTACCTGTAGCCACCGTAGCGGTAGCCATGGCTGCCGTAGTGGCGCCGCGTCAGGTCGATGCCATTGAAGATCACGCCGCTGACCGCCTTGCCTGCATGTGCGAGGCGCTTGGCGCTTTCGTTGAGTTCGCCAAGTTGGGTTTGATCCGCGCGGGCCACCAGCAGCACTGCGCCCATGTAGGGTGCCACTGCGGCCGTGTCAGCAGCCACCAGCACCGGAGGCGTATCGATGATGACCAACTCGTACTGCGCCGAAAGCACGTCGAGCAGGCGCACGAAGGTTTCCGACATCAGCATGTCGGCCGGGTTGGTCGGCAGCTTGCCGGTGGTCAGCACGTCAAGGTTCGGCAGCACCTGCGAGCGGATGGCCTGCTGTGCCGAAAGCTCGCCAGCCAACAGTTCCGAAAGACCGCCGTCACGCGGCAGGCCGAACTGCTTGTTCAGGTGGCCCTTGCGCATGTCGGCATCGATCAGCAGCACGCGCTTGCCAGCGTGCGCCATGATGGCCGCGAAGTTGCCCGAAACAAAGCTCTTGCCGATGCCTGGCGTTGCGCCTGTGATGAGCACGCGGTTGTTGCCAGCTTCGAGCGTGGCGAATTGAAGCGCGATGCGCAGGCTGCGCAATGCCTCGATGGGGGGACTGTCCGGATGGGTCACTGCCAGCAACTGGATGCCCTTGGCGCCGGCTGCAACGCTTTGGTTGAGCGTCGTCTGTTCGGGAGTAAAGGGCACGACTGAATAAACCGAAAGGCCGGTATGAGCTTCGATCTCCTGTGGGTCCCGGATGCCCGCCAAAAAATTGCTGCGCACGATCGCTAGCGCTGCACCAGCTAAAAGACCCAATGCCAGAGCTATTGCGAGGATGAGCGGCTTTTGCGGTTTGATGGGTTCCTTGGTCTTCACCGCTTTGTCGAGCAGACGCACGTTGCCGGTCTTGCCTTCTTTCACCAGACGCAATTGCAGTGCGTTATTTTGCAGCGACTGATAAAGGCCGCTGTTCACCCGCACATCACGCTCAAGGCGGAGCGCATCTTGCTGCAGCGTGGGCATGCGGCTCACACGCGCGTTGAGGCCGCCAATCTCTTTTTCGATAGCGGCAATCTGCCCATCGATGATCTTCACGCGCGAGTTGGCGTCGGTGAAACGCGCCGCTACCTCGCGGCGGCGCTGCTGGGCTTCGAGTAGTTTGGTCTGGAGCTCGATGGTCTGGGCTAGGACGCCCTTTGCTTCTTCGTCAAAGGCCACGGTGCCGTTCTTATTGCGGAAACGTGTGTAGGCATCTTCAGAGGCTTCGAGCTGGCGCTTGAACTCCGGCAACTGCTCGTCCAGGAAAGCCAGCGTTTTTTGCGCCTCGGCTGCCTTGCGCTCCACGTTCTGCTGCACGTACTGCTCGCCAATGGCGTTGAGGATGCGGGAGAGCCGGTCGCGATCGCTGTCTTGAAGCGCCACGCTGATCACGTTCGATTGCTTTCCTTGTTCACTGAGTTGCAATCGCTTTTGCAGGTCCTCAATGGTGCGTAACTGCGAGGCGCGCAACACGACGAACTCCGCGCCTGGCTTTCCTTCGAGCTTATCGACTAATAGATCGATTGCCCCCTCTCCGAGGGCATGGTGCAGCGGCTGGCCCACGGTGCCGCTCAGCGGCTGGTCCAGCTCCGTATGCCTGAGCGTGTATCTGCCTTCGCCCTGTGCCGTGATCAGAAAGGGCGCTTCGTCCTCGAGTTCTACCGGCAGGTCGAAGCGTGCGACGCTGATGCGTTCCTTGCCATTGACGTAGCCGCCGATGCCAAGGAAGCCGGGGTCCGAAAGCCCCTCCGCCCGACGTGCCAGCCATCGGCCGAATATCGGGAGGTAGCGCGGCCTAGCGTCAATGTAGGCACGCGTTTGGTCCACGGCCGCACCCAGCACCATCCGTGAGCGGATGACCTGTATCTCGCCGGTGGCTGGTGTCTTTACGTCAAAAAGGCTCGAGGCTTCGCCGAGGAAGCCCTTTGCATCAGGCGCAGCATCCTCGACTTGGATCAGCAGGTTGGACTGATAGACGGGGGTGGATAGCAGGGCATACGCCACACCGAGCGCTAGCGCTAGTGCGGTGACAGCCAGAACGAGCCACTTTCGGTCGATCAGGATGTCGAACCATTCTTTCAGATTGATCTCATCTTCGTCCGGCCTCGCAACCGAAGGCGCAGCAGTCTGCCCGACACGCGCAGCATTGGAAGTAGTCACAGCAGGAGTGTTCATTTGAATTGCCGAATCCGTTCGGCCCATGTCTTGACGCCGGCGTCGATGAGTTGAAGTGCGTGCTCGAAGGCTTCCTGGCCCATGCGGTAGGGGTCGGGGATATTCAGCTTGGCGGTTTCGGCAAGCCGAAAGACCCTGCCGCGCGTGAGCGGGTAGGTGGTTTCGATGTGGCGGCGCTGCCCCTCGTCCATGGTGAGGATCAGGTCGGCCTGAACGCACATGGGCTGGGTGATCTGGCGCGCGCGGTGGGCGCTCAGGTCAAGGCCGCGCGCGGCCATCAGTTCCTGCGCAATGGGGTCCGCGGGGTGGCCTATCAACGCACCCGTGCCGGCTGACGACACGGTGATCTCCGGCAGCGCATCGGCCAGCAGCACATGCGCCATTGGGCTTCGGCAGATGTTGCCGATGCAAACGACAAGAACGGATTTCAACGTGTCCGCCTTTCTTTGAAGGAAAAAACGCTCATGGGCTGCGATCGAAATTCAAGATGTTGTCTCCGGCACGTGGCTTGTTGTCTGGCGGGGCCGCAAAGTTGAAGGCGCCCTGGTCGCGCACGGAGGTCAGTTCATAAAGGGTGTTGCTGCGGCCCAGGCGCGCGCCGCCGTCGCGCGTGAGCGGCGACCATGCAAAGCCCAGCGCAAACTTGCTGGACCGCGGCAGCAGCGCGTCGAGCGGAATCGAAAGATAGATGCCCTTGTCGAAGTCGCCTTCGCCAAACTGCTTTGACGAGACGTTGGTCTTGGTGGCGTAGGCGCCCAGCACAAAGCCGTTGTCGAAGCGGCGGATGACTTCGAGCGTCACGCCGCGGTCGCCCGCAAGGTACTGGCCCGCGCTGATCTTGGCCATGACGCCGTTCCAGCCGGTGTCCCAGTAAAGGGTGGCGTGGCCGGTGGTCACCTTGTAGTCGCGCAGGCCAAAGTCCTGGTTGAAGTCGCGCTGGCGCACGCGGTTGATGTCCACGCCAAAGGCCACGGGCGAGCGCGCGGGCCGGTAGAGCCATTCGGCGCCCACGCCCGCAAACATGGATTCGAGCAGGCCGCCATACACGCTGTAGTAGTGGTTGCTCGACAGCTGCCCCACATGCGTGAGCTGCAGCGACGGAATGGTGAAGCGGCTGGAGGTGACGTACTCGCGCTGGTAGGTGCGCACGCGTGGCAGCTCGCTGGGCGCGGTGTAGGTGAACTTGTCGTAGTTGTCGGCCAGCCGCAGGTTGACTGCGCCGCTGAGCCAGGTGCGCTGGGTAAAGCGGTATTCGGCGGTGGCCTGGATGCCAAGCTGATAGAGCAGGAAGGCGTCGGGCCCGCCGACGATCTGGCCATAGCTGGGCGCAATGCCAAAGGTGAACTTGTCGCGGGGGCGCACCCAGGGGGCGTTCGTTTCAGTGGCGGCGGCTTCGGTGGCGGCGGTGTTCTGAGCGGGGCTGCTGCGCGTGTCGTCGGGGCGGGCCAGCTCGGGTTCGTAGTCGCGCTTGGATACGGCCCGCGCCGCATGCGGCGGCAAGGCCTCGATGCGCGCCGCCACCCATTCGGCACGGTCGATGGCCTGTGCATGCACCGCGAGCCCGCGCTCCGAGTAGTGAAAGACAAAGCTCTTGATGGCGTCCGGCGCATCGTGGTGGAGCACCGCAATGGCTTTTTCGACGCGCGCGGTGCGGTAGACGGTGTTGCTGTCGGTCACCCACACATGCAGCACGTCGTCCTTGGGCGCAATGCGCTCGACGATCCATTCGGTCTGCGCCTCGATCTCGGCCGCAGTGGTGGCCCAGCCGGGGGAGCGCGGGGCGGCCTCGGGCCTGAATTCCGGCAGCGGCCGGTCGGCCGGCTTGGGCGACTGCGACGCGGCCAGGTTGCTCGACAGCGTGAGGCCAATCATGAACTTGTCGCCGCGCTCGAAGCCGGCAGACAGCGTGACCTTGGGCGACACCTGGTAAGACAGGCCGACGTTGAAGGGCGAGCGCTGGCGCTGGTTGTTGTTCTGCGGCTCGCTCTGGTAGTCGTTGCCTTCGTATTCGAGCTTGAGCGTGAGCGGGTCCCACGGCGTGCGCCACTGCACGCCGCCAAAGAGGGCGGCCGGGCCACGAAAGTAGGAGCCGAACCTGCCTGGGCTGGTGCTCGAGTTGCCGCGGGTGTCGAAGCGGCTGCCCAGCAGCTTGAAGGGGTTGCTGATGTTGCCGCTTGTGCCCAGGTAGCCCCAGCCGATGCCAAGGCTGAAGTCGAGGTCGTACCAGCGCTTGCTTGCCACCAGGTACTCGCCGGAGAAAAGGCCGGTACCGCCCAGGTCGCGAAAGCCCAGCGCAAGCTCGGGCACGAAGGTGGTTTCCTTGAGCAGCCGAAGCTTGATGTCGATGCTCTTGTCCTTGTTCGACTGGCCGGTGGTGCTGGCTTCGTACGCGCGGTTGGAAATGGAGGTGTAGCGAAAGCCCGCCTCCATCCAATCGAGGGGCTGGAACATCACGTTCAGCCGCGTGTAGGGCCAGATCGACGTGAGCGATGCGCGCGTGTCGCCGGCCACGCCCATGCGGGCCGATGGCGTTTGCAGCAGGCCGGTTTCGCCCCAGTCGTTTCCGCTGATGTCGAGCGGGCGCGGCTGCGAGGCCACGGCCTCGGGGAGCGTGGCGGCGACGGTGGGCGCGGCGAACACGGGTGCGTTGGCGGCCGGGGGCGCGGTGGTGGTGGGTTCCTGCGGCGACGGGCCTTGCACGGCAAGGAACTTGATGAGGCCTTCCGACAGGTCCGCCAGGGCGGCCATGCGGCGCGGCGGGGCCCAGATCCAGGCGCCGGGCGCGGGTTCGTCGGCGGGCTCGGCATTCCAGGCGCCGATGCCTGCGCGGGTGGTGCGGCCGTCGGGCTGGGCGATCCAGGCCCAGTCGGCACCGCTGCCCAGGCCACAGGCGCCCAGGTAGTCGAGCACCGAGCGGCCGCCTTCGTGCGCCACCTGGCAAAAACTGCCGTCGGGCTGCACCACGGTGACCGAGCGCAGCGGGGCGGGCGGCACCGCGAGCCGCTGGCCTTCGCGCAGCACCGGGTCTTGCCCGGGATTCGCCTGCAGCCAGCGCGGGTCGACAATGCCCAGCGCCACGCGGCCGGTGGCCGGAAGGCTTTGCAGCACGGACAAGAGCTGCTCGCGCGAGGCCCGCTCTTCAGGCGAGGCCGATCGAACGGCCGCTTCCACCCGCACCAGCAGCGACTCTTTCAGGTACTGCTGTGCGAGCAGCTCCTGCGGCACCTGCCATGCGAGGCCGGGGCCGGCTGCATCTTCGGGTTGGCGCAGCAGCCAGTCGCTGAGCCGCTCGCCCGGGCGCACTTGCGCAGCGCCGCCAACAGGGCGGTCGGTGGCTGCGGCATGGGCGGAGGGAGTCATCAACACGATCGCGGCGGCCAACAGGCTGAGGCGGAAGGGGTTGGTGATGGGGCCGGGCGGGGGCGGGGGTCTCATGAACCAGCTGCGCTTGTCGAGGCAACGTTGGCTGGCGCAGAGGGATTCCACCGCTCGAAGCTCAAGCACAGATCACGGGAAAGGCACTGCTCGGAATACACCGCCTCGAGCTTGTCGCCAACTTGGGCGAGGCCAAAGCGCGCCGGCGGCAGCGAGGCTGAGGCCGGACGCGTGCTGCTGCGCTCCTCGACCCAGCGCAGCGAGCTCGCGGGCCGGCCGGCGAGCATGCTGTCGGTGGGCGGCGCGATTTGCCGCTGCTCGATGTCGTCGCGTATGCCGGAGCGGTAGCCGGGCATCAGGTCGCGCTCGCGCTGGAAGCGTGTTGTTGCAGTCGCTGTGCTCTCGGCGGCCGTGGCGGAGGGCCAGGCAGGCGCGTTGACAAGGCGCACGGCGCGCCAGTCGGTCGTGAGGCCGGCCGTGGCCACCAGGCGCCCGTGGCGCAGGCGCACCGTTTCACCCGAGGCGCTGTACCAGACCTCTGTAGGACCTTCGGGATGGGGGTCGACGTATCCGAGCACGAGAAACACGGTGCGGCCTTCGAACGTGGCCCGCAAATAGCTGAATTCCGGACGGAATGTGTGGGAGTCCGACGGCGAGGCGTTGTTGTTATAGAGGTGCCGGGCCGTGGCAAGCATTGCCGAGGAGCCCGAGGAGCATCCGCCCAAAAAAAAGGATGATGCGAGTACGCAACATCCTAGTTTTTGCACCGCGCTGGCGGTGCTTTGGAATCTCGCTGGGAACCCCCCCTTGCGGAGGGCTCCGATCATTACCTGGTGCCGGTGGTACCGGTGGTGCCAGTGCCGCCAGGGCCACCGGGGATGATGAAACCGCCACCACCACCGCCGCCGCCACCGCCGAGAGCCGCTGCCAACAGCACGCCGCCGCCAGCTGCCGCACCGATTTGCTGGGTGGTCAGGCCGCCACCGCCAGCAGCGCGAACGGCATCAGCGGCGGTTGTCGGGGGCACAGGCAGTTGTTGTGCAAGGGCCGGCGCAGAGGCCAGGGCTGCAAGAGCCATGGCTGCGATCAGGTGACTATGTTTCATTGAGTTTTTCCCCGTTCGGATGAAGCTTGGAAGTGAGCGACAGCGTCGACAACCGATAGTAACCGGCGATTGCGCATTGTTACCCTAGTCAACGGGGCCGATCTTACCACTGCACAGAGGGAAACAGGTACCTAAAACAGGGGAGGCGGGGCAGGTGGCGGGCCGCTGTACCGAGGCTATTTTGGTGTTACAGGCAGAAACTTAGCCCGGAATTAGAACTTTTGCTCTGCAATTTCAAAATGTTTGACAATTGCAACTTGGTTGCTGTAAATCGGTTATTACCATTGAATTGTTTTGTTTCAACAATTGCGTGACGAGACGGCGCTGCCTGCATCGCCATGCACCAGCCGCTCGAACACATCCTCCGAGCCCATCTGGCCCCCCTTGAGCATGATCTCCATGCCATCCAGCGCGGCATCGTCGCTGTGCACGCGGCACAGCGACGCGCCGGCGCCCATGTCGGCCACATAGGAAAGCCCCCAGGCGTCGAGCGCCTGCACGGCGTGGCTCGAGGTGTCGCCGCCGGCAATGCCGACGCGCTGGAGCGGCGCCATGGCCAGCACCCTGGCGAGCAGGTCGCCGCCGGCGCGCGAGAGGGCCTGGGCGTCGACCTCGTTGTCGGCCTCGGGGGGCGCCTCTTCGGCGGGCCGGGTGCAGGCCAGCACGTTGCGGCCGCGGGCGAGGCCCTGCGCGATCTCGCGCGCATGCCGCTCCAGCGTGGCCGCGTCGCGCTGCGCAAGGCGCGGCGCGTCGAGCCACACGGTGTCGAATGAGTGCGCCGCCGCCACCTGGCGCGCGGTGACGGGCGAGAGGCTGCCGGCAAGCACCAGCACGGGGCTGCGCGCTGGGCCCGTACGGTGTGGGTCCGCTTGCGCACCGGCTCGTGTGCCGAGTGCGCCGGCCAGCGCATCGACCACGCTGCTCGGCCCCACGGCCAGCAGCGTGGCGCGCCCAGCTTCGGCCCACAGCACCTGGCCGATGGCGGCGAGCTGCGGCGCATCGGCCACATCGAACAGCACGGCTTCGGCGGTGTTGCCGGCGTCCGGGCGCAGCGCGCGTTGCAGTGTCTCGCCGAGCACCTGCGGCCCCTGCGACGCGGCCGTGAAAGGAATGGAGCGCACGCCGGCCAGGCCCTGCTTGGCCAGGTGCAGCCTCAGGTCCGCCTCATGCATCGGCGTGACCGGATGCCGGCTCATCGTCGGATGGCGGTCGATGCGGAACACCTCGCCGCCGGCGCCGGCTGCGGCGAACAGGTTGCCGAACAGGCAGTGCCGGCCGATGTTGGGCTGGCCGCCGACGATCGCGGTCCAGGGCTGTTCGACGGCGCCGCGCAGTGCCCGCATGGCCGCGCCGATGGAGCCGATGTGCGGCGCGCTGTCGAAGGTGGAGCAGGTCTTGTAGTGCAGCACGCGCGCGCCGAGCGAGCGGAACAGCGCGGCGACCGGGGCCAGCTCGGCCCGCATGGCTTCGGGCGCCATGGCGCGCGCGGCGCCCGCGATGCCCAGCACGTCGAGTGGCCCGGCCTGCGCGAGCCGCGCGGCGTCGGGCGTCTTCAGGAAGAGCAGGGCACGCAGGCCGGCGCGCGCGGCGGTGCCGAGGGTGTCGGTGGCGCCGGTGAAATCGTCGCCGTAGTAGACGATGGCCGGCGCTTGCGTGGCTGGCATCACGGCTTGCCGAAGAAGGCCAGCGCGCGCGCCAGCTCGGGCGCGCCGCGGGCGGCTTCTTGCAGCGCGGTGCCGGCACGCGCGGCCGACCAGGCCTGGCGGATGCTGGTGACGCCGGCCGCCGCGCCATCGGGATGCGCGAGGATGCCGCCGCCGGCCATGAAGAGCAGATCGTCGCTGCCGATGGCGGCCCAGGTGGCGGGCACGGTGCCGGCCCACTGGCCGGACGAGAAGGCCGGCATCACGCGGTCGTCCGCAGCATCGGTGAGCGGCGTGAAGCAGTCGCGCGCCGATTCGATGACTTCGCTGTCGGGCTGCGAGAACTTGCCCTGCAGGCCATGCACGTGCATGTGGTCGACGCCCGTGAGCCGCCAGAGCGTCTGGTAGGCCTGGAACGAAATGCCCAGCAGCGGATGGCGCGACAGCGCGCCGTAGCCGTTGCGGTGGCCGTGCAGCGCCAGGCCGGTGTGGCGGCGCAGCGTCTGCATGCCCGAATGGCCGCACCAGTTGAGGCTGGCCATGACGCACGAGCCGCCTTCGCGCTCGACGAGGTCGGCATGCCGCTTCATCGCATCGGTTTCGTCGGTGATGTTGAAGGCCACCATCACGTGCTTGCCGGTGCGCTGCTGGTGCGCGCGCACCACGGCCATCACGGCGGGCACGCGCTCGGCGAGCGGGGCGTGCGCAGGGTTGGCGCAGACCTCGTCGTCCTTGATGAAGTCGACGCCCGCGGCGCAGAGCCTGGCGACCAGCTCGGCGGTTTCGCTGGCGGACAGCCCCACGTTGGGCTTGATGATGGTGCCGACCAGCGCGCCGCTTGCCACGCCGGTGATGCGCCGCGTGCCCGCGATGCCGGCGCGCGGCATTTCGAACTGGGCGCGGTAGGCGGCCGGCAGCTGCAGCGATTCGAGCCGCAGGCCCGTGACTTCGCCCAGGTCGTAGAGGTTGCCCGACACGGTGGCCGCGAGCGTCGGCAGGTTGGCGCCGATGTTCGCCACGGGAAAGGAGATGTCGATGTGCGCACGCCGCCATGGGCCGCGCGTGCCTTTGCGCTCCAGCAGTGCATTGGGCAGGCTCGGTGCCTCGGCGGGCGCCAACTCGGTGACCGCCTCGACCGTGGCGCGGGCACGTTCGCGCAGCGCATCGGTCTCGCCCTCGACGCGCGTGAAGGTGCCGCACGATTGTTCGCCGGCCATCACCTCGGCCACGGCGGCCGGGTCGAGCGGCGTCTCGACGAGGTAGCGCGCGCGGATGCGTTCGGCCACGGTCACAGCTTGCTCAGGTCAGGAAAGGGCCGTACCGGCTCGCTGCCGTCCCAGCCTTCGGAGGCGCTGCGGATCAGGTCGAACATCTTGCCCTTGGGCCCCGCCACTTCGGACAGCTCGATCACCGTGCCCGGGTGGTACTCGGTGTCGAAGTAGATGAAGCGGCCGCGCTCGCCCACCTCGCCGCTCATCACGGGCTTGAAGCCCTGCGCGGTGAGGCGCGCCAGGTCGGCGTCGTAGTCGGCCGTCCAATAGGCGACGTGCTGCAGGCCCGTGCGGCCGGCCTGCAGGAAGTCGCGGTACATCGAGGGCACGTCGTTGCGCGTCTGGATCAGCTCGACCTGCACATAACCCGAGTTGGCCAGCGCCACCGAGTTGTGGGGCTCGTGCGCCTGGCCGTTGTAGCGGTAGTTCTTGATGGGCACCTTGGGGTTGTAGAACCACGGGCCCACGCCCAGCGTGGTGCTCCAGTAGTCCATGGCGGCCTCGATGTCGTGCACGACATAGCCCAGCTGGCGAATCTCGCCGAGGAATCGACTCATTGCGGTTGGCTCCGTTGATGTGAGTGTGTTGTTGTGATCAGAACTTGAGAAAACCGGTCGAGAACCACGGGAACGCGGCCACGATCACCAGGCCCACCAGCATGGCGGCGATGTAGCCCCAGATGTGCTTGATGCCTTCGTCGGGGCTGACCTTGCTGACGGCGCAGGCGCCGTAGTAGCCCACGCCGAAGGGCGGCGCGAACAGGCCGATGCCCATCGCAAAGATCACGACCATGGCGTAGTGCACTTCATGCACGCCCGCGGCCTTGGCAATGGGAAAGAGAAGCGGCCCGAACAGCACGATGGCCGGAATGCCCTCGAGCACGCTGCCCAGCACGATGAAGGCGACGATCGACACCGCCAGGAAGCCGTAGGCGCCGCCCGGCAGCGCGCCCATGACGCGTGCCAGGTCCTGCGAGAAGCCCGACTGCGTGAGGCCCCAGGCCATGGCGGTGGCGCAGCCAACGATGAAGATGATCGCGCCCGAGAGCGAGGCCGTGTCGACCAGCATCGGCTTGAGCCGCTTCCAGTCGAACTGCCGGTACACCACCAGCCCGACGATGGCCGAATAAACGATGCCGATGGTCGACACCTCGGTCGCCGTGGCCACGCCCTCGACCACGGCGGCGCGGATCACGAAGGGCAGCAGCACCGCGGGCAGCGCCACGAGCAGCAGCTTGCCGATCTCGCGCTTGCTGTGGCGCTGCACACCGCGGAGGTCTTCGCGCCGGTAGCGCCACCACACCACGATGCACAGCGCCGCGCCCAGCACCACGGCCGGCAGCAGGCCGCCCGTGAACAGCGCCGCAATCGAGATGCCCGTGACGGAGCCGATGGTGATGAGCACGATGGACGGCGGAATGGTCTCGGTCTGCGCGCCCGTGGCCGACAGCAGCGCCACCAGGTCGCCGGGCTTGGCGCCGCGCTTGACCATCTCGGGGAACAGCACGGGCGCAATGGCCGCCATGTCGGCGATCTTGGAGCCCGAGATGCCCGACACCAGGTACATCGCACCAATCAGCACGTACGAGAGGCCGCCGCGCACGTGGCCCAGCAGGCTCGCAAGAAACTGGATCATGGCGCGCGCCATGCCCGTCATCTCGATCAGCGCGCCCAGGAAGATGAAGAGCGGCACCGCAAGCAGGATCAGGTGCGACATGCCTTCGTCCAGCCGCCCCACCATCACCAAGAGCGGCGTGCGCGTGGTGAGCGCCAGGTAGCCGAAGGTGGCCAGCGCAAAAGAGAACGCGATGGGCACGCCTGAGAGAACGGTGGCCGCCACCACCACCACGAAGAAGATCACCAGGTTGAACTTGCCGAGCGTGGCAAAGACCGGCGCCGCCAGCCAGAAGGCCGCCACCAGCGCTGCCATGCCGAGCACCGCGACGGCAATCTGCCGCCCGGTGCACACGCGCACGAGCCGCAGCAGCGCCATCGCCAGCATGATGGCGATGCCGGCCGGAATGGCCGCGGCGCGCCAGGCGTTGCTGATCTCCAAGGCGGGCGTGACGATGAACGATTCTTCGTGCGCATAGTCGACCGAGGGCCAGACGATCAGCACCAGGAAGGCGACCGAAGCCGCGATGGCAAAGGCGTCGAGCATGGCGCGGGTCGAGGGCTGCACCTTCTGCAGCAGCGCCGTCATGCGCATGTGCTCGCCGCGGCGCAGCGCCACCACCGCACCCAGCATCGAGAGCCACAGGAAGAGGATGGACGCGAGCTCGTCCGACCACACCAGCGGTGCGTGGAACACATAGCGCGACACCACGCCCGCGAACAGCACGCAGATCTCGGCCAGCACCAGCAGCGCGGCCGCGGCCTCGACCAGGCCGCCGAGCACACGGTCGACGCGCCCCGCGATGCCGCTCAGCGCGTTGGCGGACGGCCCGGCGCCCACGTCCCCGTGCAGGAGGGGCGCCGCCTCGAAAGTGGATTCATGCACCATGGCCGCTCAGGCCAGCTTGCCGACGGCGCCTTCGAGCAGCGCCCACGCCTCGGGGCCGAAGCGGCCCTTCCACTCGCCGTAGAAGCCCGATTCGCGCAGCTTGGCGCGAAAGCTCTCGGCCACCGGGCGGTTGATGCTGAGGCCCTTGGCCTGCAGGTCGCCGACCACCGATTCGTTGAGCTTCCTGATGTCTTCGCGCTGCTGCATGCCGGCGTCGTTGATGGCGCGCGCGACGATGGTCTTGAGGTCGTCGGGCAGGGCGTCCCATGCGCGGCCGTTGGCAATGAACCAGTAGCCGTCCCAGATGTGGTTGGTGAGCGAGCAGAACTTCTGCACCTCGAACAGCTTGGCCACCTGGATGATGGGTAGCGGGTTTTCCTGCGCATCGACGATCTTGGTCTGCAGGGCCGAGTACACCTCGCTGAACTGCAGGCTCGCGGGCGCGGCGCCCAGGCCCTTGAACATCGAGATCGACAGCGGGCTCACGGGCACGCGGATCTTCAGGCCGTCCATGTCCTTGGCGCTGGTGACCGGCGCCTTGCTGCTGGTGGTCTGGCGAAAGCCGTTGTCCCACATCTTCTCGAAAGCGTAGAGGCGCGACTTGGCGATGGCGCCGCGCACATGCGCGCCGAGCTTGCCGTCCATGGCGCCCCACACCTGCGCGTAGTCGTTGAACGCAAAGCCCACCGCGTTGATGGCGGCCACCGGCACCAGCGTGGCAATTACCAGCGCGGAGGGCGTGAAGAACTCGATGCCGCCCGAGCGCACCTGCGCCAGCATGTCGGTGTCGCCGCCGAGCTGGTTGTTAGGGAAGATCTTGATCTCGACCCGGCCCTTGCTTTCCTTGGCGATGCGGTCGGCCGCCTCTTGCGCGCGGATGTTCAGCGGATGGCTGAGCGGCAGGTTGTTGCCGTACTTGTACGAGAACTCCGCGGCGCGCGCGATGCGCGGCAGGGCCGACACGATGCCGGCGGCGGGGAGGGCGGAAAGCGTGCGCAAGGCACCGCGGCGGTTCAGGCGAGTGAGCGAGGTCATGTCTTTTGTCTCCAGGATCTTCGGAATGCGGTTGATGCAATCTGATGCACCATTGGATTCGAGCCACAGCGAAGATAAAAGCATGCATGATCCGGGTCAAACTCGATCTTGATGGTTTTTGATGTATGCGGGATAACCCTTCACCTCCTGCCGATGCGCGGCGTGCGCGCGTGGTCGACATCGCGCGGGCCGCGCAGGTGTCGACCGCCACCGTCGACCGCGTGCTCAACCGCCGCCCCGGCGTGCGCGACGCCACGGTGCAGCGCGTGCTCAAGGCCGCGGGCGAGCTCGACTACCTGCCGGGCCCCGAGCTCTATGCCGCGCTCACGCCGCCGCCTTTGCGGCTGGTGTTCCTGCTGCCGGCCGGCACCAACCGCTTCATTCGTATGCTGGGCGACATGGTGGGCTATTCGCAGGAGCACTGGGCGCCGTTCAACGTGCAATGCCGCACGGTGTTCATCGAGAGCTTCAATCCGCACGAGCTGGCGGACGCGTTGCGCAAGCATGGCCAGCGTTGCGACGGCATCGCGATGATGGCGCTGGAGCACCCCGCGGTGCGCGAGGCGGTGGCGGCGCTGGCGGCGCGCGGGCTGCCGGTGGTCACGCTGATCTCCGACCTGTCGAACTCCGAGCGCGCCGCCTTCGTGGGGCTGGACAACCGCGCGGCCGGCCGCACCGCGGGCTACCTCATCGGCCGCTTCATCGGCGCGCGCGCCGCAAAGGTCGCGCTCATCGCGGGCAGCCTGAGCTACAAGGCCCATGAAGAGCGCGAGGCCGGCTTCCTGCACGTGATCGACGAGATGTTTCCGCGGCTCGAAGTGGTGGGCCTGCGCGAAGGCCAGGACGATGCCGGCAAGAACTACCGGCAGACGCGCGCGCTGCTGGAGCAATACCCCGACATGGGCGGCATCTACAACATCGGCGGCGCATCCGACGGCGTGGCGCGGGCGCTGAAGGAGGCGGGGCGCGAGCAGAAGGTGGTGTTCATCGGGCATGGGCTCACGCCCGACACGCGCACGCTGCTGATCGACGGCAGCATGGACGCGGTGATCACGCAAAGCCCGCACACCACGCTGATGAGCTGCGTGCGCATCTTTGCCAACCTGCGCGACGGGCGCGAGGCGCTCAGCGGCGTGGAAACCACGCGCAGCCAGGTGATCTTCCGCGAGAACCTGCCCTAGGTTTTTCTCGCGCTTAAGCCTTCGATCAGTAGGCCGCGCGCGGCGCGGGCTCTTCGGCCGGCGGCGCGCCGCTGAAGTCGGCCGCGAGCTTGCGAGCCGCGCCCGCGAACAGCAGCACGTCGACACCCACCGCAACAAAGCTGCAGCCCAGCTCCAGGTAGCGCCGGGCCAGCTTCGGATCGGAGGTCAGCGTGCCCGCGGCCTTGCCCGAGGCCACGATGGTGCGCATGGCGGCCTCGATGGCGGCCTGCACTTCGGGGTGGCCGGGCCGGCCGCGGTGGCCCATCGACGCGGCCAGGTCGGCCGGGCCGATGAAGACGCCGTCGATGCCGTCCACCGCGCAGATCTGCGGCAGGTTGGCAAGCGCCGCCACGGTTTCGGCCTGCACCAGCAGGCAGACTTCCGCATCGGCGATGTCGAGGTAGTCGGTGCGCGCGCTCCACTGCGAGGCGCGGCCCACCGCGCTGCCGACGCCGCGGATGCCCAGCGGCGGATAGCGCGTGGCCGACACCAGCGCGCGCGCCTGTTCGGCCGTGTCGACCATGGGCACCAGCAGGTTCTTGGCGCCGATGTCGAGCAGCTGCTTGATGAGCGCCGTGTCGCCCTGCACCGCGCGCACCACGGGCTGGGCGCGGTGGGGCGCCACGGCCTGCAATGCGGCCAGCGTCGAGCGCAGGTCGTTGGGCGCGTGCTCGCCGTCGATCAGCAGCCAGTCGAAGCCGGCGGTGGCGCTCACCTCGGCCATGTAGGGGTCGGCCATCGAAAGCCAGAGGCCGATCTGCGGTTGTTTGGCGGCCAGGGCTGTCTTGAAGGCGTTGAGGGCGGGCATGTTTTTTCCGTTGATGTGTGGGGCGTAGGCGCGGCGTCAGTCGAGCTGGCCCTGGCAGACGTATTTGGTGTGCAGGTAGTCGTCCAGGCCGTGCACCGAGCCTTCGCGGCCGTAGCCTGAATCCTTCACGCCGCCGAAGGGCGCGGCCTCCGCGGCCAGTGCGCCTTCGTTGATGCCGACGATGCCGGCTTCGAGCGCATCCGCCACGCGCCAGATGCGGCGCACGTCGCGCGAGTAGAAGTACGCGGCCAGGCCGAAGGGCGTGTCGTTGGCCTGGGCCACCACCTCGGCTTCGCTGGCGAAGCGCGTCAGCGGAACGACGGGGCCGAAGGTTTCTTCGCAGGCGCAGGCCATGGTGGCGTCGGCGTTGACCAGCACGGTGGGCGCGAAGTAGTTCGGCCCGAGCGCGGGCAGCCGCGCGCCGCCCGCGAGCACGCGTGCGCCGCGTGCCACGGCGTCCTGCACATGGCGCTCGATCTTCTCGATGGCACGCGCATTGATCATTGGGCCGATCTGCGAAGCGGGGTCGCTGGCCGGACCGACGCGCAGCGATCCGACACGGGCCGCGAGCAGCCCGGCAAACTCGTCATGCACGGCCTCGTGCACGAACACGCGGTTCGGGCACACGCAGGTCTGGCCGCCGTTGCGGAACTTGGCGGCCATCAGGCCGTCGACCGCGGCGTGCAGGTCGGCATCCTCGAACACGATGAAGGGCGCATTGCCGCCCAGTTCGAGCGACAGCTTCTTGAGCGTGTCGGCCGAGGCGCGCGCCAGGTGCTTGCCGACCGGCGTCGATCCGGTGAAGGTGATCTTGCGCACGCGGGCATCGCCCAGCCACGCGTCGACCACCTCGGGCGTGCGCTCGCGCGAGGCCGTCACGATGTTGAGCACGCCCGCGGGCACGCCGGCCTGCGCGGCCAGCGCCACCAGCGCGAGCGAGGTGAGCGGCGTGTCCTCGGCCGGCTTGCACACCACGGTGCAGCCCGCGGCCAGCGCCGGCGCGATCTTGCGCGCGATCATCGCGGCCGGAAAATTCCAGGGCGTGATCGCGGCCACCACACCGACCGGCTCCTTGATGGCGAACATGCGCCGGCCCGGAACGGGCGCGGGAATCACGTCGCCATTGGCGCGCGTGGCCTCTTCGGCAAACCACTCGATGTAGCTCGCGGCGTAGGCGACCTCGCCGATGCCTTCGGCCAGAGGCTTGCCTTGTTCGCGCGAGATCAGGCGGCCGAGGTCGTCTTGATGCGCGAGCACCAGGTCGTTCCAGCGCTTGAGGATCTGCGCACGCTGCTTGGCCGGCGTGCGGCGCCAGGCGGGGAAGGCGGCGTGCGCGGCATCGGCGGCGGCACGGGCTGCATCGGCGCCGGAGTCGGGCACCTGCGCGATGAGCGCGCCGGTGGCGGGATCGGTCACGTCGAGCGTGCGGCCGGCGGCAGAGCACCATTCGCCGGCGATGAAGTTGGCGGTGCGCTGCAGGTCGGGGCGGGTGAGATTGAGAGGCATGTCCGTCGGTATCAAAAGAAGGTCAACTCACGATGCCGAGGTGCCACGGCACGAACTCGTGGTCGCCCAGGCCCAGCGCTTCGCTGCGTGTCCGCTCGCCGGAGGCATGGCGCAATATCTGCTCGAAGATCCGCTGGCCCAGCTCGGGCACCGAGAGCTCGCCGTCGAGCACCACGCCGCAGTTGATGTCCATGTCCTCCTCGAGGCGCTTGAACATCGGCGTGTTGCTGGCCAGCTTGATGGTGGGCGCGGGCTTGCTGCCGAACATCGAGCCGCGCCCGGTCGTGAAGCAGATCAGCTGCGCGCCACTCGCGATCTGTCCGGTCACGGCCACCGGGTCGTAGCCCGGCGAATCCATGAAGACGAAGCCGGCCTGGTCGATCGGCTCCGCGTATTCGTACACGGCCTGCAGCGGCGTGGTGCCGCCCTTCATGGCCGAGCCGAGCGATTTCTCGAAGATGTTGGCGAGGCCGCCGGCCTGGTTGCCGTGCCCGACCACGCCGTTGAACTGCGCGTTCTGGCCGGCCGCATAGCGCTCCCACCAGGCCAGCCGGTCGAGCAGCTTCTGGCCGACCTCGGGCGTGGCGGCGCGCCGCGTGAGCATGAATTCGACGCCGTGGATCTCGGGCGTTTCCGAAAGAATGGCGGTGCCGCCGTGGCGCACCAGCACGTCCATGGCCGCGCCCAATGCCGGGTTGGCCGTGATGCCCGAGAAGCCGTCGGAGCCGCCGCACTCCAGGCCGATCTTCAGGTGGTTGGCACCCACGCGGGTGCGCTCGGCGGCATTGGCCTCGGGCAGCATTTCTTCCACGGCGCGGATGCCGGCCTCGATGGTCTGGCGCGTGCCGCCCACCTCCTGCATGACCATCGTGCGCATCAGGCGGCCCTGCTGCAGGCCCTGCGAGTCGACCAGCGCATCGACCTGGTTGCGCTCGCAGCCCAGGCCCACGATCAGCACGCCGGCCAGGTTGGGATGGCGCGCATAGCCGGCCAAGGTGCGGCGCAGCACGTCGAAGTGCTCGCTCGGCGACGACATGCCGCAGCCGCTGGTCTGCGCGAAGGCGGCCACGCCGTCCACGTTGGGAAAGGCCGCCAGGCGCTCGGGCGTGAAGTGCGCCGCGATGCGCTTGATGACAGTGGCCGAGCAGTTGACCGACGACAGGATGCCGATGAAGTTGCGCGTGCCCACGCGGCCGTCGGCCCGCACAAAGCCCATGAAGGTGGCGCGCTCGGCCTCGGGCACGTAGGCCACCGGCCGCAGGTCCTGGCAGAAGGCCGGGTCGCGGTAGGAGTCGACCAGCGTGAGGTTGTGGCTGTGCACGTAGTCGCCCGCCTCGAGGTCGCGCGAAGCCACGCCAATGACGGTGTCGTACTTCTTCACCTGCTCGCCGGCCGCAATGGCGCGCGACGCAATCTTGTGCCCCGCGGGAATCTGCGCGCGCGCCCGCACGCCAAACTCGGCAATCGTTTCGCCGAGGGCGATGGGTGTCTTGGCAACCAGCACGTTGTCGTGCGGGTGCAGGCGAAGCAGGGGGCTGTCGGCCATCAACCTTTCTCCATCAGTTCCTTGAGATTGAGCTTGCGGATCAGCTCGGTCTCCTGGCGGTAGACGGCTTCGACGTACTTGCGGTACTCGGGGCCGTCCTGGTACATGACCGGCGCATCGATGCTGTCGGCCACCTTCTTGAATTCCTCGCTGGCAACGGCCACGCGGAACGCATCGCGCAGCTTCTTTTCCACCGCGGGCGGCAGGCCGCGCGGCGCGCCGATGCCGTTGGGTGCTTCCACCACCACGTCGTAGCCCAGTTCCTTGAGCGTGGGCGTGTCCTTGAAGCGCGGCGTGCGCGCCTCGCCCCAGGTGGCGAGCAGCCGCAGCTTGCCGCTTTCGACGTGCGGCGCCCAGGAGCTGCTGTCGGCCAGCATGTCGACCTGTTCGCCCAGCACGTCCTGCAGCGCGGCCGAGCCGCCCTTGTAGGCAATGGCGTTGAACTTGACG
The DNA here is from genome assembly GCF_056399465.1 of Variovorax sp. 01N425. Classification (NCBI taxonomy): domain Bacteria; kingdom Pseudomonadati; phylum Pseudomonadota; class Betaproteobacteria; order Burkholderiales; family Comamonadaceae; genus Variovorax; species Variovorax sp. 01N425. The sequence goes on along the minus strand of NZ_JBFTRJ010000003.1, from coordinate 374,032 downwards.
CCGGCCGCCTGCGCGAACTGCTCCATGCCCACGTGGGTGGCGCCGCCCACGCCCGCATGCGCGTAGCTGACGACGCCCGGCTTGGCCTTGGCCTGCGCCACCATGTCGCGCAGCGACTTGAAGGGCGAACTGGCCGGCACCGCGATGCCGAAGGTCTGGCCCGAGGTGCGCGCGAGGTAGCTCAGGTCCTTGAGCGGATCGATCTGCACGGTGCCGATCTGCGCGAAGCGCGTCACCGAGATCGGGATCTGCCCGATGGTGTAGCCGTCCGGCCGGGCCGAGGCCAGCGCCTTGGTGCCGATCATTCCCGAGGCGCCCGCGCGGTTCTCCAGCGCAATGGGCTGGCCGAGTTCGCGCGCTGCAATCTGGCAGATGGCGCGCATCGAGCGGTCGGCCGTGCCGCCGGCGGGCCACGGGCAGATGAAGGTGATGGGGCGTTCCGGATAGTCGGCCGCAAAGGCGCGGCCGGTGGCGGTGGCGAGCGCGGCGGCGCCAAGGCCGCCCAGCACCAGTTGGCGCCGCTGCAGGGTGCGATGCAAGGTCATGCGTATGTCTCCGACGATTGTTGTTCGAGAAAGCTGGGCGCATTCTTCAGTAGACAATCATTGCAATCCAATGAAATAGCGGACTCGCTTCATAGCCCGGAGGTTATGAAGCGGAAAACACCGCACCCACCACGATGAGCCAGATCGACCGCGTCCTGCGTTCCAACCTCAAGTTGCGCCACCTGCAGATGCTGGTGGCGCTCGACCAGTTCCGCCACCTGGGCCGTGCGGCCGAGTTCCTGTCGGTCACGCAGCCGGCGGTGTCCAAGTCGCTGGTGGAAATCGAGCGCATGTTCGGCCTCGCGCTGTTCGAGCGCTCCACGCGCGGCACCGAGCCCACGCCCTATGGCGAGAGCGTGGTGCGCTTCGCGCGCTCGGTGCTGGCCGACTACGACCGCACGCGCGACGAGATCGCCGCCGTGGCCAGCGGCGCCGCCGGCCGCACCAGCGTGGGCGCCATGGTGGTGGCCATGCCGGTGCTGCTGGCGCGCGCGGTCGAGATGCTCAAGGCCAACTCCTCGCAGACCACGGTGCTGGTGGAGGAGGGCGACCTCACGCGCCTCTTGCCCAAGCTGCGCCTGGGCGAGCTCGACCTGTTCGTCGGGCGGCTGGAGCCCGGCTACGCCGCGCCCGACCTCGAAACCGAGGCGCTGCTTGCCGAGCCCATGCAGGCGGTGGTGCGGCCGGGGCACCCGCTGGCCGCGAAGCGCCGGCTGGGCTGGGCCGACCTGGCGAAGGAGCACTGCGTGATGCCGCCGCCCTGGGCTTCCTTGCGCGTGAAGCTCGACCAGATGTTCTTTCGCGACGGCGTGCATCCGCCGGCCGACATCATCGAATCGGCCTCGTTCCTCGCGCAGATCAGCTTTTTGCAGCAGCGCGACGCGGTGGCCTTCATGGCGCGCTCGGTGGCGCGGCATTTCCAGCAGCAGGGCATGCTCAAGGTGCTGGCGCTCAAGGTGCCGATCGAGCTGCCGCCGGTGGGCCTCATCACCATGCGTGGGCGCCGGCGCACGCCCAGCACGCAGCAGCTGATCGAATGCCTGCGGCGCGCGGCCAGGGTGAAGTCCGCGGCTTGAGGCGGCGCCGTGGCTTTCCTGCACCGAATACCCAATTCATGGGAATGCACTCTGCAGTGCCTTCGGCGACCATTCGGGCATGTATTTGCATACCCTGGTCGCCGATCTGCCGCATGCGGACCGCACGGCATTGGACGAGGCCAGCGAACTGCGCGCCTACCAGTGCGATGAAACCGTTCTTGCCTCTGGCGAGTGGACCGACCGGGTCTATTGCGTGGCGAGCGGGCTGCTCCAGGTGGTGAGCCACGGACGCGCGAGCGGCGCCGATGTCGTCACCGACCTGATCTGCCAGCACGACTTCTTCCTTGGCCCTTCGCTCGGCGAAAACCGCTACCAGGCAAAGCACACGCTGGTGGCGGCCGAGGCTTCGTCGGTCTACCTGATTCCCGTGGCGGCCCTGCGCGGGCTCTGCGAGCAGTACCCGCAGATGGCGCTGAAGCTGCTGGGCATGGCCATCGAGCGCACGAGGGCGATGCGCGGGCAACTCGGCCTGGGGTAGGCCACGCGCTATTTGCCCGGCGGCGGGCTGGCCGGAGCCGTTTGCGGCGCGCTCTGGGTCGGCGTCGACGGCTTGACCGGTGCTTCCTCGCGCGTCTGCGCCAGGAAGTTGTAGGCCAGCGCCAGGATGAACACGAAGATGGCCGCGCCGATGCCCCAGCGGAACAGCCGCGCATTGTCACGCTCGTCGGTCTTGAGTTGTCGAGAAGACTTCATTCTTGCGATTTCCCTTCAGTGCAGAAGGCGGGGGCCAGGCGCCCGGTCAGGCCGTGGCCTTCGCGCGTTCGATGATGCCGCGCACTGCAAACGACAGGGTGCAGAGATAGCGGGCGTCGGCCGAAAGCGACCGGCTCATGGCGTGGATGAGTTCGTCGAAATCCTCGTCCGCGGGGCCGCTGCCGAGATCGCGGTTGCGGCGGGACAACGAGTCGCGGATCCGGCTCTGGACCTGCACGTAGTCGGCGCGCAGCAGTACGCTGCGCGCGAGCAGTACATCCAGGTTCAGCAGGTCCAAGGCGTTCATGGATGTTCCTTCCAGCGCGGTGTCGACATCAAAGATTCGGATCGCGATCGAAGGTGCCGCGTAGGAACCTTTCGCATGTGAGGTGGCAGCGCAGACTACATCCAGCGGCCGCGGCAAGATGCTGCTTACGGGATTACACGAGCGGTGGCTGGAACTGCTCGAGGCGGCGGCGCCCGGCCACGCGCGAGCTGCCTTCGATCGCGATGTCCGGCTTCGGCCGCCGCGCCGATGCACGCCGGGCGCTGGAGGCCGGCTTCAACGCGCATCTGCCGAAACCCGCTTCGCTCGAGGAACTCAAGGCCGCCATCGGCCGGCTGTGAGAGCTTGCGCTAGCGCTGCGCGCGGAAGATGAAGCCGCTGGCCGGAGCGATCCATTCGGCCTCGCCGGTCGCATGCGCTGCGGGCGCCGCGGCGCAGCCGGTGAACAGCATGCGTTCCTCGGCCAGCAGGAACTGGCGCGCGGGGACGCCCCGATCGGCCGCTTGACTGACGTGCAGCGTTGCGCCCGCAAGGCGCAGGGTGTCCCCGGGCTGCGGCCACAGCACGGCAGCATCGGGCCATGCGGATCGAAGCGCATCGAGCGTCGCGGCCGAGGGCTGCGTACCCGCCGCGGTCCAGAGCAGCCACTTCACCTGGCCCGGCGCTGCGTTCTGCGCAAGGCCGTGCGGCAGGGGATCGATCAATGCCCAGTGGCCGCCTTCGCCGCCGACGAAATAGCCGTGGTGCGAATCCGCTGCGCCCGCCACGCGCACGACGCGCGCCGACAGCCGCGTGACCAGGCCCGGCTCGAGCGCATAGTGCGCATGGCCCTTGCCGTCGGGGTCGAGGTGGCCGATCTCCTCGTAGGCGGCTTCGTCGATGTTCACCGCGCGGCGGCCCGCAGGCCCGTCGGCCAGCCGCGGCATGTTCAGCACGATCCGCGTCAGCGCCCGCGCATGCGCCATGCAGTCGGCAGCGCTGCCGAAGCCTGCCAGCTCTTCGAGCGTGCGCCGTGTCACGTTCATCAGCTTGAGGCCGCGGCGCGGGTCTGCTGCCTCCGCGGGCTTGAGCCACATGTGCGCCACGGTCTCGCGGCCGTCGGGCTTCACGGCCTGTGCCGGCGGCATCTGCGCAATGAAGAAGCGGGTGTCGAAGCGGCGCGGCATGCCGGGCGGCGTGAGCCAGTGGCTGAAATAGGCCAGCCGGTCCATCGCAAGGCGCCAGCCCTGCGCCTCGCACATGGCCAGCAGCGCATCGGTGCCTTGCTCGGCGGCATGCCGCATCGATTCGAGCCGGCTCGGCGGCAGGCCGTCGAGTTCGACCAGGCGGTCTTCGGCATCGCTTGCAAACAGGACGCCCGCTTCCTCGAAGCATTCGCGCACCGCGGCGGCGTAGTAGTCGAGGCCGCCGTCGGGCAGGCCCAGGCGCGCGCTGGCCGCGGCGTCGTCCAGGCCCTTGCACATCAGGTGCAGGCGGCGGTCGTGCGCGTCGACCACGCCGCCCGGAAAGACGCTGGCGCCGCTGTTCTGGTCGTTGGCCTTCTCGGCGCGGCGCAGCAGCAGCACTTCCATGCCGTCGGCGCCGTCGCGCAGGAGGATCAGGGAGGCCGCGACGCGGATGGGGCGCGGCATGGACGGCGCTGGACCCGGCGGGGTCGTTGTCGTCGAAGGCTTGGCGTTCATGGGCGCCGATTGTCGGGCCAACGACGGCCTCGGGCACCGCGTCAGATCGCGCGCTGGTTCACCCGCCTGGAGAACTGCTCGGCGCTTTCCTTGCGTTCGCTGTAGCGGTCGACAAGGTAGGCGGCCGCATCGCGTGTGAGCAGGGTGAACTTCACCAGCTCTTCCATCACGTCGACCACCCGCTCGTAGTAGGCGGAGGGCTTCATCCGTCCCGCTTCATCGAACTCCAGGAAGGCCTTGGCGACCGACGACTGGTTGGGAATGGTCAGCATGCGCATCCAGCGCCCGAGCACGCGCAGCTGGTTCACGGCATTGAACGACTGCGATCCGCCCGACACCTGCATGACGGCCAGCGTCTTGCCCTGCGTGGGCCGCACGGCGCCCATGCTGAGCGGAATCCAGTCGATCTGCGCCTTCATGATGCCGGTCATGGCGCCGTGGCGCTCGGGCGAGCACCACACCATGCCTTCGGCCCATTGCGCGAGCTCGCGCAGCTCTTGCACCTTCGGATGATCGTCCGGTGCGCTGTCCGGCAGCGGCAGGCCGGCCGGATCGAAGATGCGCGTTTCGCCGCCCATGGCCCGCAGCAGCCGCGCGGCCTCTTCGGTCAGCAGCCGGCTGTAGGAGCGATCGCGCAGGGAGCCGTACAGCAGCAGGAAGCGCGGGGCGTGGCGCGACGGTGCCGCATGGGAGAAGCGCTCGGGCGAGGGCCTGTCGAACAGCTCGGCATCGATGTTCGGAAGCTCAGGCAGCGCGGTCGACACGGCGGCCCTCCGCATCGATGACCAGCTCGCCGTCTTCCTTGGTGAACGGGCCTTTTTGCGGCGAGGGCAGGATGTCGAGCACCTCTTCCGAAGGGCGGCACAGGCGCGTGCCGATCGGCGTGACCACGATGGGGCGGTTGATGAGGATCGGATGCGCGAGCATGAAGTCGAGCAGTTGCTCGTCGGACCACTTGGGATCGTCGAGTCCGAGTTCGTCATAGGGCGTGCCCTTGCGGCGCAGCAGTGCGCGCGGCGCCATGGCCATGGCGGCGAGCAGTTCGCGCAGCGTTTCCCTGGTGGGCGGGGTCTTCAGGTATTCGACGACCCGGGGCTCTTCGCCGCTGTTGCGGATCAGCGCGAGCGTGTTGCGCGAAGTGCCGCACGCGGGGTTGTGAAAGATGGTGATGGAGGGGCTGGTCGGTTGCATTCTTGCAATTATGCAACTATTATTGAAATATGGAAGAACAAGACATCGTCAGATCCCTGGCCGCGCTGGCCCAGCCGGTGCGCCTGCAGGTGTTCCGTGCCCTGGTGGTGGCGGGCCCGGCGGGGCTCACGCCCGGCGCGCTGGTGGAGGCGCTCGACGTGCAGGCCACCAGCCTCTCGTTCCACCTGAAGGAGCTGACCCATTCGGGGCTGGTGACGCAGGAGCGCAGCGGCCGCAACCTGATCTACCGCGCGGCCTTCGAGCAGATGAACGCGCTCATCGGCTACCTCACCGAAAACTGCTGCCAGGGCGAGGCTTGCCTGCCCCAGGCTTGTGCATGCTGAACCCCACCGCCGCCGCTGCACCGTCCGCACCGCCGCCCGCCATCGGCTTCTTCGAGCGCTACCTCACGGTGTGGGTTGCGCTGTGCATCGTGGTGGGCATTGCGCTGGGCCAGTGGCTGCCGGGCGTGTTCCGCGGCATTGCGTCGCTGGAGGTGGCCAAGGTCAACGTGCCGGTGGGCGTGCTGATCTGGGTGATGATCATCCCGATGCTGCTGAAGATCGACTTCGCGGCGCTCGGGCAGGTGAAGGCGCATTGGCGCGGTATCGGCGTCACGCTCTTCATCAACTGGGCCGTGAAGCCGTTCTCGATGGCGCTGCTGGGCTGGATCTTCATCCGGCACGTGTTCGCGCCGTTGCTGCCGCCAACGCAGCTCGACAGCTACATCGCGGGCCTGATCCTGCTGGCGGCGGCGCCCTGCACGGCGATGGTGTTCGTGTGGAGCCAGCTGTGCAAGGGCGACCCGTACTTCACGCTGTCGCAGGTGGCGCTCAACGACGCAATCATGGTGGTGGCCTTCGCCCCCGTGGTCGCGCTGCTGCTCGGGCTGTCGTCGATCACGGTGCCCTGGGACACGCTGCTGACCTCGGTGGGCCTGTACATCGTGGTGCCGGTGGTCATTGCGCAGCTGCTGCGCAGGCATCTGCTCAAGAGGGGCACGGCGCACTTCCAGGCGGTGGCGGCGCGGCTCGGGCCTTGGTCGATCTCGGCGCTGCTGCTCACGCTGGTGCTGCTGTTCGCGTTCCAGGGCGAGGCCATCCTCCGGCAGCCGCTGGTGATCGCACTGCTCGCGGTGCCCATCCTGATCCAGGTGTTCCTGAACTCGGGGCTGGCCTACGTGCTCAACCGCAGGCTGGGCGTGGCGCACTGCGTGGCCGGCCCGTCGGCGCTGATCGGCGCGAGCAATTTCTTCGAGCTCGCGGTGGCCACGGCGATCAGCCTGTTCGGCTTCCAGTCGGGCGCCGCGCTGGCCACGGTGGTGGGCGTGCTGATCGAGGTGCCGGTGATGCTGCTGGTGGTTTCGGTGGTCAACCGGTCGCAGGGCTGGTACGAAAAAGGCGTGCGGGCCGCCTGAGGGTCCGCAGGGCGTGTTCTCCGACATGGGCCGGCGGGCTTTGGGGCCATGATCGGCCACGCATGAAGATCGCGACCTTCAACGTCAATGGCATCAACAGCCGGCTTGCGCTTGTGCTGTCCTGGCTGGCCGAAGCCCGCCCGGACGTGGCCTGCCTGCAGGAGCTGAAATCCCCGGACGAGAATTTTCCGGCCGCGGCCATCCGCGAAGCGGGCTACGGCGTGCTGTTCCATGGCCAGCGCGCATGGAACGGCGTGGCCATTCTTGCGCGAGGCAGGGAGCCGATCGAAACCGGCCGCGGGCTCGACGGCAACTCCGAGGACAGCCAGAGCCGCTATCTCGAAGCGGTGGTGAACGGCGTGATCGTCGGCTGCCTGTACCTGCCCAACGGCAATCCGCAGCCCGGCCCCAAGTTCGACTACAAGCTCGAATGGTTCGAGCGGCTCAACGCCCATGCGCGCCTTCTCTACGGCTGCGGCATGCCGGCGGTGCTGGCCGGCGACTTCAACGTGGTGCCCACCGACGCGGACATCTACAACCCGGCTTCATGGCAGGACGATGCGCTGCTGCAGCCGGAAAGCCGCGCGGCCTTCGCCCGCCTGCTGAAGCAGGGATGGACCGACGCGATCCGCACGCGCCACCCCCGCGAGGCGATCTACACCTACTGGGACTACTGGCGCAACCGCTGGCCGCGCAATGCGGGCCTGCGCATCGACCACCTGCTGCTCAACCGCGAGCTCGCACCCTTTCTGGCCGATGCGAACGTGGACCGCGAGGTGCGCGGGCGCCCTGGAGCGAGCGACCACGCGCCGGCCTGGGCCCTGCTCGACCTGCCCGCCGGTTGATCAAAAGGAGGGGGTTGTGAACAAAGGGGTTACATTTACGTACTTATCAAGCCGCCTGAACGACGCGTCCCCTTTCCCGCGAGATCCACTCCAGTGACCATCGGAACAACGGCGGATGCCTGCTTTCCCGGCTTCGACAGCGGGTTCGTCATGGCTTTCCAGCCGATCGTGGATTTCCAGCGGCGCGAAGTGTTCGCGCACGAAGCCCTGGTGCGCGGCACCTCGGGAGAGGGCGCCTTCGAGGTGCTCTCGCGCGTCAACCCGCGGCTGCGCTTCGCCTTCCACGAGGCCTGCCGCGTGAAGGCCATCGAAACCGCTTCGGCGCTGGGCATGGAGTCGCGGCTGAGCCTCAACATCCTGCCCAACGACGTGGCGGGGCATCAGGACGAGTGCTTCCACACCGCCATGCTGGCCGCGCAGCGCTGCAACTTTCCGGTGGACCACCTGATGTTCGAGATCACCGAAGGCGAACGCGTGGCGGACCTGCCCGCGCTGGCGTCGGTGTTTCGTACCTACAAGGACTACGGCTTCACCTCCGCCATCGACGACTTCGGCGCCGCCTATGCGGGCTTCGAGCTGCTGGCGGGCTTCCAGCCCGACGTGGTGAAGATCGACATGGGCCTGGTGCGCAACATCCACAACGACGCGGTCCGGCTCAGCATCGTGAAGGGCTTCGTGGGCACCTGCGGCGAACTCGGCATCCGCGTGGTGGCCGAAGGCGTCGAGGCCTCGGAAGAGGTCCATGCGCTGCGCGCGCTGGGCGTGGACCTGTTCCAGGGCTTCCTGTTTGCCAGGCCCGGCATCGCCATGCTGCCGGCCGTGGCGTGGGACGCGGCCTGAGACTTCAGCAGCTCAGGCGTTGCTGGTTGCGCGGACTTCCTCGATGGTGGTCTGCCCCGACAGGACCTTGCCGATGCCGTCCTGGCGCAGCGTACGCATGCCCTCGCGCAGCGCCGCTTCCTGCAGTTCCTCGGCGCGCGCGCCGCTTTGCACCAGGCGCCGCAGCGTCCTGGAGATCACCATCAGCTCGTGGATGCCGACGCGGCCGCTGAAGCCGGTGTTGTCGCAATGCGTGCATCCGGGGCTCGAAAAGGCCTGCAGCCGGCCGTCGCGGCCGTGCTGGCCGAGCCAGCCGCTGTGCACGGCCTCGCGTTCGGCCGGCGTCTCCTGACCCGCGAACGCGTGCATGTAGTCGGCCAGCAGCTCCTCGACTTCCTCGGGGCGCATGGGGCGGCTCTGCAGGCAGTGGCTGCACAGGCGCCGCACCAGGCGCTGCGCCAGCACCGCGAGCAGCGAGTCCGCGAAGTTGAAGGGGTCCATGCCCATGTCCAGCAGCCGCGTCACGGTTTCGGGCGCGCTGTTGGTGTGCAGCGTGGAAAGCACCAGGTGGCCCGTGAGCGAGGCCTCGATCGCCGTCTTGGCCGTTTCCTCGTCGCGGATCTCGCCGACCATGATGACGTCGGGATCGGCGCGCACGAAGGCCCGCAGCGCCTTGGCAAAGGTCCAGTCGATGCGCGGATTCACCTGCACCTGGCGCAGGCCGGGCTGGGTGATCTCGATCGGGTCTTCGGCGGTCCAGATCTTCCGCTCCGGCGTGTTGATGTGCATCAGCGCCGAATGCAGCGTGGTGGTCTTGCCCGAGCCCGTTGGCCCGACGCACAGCACCATGCCGTAGGGGCGCTCCACCGCCTTGGTGAGCTCCAAGAGATTGCGCGGCGAGAGCCCGAGCTTGTCCAGCGCAATCGGCTTGGCCGAGGCCAGGATGCGCATCACCACGTCTTCCAGCCCGTTGGCCGTGGGGATGGTGGCCACGCGCAGCTCGATGCGGTGCTGCGGCGAGTACTTGGCGAAGTTGATCTTGCCGTCCTGGGGCTTGCGCTTTTCGCTGATGTCCAGGTCGCACATGATCTTCACGCGTGCGACCACCGCGTTGCGGTAGCTGGCCGGCAGCTCCAGGTGGGTGTGCAGCCGCCCGTCGCGGCGAAACCGGATGCGGGTCTTTTCCTTGCCCGGATAGCTCTCGATGTGGATGTCCGACACGCCTTCGCGGTGCGCGTCCACGATCATGCTGTTGATCATCCGCACCAGCGAGTTGTCCGACTGCTCGATGGCCGCCTCCTCGATGGCCGGTGCGGGGCGCTCTTTCTCGAGCGTGACCAGCAGGTCGCTGGTGCCCAGGCTGGTGCCCGGGCCGGGGCTGCTGCCGAGGCCCGCGCCGCCCATGTCGAAGTCCAGCGGCCGCGAGGGATCGTGCACGACGGTCGGGTCGGCCGATTCGGTGCCGATCTTGCCGTAGGCCTTGTAGAGCACGGTGTCCAGCACCAGGCATTCGCCGATCACCGGCACCACCTTCCTCTGGGAGATGAACTCCACTTCGTCGATGGCCGCATGGCGGCTGGCCGGATCGTCGAGCGCGAGGATGAGGCGCCCATCGTGGATCATGAGCGGCATCACCTGCAGGCGGCGGGCCACGGCATGGCTGATGGTGCGCAGCGCGTCCACGGCCACCGGGAACTCGTGCAGGTTCACGAGCGGGTAGCCCATCTTGCGCACCAGTGCCGCCTGCAGCTGGGCCCGCGTCACCGCGCCCATGCGCACCAGCGTCTCGCCCAGCGGCACGCTGCGGTCCAGCTGCTGCTGCTCGAGGCCGGCGCGCAGCTGCTCTTCCGTGAGCATGCCCAGCGCCATCAGGGCCTGGCCGATGCGCAGGATGGGCATGCGGCTCTGGACTTCCAGTGCGTGCAGCAATTGCTCGGGCGTGACGACTTCGGTGGGGGACATGAAATGGTTTCTCCTGTGAAGGGGATTCTGAGGCCGCCAGGGCGCGCTTGTCAGCAGGAATGCGCGCCTCGCCACCTGCATTGGCGATGGGCAACCACTACCAAAGTTCTCAATCGGAGAAGCCGAAGGTGTTGCGCCCCGCGGCCTTGGCGCGATAGAGCGCGGCATCGGCGCGTGCCAGCAGGTCGGCGGCGCCGGCCGAGGCGTCCGCCGCCTGGTGGAAGGCAATGCCGATGCTGGTCGTCACGTTCAGGCTGCGGCCGTCCAGCTCGAAGGGGACGGTGCCCACCCGCTCGACGATCTTCCGCGCGACGGCCACGGCGGCTTCCCGCGTGTGCACGTTCTCCAGCACGACCACGAACTCGTCGCCCGCCAGCCGCGCCACGGTGTCGGTGCTTCGCACGCTGGCCAGCAGGCGCTGCGCATATTCCACCAGCACGCCGTCGCCTGTGGCGTGGCCGAGCGTGTCGTTGATGGTCTTGAAGTAGTCGATGTCGAGGAACAGCACCGCCAGCGCATTGCCCGAACGCTGCGCGCGGGCGATGGCGCCGGGCAGGAACTCGTTGAAGGCGAGCCGGTTCGCGAGGCCGGTGAGGGTGTCGATGCGCGCCAGGTCGATCAGCTTGCGCTCCACCGCCTTCAGGGCGCTGATGTCCAGGCTCAGCGAGAAGATGCCGCGCGTGCTGCCGTCGGGGCCGATGTCGGGCACGTAGCTCACGCGGGTGGTGCGGTCGGCGCCCTTGGTCCTGGTCTGCGCCTCGAACTCCACGCGCTCGCCGGCCAGTGCGCGCGCGATCATGGCCTTGCGCGAGAGATACAGCTCGGGGCCCGCGACGTCGCCGACGTGGCGGCCCAGGATCTCGGCCGGCTCCACGCCGAGCCATTCGCGGTAGGTGGCATTGGCGAAGGTGATGTTCTCGTCGCGGTCGATGTAGGTGATGAGTGCCGGCAGGTTGTCGGTGATGGTGCGCAGGCGCCTTTCGCTTTCGGCCTGCCGCAGCTCCGCGCGCTTGAGCGCGGTGATGTTGAAGGTCATGAGATAGAAACCCACGAGCCCGCCCTGCGGGTCCATGTCGGCCACCAGGTTGACCTGGAAGAAGCCATCCTTTCCATGCAGCGGCGCATGCACCGGAAAGCGCACCGACTTGCCCTCGCGCACCAGCGGAAGATAGGGCCGGATCTGACGGTGCACCGCCTTGCCCAGCGCCGAGCGCAGCGTGACGTTCTCGAGCGGGCCGCTGCCCAGCCCCGCCATCTGCCGCGCGCGGCTGTTGGCGAAGAGGCAGTTCTCTTTGCTGTCGAAATAGCCCACCAGCGCCGGGATGCTGTCGGTCACGTCGCGCAGCCGCTTCTCCTGCTCGGTCAGGGCCTTGCGTATGTTCACCTCGTCGGTGATGTCGAAGGTCATGGCGAACACTCCCTGCACCACGCCGTTGGCGTCGCGGTCGGGAATGTAGTGGGCCTTGAAGGTGCGCTCGCCGATGCCCAGCGCCGGATCGCCGGATTTCTCGACCACCACCGTCTCGCCGGCCAGCGCGCGCTCGTAGGCCGGCGCCACGATGGCAAAGTCCGACGGGCCGCGAACCTCCGGCATCAATTGCCCCACCATGGCCCGGTCCTTGTGCAGTGCCTTCACCTGGGCATTGACGAAGGTGTATCTCAGCGAGGAATCGACGTGCGAGACCAGCGCGGGGATGTTGTCTGCAATGACGCGAACCTGCGCTTCGCTGTGGGCCAGGCTGAATTCGATGCGCTTGCGCTCGGTCACGTCGGAGGTCATGGCGTAGTAGCCGCGGACCTGCCCGGCCTGGTCGCGGTCGGGAATGAGTTCGGTCTGGAAGTAGCGGTCTTCCTCGCCGCGCTTCGCTTCGCCGCGGCTCTCGAAGCTCACGGCCTCGCCGGCCAGCACGCGCCGCACGGCGGCGTCCACCGTCTCGTCCTCGCCGATGTCCTGCACCGTGCGCCCGATCAGCTGGGCTGCGCCGCGGTCGAGCTTCCTGCACAGCGGGGCGTTCACGAAGGTGTAGCGGCCCTGCGCATCGACGTGCGACACCAGCGCGGGCAGGTTGTCGGTGATGTCGCGCAGGAACTTCTCGCTCGACTTGCGCTGCTGCATCAGCGTGTCGAAGGTGCGCGCGAGATCGCCGATCTCGTCGTGCCGGTAGGTGCGCGGCACGGCCGTCTGCAGGGCCGGGTTGTCCACGTCCAGCATGTGCCGGTGCAGGTGCCGAAGCGGCGTGAGCTGCTGGCGCACGAAGCCCAGCACCGCGGCCCCCGCGAGCATGGCGAGCACCACCGTGCCGATCCATGCCGAGCGCTCGATCGCGTCGACCCGGGCGAAGGCTTCCGTGCTCGGGTACATGGACCCCAGCACCCAGTTGGTCTGCGGGATGCGCTTGAAGGCGTACAGGCCGTGCACGCCCGCATGGTTGAAGCCTTCGGTCGCGCCTTCGTAGCCTTCGATCGGGCGTTCGATCTCGGGATTGCCGACCCCCTTCAGGCCCGTCTGGTTGATGATGCGCTCGGTGCGCGGATGGTCGATCACCACGCCTTCCGTGCTGGTGATGAACAGGTAGCCCGTCTCGCCGAATTTCAGGTCGGCGAGCTCGCCCAGGATGTTCCGGTCCTTCAGGTTGATGGCGCCAGAGATCACGTACCGCACGTTGCCGGCGGCGTCCAGCACCGGCTCGGTCATGGCGATCTGCGCCAGGCCGGTGAGCCGGTTGAGGTAGGGCTCGGAGATCACGCCGGCGCGGGCCGCGAGCGTTTGCTGGAAGTACGCACGGTCCTTGATGTTGACCTTGCCGGGCTGCTGCGCGCCGCTCAGGCTCGCGACCAGGTCGCCCTCGGCCGTGAAGAAGGCGACGTTGCTGAAAGCCTTGCGCAGCGATGGGTGCTTTTCGAGAAAAGCCTGCAGCGCCGGCGTGTCGGGAAACTCGTTGAGCGCCGTGCTGTCGGCGAAGGTCTCCAGCAGCGTGCGGCGGCTGACGAACTTCTGGTCGATGGTGTTCGCAATGGCCGACAGGCGGGCGAAGGCTTCGCTTCCGATGGAGGCCTTCATGCTGGTCTTGACCAGCTGCAGGGCGACCGTCGCAATGGCCAGGGTGGCCGCCAGGACGACCGCGGCGATGCCCAGGCCGAGGCGTGTGTTCAGGCTGATGCGGATGTTCCGAAGACCGGGCAATTTCATTGGCATGGACGTGCACCGCGACGAGATCCGCGCTGCGCCTGCACGTAGTGTGTCACGTAGTGTGTCAGAAGCGGGGAACGGGCCGCTTCGCGCAATCCCGCATGCGCCGCCAGCCCATGGCGCACCCTCACATCTCCTCGCGCTTGAGAAGATAGTCGAGCGGGCCGACGCGGAACCACCGGTAGCCGTAGGGCTCCAGCAGCATGCAGTGCTTTCCCTTCGAGTTGGCGCGGCTGTGCGCGTTGGAGAGCAGGTTGATCAGCTGCCCGCCGTGCCTGCCGAGCGCCTTGGCGCCGAGCTTTATTTCCAGCGGGCTGTCGCCCAGGTTGTGCACGAAGACCGCCGCGTTGCCGCGCCATTCGTAGCGCATGACGAGCACCGCGCGCTCCTCGTTGGGAACCACCTCGAAGTCGCCCCAGCCGATCTCGGGCACTTCCTTTCGCATGCGGAACACGCGCTCCATCCAGTTGAGCAGCGACTCGGGGTCGCGCCGCTGCGCCGCCACGTTCACATGCTCGAAGCCGTAGGCACCACCCGTGATCACCGGCAGCACCGGCTTGGAAGAGGTGGTGAACCCGCCCTGGCGCTCGGTGGACCACTGCATCGGCGTGCGCGCGCAGTTGCGCTCCGGCAGGCTCAGGTCGTCGCCCATGCCGATCTCGTCGCCGTAGCGGACCACCGGCGTGCCGGGCAGGGTGAGCATCAGGCTGTAGGCCAGCTCGAGGCGCCGCCGGTTGCCGCCGAGCATCGGTGCCAGCCTGCGGCGTATGCCGCGGTCGTACAGCTGCATGTCCTTTTCGGGGCCGAAGGCGGCGAACACGCGCTGGCGCTGTGCGGGCCGCAGGCGGCCCAGGTCGAGCTCGTCGTGGTTGCGCAGGAAGATGCCCCACTGCGAGGTCGCGGGGCGCGCCCGGGTCGCCTCCAGCGCCTTGGCCAGCGGCCGCGCGTCGGCCACGGCCATCGCATAGAAGAGGTGCTGGTTGACCTGGAAGTTGAACATCATGTGCAGCCGCTCGCCCTCGTCGCCGAAGTAGGCCATGTTGGTGCTGGGCAGCACGTTGGCCTCGGCAAGGATGATCGCGTCGCCCCGGCGCCACTGGAGCAGTTCGCGGAACTGCCGCAGCATGTCGAACTTCTCGGTCGGGCGCACCACCCTCGGGCCCTTGGCGCCGATCACGAAGGGCACGGCGTCCATGCGGAAACCCGAGACGCCCATCTGGGTCCAGAAGCCCATGATCTTCAGGATCTCCGCCTGCACGTCGGGGTTGGCGGTGTTCAGGTCGGGCTGGAATTCGTAGAAGCGGTGGAAGTACCAGCGCCTTGCGAGCTTGTCGAAGGTCCAGGTCGATTTCTGCACGCCCGGGAAGACCACACCATCGGTGTAGCGGGCCGGCTTCCTGTCGGACCACACATACCAGTTGTGATACTTTGACTTGCGGTCCCTGCGTGCCTGCTGGAACCACGGGTGCTGGTCCGAGGTGTGGTTCACCACCAGGTCCATCAGCACGCGCATGCCAAGGCGCGAAGCCGAGTGCGTGAATTCGACGAAATCGCCGAGCGTGCCGAAGCGGGGATCGACGTTGTAAAAGTCCGAAACATCGTAGCCGTCGTCCTGCCTCGGCGATGGATGGAAGGGCATCAGCCACAGGGTCGTGACACCCAGGCCGTGAAGGTACTCCAGCCGCCGTGTCAGCCCCTCGAAGTCGCCGCAGCCGTCGCCGTTGGAGTCCATGAAGGTTCCCACGGAGAGGCAATACACCACGGCGTTTTTGTACCAAAGGTCGTTGATCATGCCGGGGAACCTCCTGAAGATCGGAGCCTCGCAAACACGGAACACACGAAAGGAAACCCGATGTCGGCCGATGCTTGGTGGAAGAACGGAATCGTCTATCAGATCTATCCGCGTTCATTCCAGGACAGCGACGGAGACGGCATCGGCGACCTGCGTGGCATCCGCAAGCGGCTCGATTATCTGGTCGAGCTTGGCGTGGATGCCGTCTGGATATCGCCGATCTACCCCTCACCAATGGCCGACTTCGGGTACGACATATCCGACTACTGCAACATCCATCCGCGCTTCGGAACGCTCGAGGACTTCGACGCGCTCGCGGCGGAGTGCAAGGCGCGCGGCCTGAAGCTGGTGCTGGACTTCGTGCCCAACCACACCTCCGACCAGCACCCGTGGTTCGTGCAGAGCCGCGCCTCGCGCACCAGCCCCAGGCGCGACTGGTACCTGTGGCGCGACCCGGCACCCGGCGGCGGCCCGCCCAACAACTGGCTCAGCAATTTCGGCGGTCCCGCGTGGACCTTCGACGAAGCCAGCGGCCAGTACTACTGCCACTCCTTCCTGAAGGAGCAGCCCGACCTCAACTGGCGCAACCGGGAGGTGCGCGAGGCAATGTACGAGGTGCTGCGCTTCTGGCTGCGGCGCGGCGTGGACGGTTTCCGCATCGACGTGCTCTACCACCTCATCAAGGACGACCAGTTCCGCGACAACCCGCCCAACCCGTCGTTCCAGCCGGGGCAGGATCCTTCGCACCGGCTGCTGGCGCTCTACACGACGGACCGGCCGGAGATGCAGGACATCGTGTTCGAGATGCGCCGCGTGGTCGATGCGTTCAGCAGCGAGGCTTCGGCGCGCGTGCTGATCGGCGAGCTTTATCTTCCGCTCGAGCGGCTCATGGCCTACTACGGGCTCACGTCGGAAGGCCTGCTGCAGGGCGTGCAGCTGCCGTTCAATTTCCAGCTCATCGCGGCGCCGTGGCATGCGGCCGAGATCGACCGCATCGTGCGCAGCTACGAAGCGGCGCTGCCGCACGGCGCGGCGCCCAACTGGGTGCTCGGCAACCACGACAAGCCGCGCATCGCGAGCCGCGTGGGGCAGGAGCGGGCGCGGCTCGCGGCCATGCTGCTGCTCACGCTGCGCGGCACGCCCACGCTCTACTACGGCGACGAGATCGGCCTGACCGACGTTCCCATTCCGCCCGATGAGGTGCAGGACCCGTTCGAGAAAAACGAGCCGGGCAAGGGCCTGGGGCGCGATCCGCAGCGCACGCCCATGCAATGGAGCCGGGCCCACATGGCCGGCTTCACCGACGGCACGCCGTGGCTGCGCCTGGGCGGCGACTGGGGCATGCGCAACGTCGAAGCGCAACTGGCCGATCCGGCCTCGATGCTGCAGCTCTACAGGAAGCTCATCGCGCTGCGCCGCAAGGAACCCGCGCTGCACGAAGGAACCCACGAACAGCTCCACGCCGGCGACGACGTGCTGGCCTATGCAAGAGCATCGGGAACGCGGCGGCTGATCGTGCTGCTGAACTTCTCGACCTCCGACACCCGGATCGCGGCCGAGCTGCTGCCGCGCGAAGTGGTCGTGCTGGCCTCGACGCATCCTGAGCGCACCGGAACGGTGGCGGGCGAGCTGGTGCTGCAGCCGCTGGAGGGCGTGATCGTCGCGCAGTGATCGGTGCGTGAAAGCGGCGCGTGAACGCGACGCGGCTACTGGCCCGAGGGATAGGTCTCGGGCACCTCCGCGTCCGTTGCGGCCGCATCGCGCTCCAGCGGCTCGACCGCGCGGCTCTGGTCGAAGTGCAGCAGCGCATCGAACTGCACCGGCAGCCGCGCGAAGAAATAGTGGCTCTGCCGTTCGGTCTCGGGCCGGTAGATGACGCCAATGGCGCGTTCGAGCCGCGGCTCCCGCAGCGCGAAGAAGTGGCTTCCTTCGCCGCGCAGCGGCAGCATGAAGCGCTCGAGCCCGGTCTCGTGCATGAGGCCCTCGTAGCTGTCCTCGCGCGAGGGAAGCACCTGCTTGCGTTCGGCGGCCGCGCCCCAGTCGGAGGCCGCCATCACGCTGCCGGTGTGCGTGGTGAAGCCCACCAGCACCGCATCGCGGCCCTGGCGTTCGCGCACCAGCTGGCCCACGTTGAGTTCGCCGCGGCGCTCGCCCATCTCGGTGGCGCGCGCATCGCCCAGGTGCGAGTTGTGCGCCCACACCACGATCTTCGGACGATCGCTCGCGCGCCACAGGTGGCGCTCGATCTCGCCCAGCGTCTCCACCATGTGCCGGTCGCGCTGGTTCCAGGAGGACACGTCGCTCAGGTACATCGAGCGGTAGTAGGCTTCGGCGTTCTTGACGAGGCGCGCGTTCTGCTCGGCGTTGAAGGCGTCTTCCTCATTGGCCGCGCTGCCGCTGCGCCATGCTTCGCCGGCGGCGCGGCGCATCTCGACCAGCATCTCGACCACCTCGCGCTGGCAGGAGGGCGTGTTGCCGAGGCCGGCCATCAGGCCGTAGACCTGTCCGCCGTCGCCGAAGCGGTCGAAGCATGCGTATCGCTCGCGGGCGCTGCGCGCCGCCACGGGATCGGTGCGGTCGAAGTAGCCGAGCACGGCTTCGATGGAGGCGTGCAGGCTGTAGAGGTCCAGGCCGTAGAAGCCGGTCTTGCCCTGCGGCGGGCCCGCGTCGTTGAAGGCGCGCTGCCATTCGATGAAGCTCGCGACGTCCTCGTTGCGCCACATCCAGGTCGGAAAGCGCCGGAAGCCCGCGAGCGCTTCGCGCGCATTGGCGTCGCTGCCGGCGCCCCGCACGTAGCGGTTCGCGCGATAGGCATCGGGCCAGTCGCCTTCGATGGCCACCGCGTGGAAGCCTTTCTCGGCCAAGAGGCGCCGCGTGATGTCGGCGCGTGCCGCATAGAACTCGTGCGTGCCATGCGAAGCCTCGCCGAGCAGCACATAGTGCGCATCGCCGATCAGCTCGAGCAGCGCGTCATGGTCGCTGGAAGATCCGTCCATCGGATGCGCCACGGCACGCAGCGCCTCCGCTTCGTTTGAAATGCGTGAGGGATTCATCGTCCACGGTCCTCATGCGGGAAGCGTGCCATGAGGGTTGGCGTCTTCGATCAGGTGGCAGACCTCCTCGTCGCTGGTCTGCGAGAAGTCCAGGTACCAGCGCCCCACGCCGAGGAAGGGCTCCGGCGTCTCGGCGCAGACCACGTCGTCGGCCTCGCCGAGCAGCAGCGCGCAGGCTTCGCGCGATGCCACGGGCGCCGCAACCACCACGCGGGCCGGCGCCTGCCGGCGCACCGCGCGCACGGCCACGCGCATGGTCGCGCCAGTGGCCAGGCCGTCGTCCACCAGGATGGCGGTGCGGCCATGCAGGTCGGGCGCGGGCCGGTCGCCGCGGTAGGCGCGTTCGCGCCGCTCGAGTTCGTCCTGCTCGTTGCGCACGACCTCGTCGACTTCCTTCGCGCCGATGCCGAGTTCGCGCACGAGGTCTTCATCGAGCACCCGCTCGCCGCCGCCCGCGATGGCACCCATCGCGTATTCCTCGTGTCCCGGCACGCCGAGCTTGCGCACCACGAGCAGGTCGAGCGGCGCATGCAATGCCTTGGCCACTTCGTAGGCCACCGGCGTGCCGCCGCGCGGCAGGGCCAGCACGACGACATCCGGCTTGTGCGCATAGGCGGCGAGCCTTTGAGCGAGCACGCGGCCCGCCTGCTGCCGGTTCCTGAAAAACTCGAAAGCCATTTCTCGGGTGTCCTTGCGGCCACCTTATTTTTCCTGGCACAGCGGTGCTGTAGGGGGATGCGCACATTGGCGTAGGCGTGCACTGCCATGGGGCGGCGCGCCGTGCCCCCCGTCTCGCAGCGGCAGCTATGGGTGCTGCTGGATCAGGCGCCAGCCTGGCGCAGCCCACCCCGCCCGCGCCGCGCCCCCTCCCGCCACGCATTCACGATCAGCTCGCGCGCCTTCGGGTGCTCGGGGTCGCTGACCACCCATTCGGGATACGCGTGCGGAAGGCTGGCCGCGGTGGCGCGGATCGCGTCGAACTCGATGGGGGAGAGCGGCGCGGCCGCGCCGGCGCGGTGGGCCAGGGTCTTGCGCAGGCCCGCCTTCCATGCGTCCGGCAAGTGGTCGACGGCAGGCAGGAGCGCCAGCGCGATGTGCGCGGCGCGCGGGCTCAGGGCCGCGGCGTCGGCGCGCAGCCGCGCCAGGCACTCGGTGCCGCTCATCTTTCTTCTTCCATCGCCTTGGTCGCACGGCATGCTGCGCCCCTCGCTCAGGCCGCCTGGATCTCGATGCGCCGCGGCTGCGCGTGCTGGGCCTTGGGAATGCGCAGCTTCAGCACGCCCTGCGAAAGCTCGGCCGAGATGGCGTTGGTGTCGAGCTCCTTGCTGAGCGTGAAGACGCGGCGGAAGCGGCCCAGGCCCACCTCCGTGTGGCTCGACTCGAGCCCCTCGGGTATCGAGAGCCCCGACTCGGCCTCGATGGTCAGCGTGTCGGACGCGACCTGCAGGCTGAGCTTGTCGCGCGAGACGCCCGGCAGGTCGGCAAAGAGCGTGATGCCGCCGCTGTCCTCGACCACGTCGACCGGCGGCGTCAGCGCCGCGTCGCTGTAGCGCGTGCTGTCGTCCTTGCGCGCGAGCTCCTTCGACCCGGCCGCGCGGGTCGAAGTGCTGGGGGTGTTGCTGCTGTCCATGATCGTCTCTCCTTTCTTCATTTCAGGGTTGCGTCATCGTCATCACTGAACGGTGATGCGCCGCGGCTGCGACGAAGCCTGGCGCTGCACGCTGATGTGCAGCACGCCGTCGCGGTACTTGGCGGTCACGGCGTCGGGGTCGGCATCGTCGGGCAGGGTGAGCACGCGGCGGAACGAGCCCTCGAAGCGCTCGTTGATGTGCACGGCTGCCTTGGCGTCGGACTCGGGCAGCTTGTTGGCGCGCTGGCCGGCGATGGTGAGCAGGCCGCGCTCCAGGTTCACCTCGAGGCTGGACGGGTCGACACCGGGCGCGAACGCGTAGATCTCCACGGTCTGCGGCGTGCCGCCGATGTTCAGGGCCGGAAAGCCGTTGCGGCCGAAGCCCCGGATGGTCGGAGACAGATCGAAGGCCTGCTGCATCTCGCGCTGCAGGCGATCCATCTCTGCAAACATGTCGCGCGGAAACAGGGATCGGTACATGGCGAAAACCTCCATTCAAAGAAAGAACAACAGGTTGAACGGTGCGCTCGAGGCGTGCGCCTCCAGCGCTTCCGATCAGCGAAATAGGCGCTGGCGGCAGGTTTTCAAGAGGGGATGTCCGGGGGGCGGTAGCCCCGATTGCGCGAGTGCTATGAAGGCCGATGCCGCAATTGAAAAAAACTCGACACGGGGCCTCTTGAAGGGGCGCGGCGCGGACCTAAATCGATCCTCGTCGAAATCGTCAATCGTCATTCCAAACCTGAAGGAGATTTGCCATGCCGATGGACCTGCTCAAGCAGATAGCCGCATCCCGCCTGCCCGTGTCTTTCCGCACGCCCAAGGAGATCGACGAGGTCAGGATCCTGCGCCAGGCGGGGCTCGTGATTGCACTGATTCCGGCGCCAGCCGACCCCCTGAAGCTCGCGGGCAGCGAGCCCGCGGCGCAGGTGCTGGCCATCACCGAGAAAGGACGCGAGGAGCTCGCGCGGATCCGCTACCCGGGTGAGTTGCCGCAGCAGTCGAAACGCCGCCATGCGGGCCTGAAAGGCTGGCTTGGCGAGAAGCGCTTCGGACATGCATTGCAGCAAGTCTTACCCGCCCGAAGCCGCGATTCGCACCCGTCGCAGGGTTTGTAGGCCGCATCCTTCCTGAACATGCGCGCAAATCCATGCCGCCGGATGCGTGCTTCCGCGCTGAATCCGATTCGCTCATGCAAGCGAAAAATTCATCAGGAGACAGACATGGACTTCGAAGGCATCTATTGCTTTGACACGGCGGCCGTCCGCTTCGCGATCTACCCGGACGGCCACGATGGCGCGCGGATCATCGGGCAGATTTCGGAGGAGACCCTGCACGACGTGTTCGGCACCAGGGACCTGGGCGACCGCCTGCTGGAAACCTGCAAGGCGCACTTCGATGCCATTGGCGCCGCGGCGCTCAAGCGCTACCGCACCGACCCGAACCAGCCGATCGTGCTGACCGTGGACGATTTTTCCCAGCGCCTTTCGCCCCGCTCCGGCGGCTCGCAAACCGCACCGCAGGCCACGCCGCTGGCTGCCTGAAAATGCCGCGCCCGGTGCGCGGCCGGTTTTCGCCCCTGGTCGCGTGATGGGCAACTCTCCGACACGGCAAGGAGGTTTCAGCCTTACCCGCTGCGCCCGGATTCTTTGCAAATTGTGTGCTCAGGCCTTGTAGATGCCGAAAGCGTGTCCGTTGGACACCCGGTCGCTGGCCTTCATGCAAGCAAGGAACACCGGTGCCAGTGACCCAACTGCTTTCAGAGCCTGAGGCGCAAGACGCCTACCTGTTCCGCGAAGGAACGCATTCCCGCCTGTACGACCTGCTGGGCTGCCACCTGCTGAAGGAGGGCGGCGCGCGCTTCGCGGTGTGGGCGCCCAACGCGGAATCGGTGACGGTGGTCGGCGACTGGAACCACTGGTCCGGCGATGCCGATCCGCTGGCGCCGTCCGCGGACGGCACCGGCATCTGGCTGGGCCGCGCGCCCCATGCCGCGCCGGGGCAGGCCTACAAGTACCGCATCCGCTCGCGCTTTGGCGGCTACACGGTCGACAAGGCCGACCCTTTCGCGTTCTGCGCCGAGCTGGCGCCCGCCACGGCCTCGCGCATCTGCGAACTTTCTTATGAATGGAAGGACGCCCAATGGATGGCCACGCGGGGCGCGCGCAATGCGCTCGATGCGCCGATGTCCGTCTACGAGGTGCACCTGGGTTCGTGGCGCCGCCGCGAAGGCCGGTTCCTGGGCTACCGCGAGATCGCGCATGAACTCGCGGCCTACGTGAAGGGGATGGGCTTCACGCACGTGGAGCTCATGCCCGTGACGGAGCATCCTTTCTACGGCTCCTGGGGCTACCAGACCACCGGCTACTTCGCGCCCACGGCGCGCTACGGCTCGCCGCAGGACTTCATGTACCTGGTCGATCACCTGCACCAGAACGGCATCGGCGTGCTGCTGGACTGGGTGCCTTCGCACTTTCCGACCGACGAGCACGGCCTCGCGTTCTTCGACGGCACGCACCTCTACGAGCATGCCGATCCGCGCCAGGGCTTCCACCCGGAGTGGAACTCCAGCATCTTCAACTACGGCCGCGCGGAGGTGCGCAGCTTCCTGGTGTCGTCGGGCCTGTTCTGGCTCGACAGGTACCACGTCGATGGGCTGCGGGTCGATGCGGTCGCCTCCATGCTCTACCTGGACTACGCGCGGCAGCACGGCGAATGGATTCCCAACCGCCACGGCGGCCGCGAGAACCTGGAGGCCATCGATTTCCTGCGCACCCTGAACCGCGCCGTCTACCGCGAGCACCCCGACGCGATCACCGTGGCCGAGGAATCCACGGCCTGGCCGCGCGTCTCGCGGCCGACCGACATGGACGGGCTGGGCTTTGGCGAGAAATGGAACATGGGCTGGATGCACGACGTGCTCGCCTACATGAAGGAAGAGCCGATCCATCGCAAGTACCACCACCACAAGATGACCTTCTCGCTGGTCTATGCCTTCCACGAGAACTTCGTGCTGCCGCTGTCGCACGACGAGGTGGTCCACGGCAAGGGCTCGCTGCTCGGCAAGATGCCGGGCGACCACTGGCAGCAGTTCGCCAACCTGCGCGCGCTGTTCGGATTCATGTGGGCGCATCCCGGCAAGAAGCTGCTCTTCATGGGAGGCGAGTTCGGCCAGCGGCGCGAGTGGACGCACGACGGCGAACTCGAATGGTGGGTCTGCGAACTCGAGGGGCACGGCGGCCTGCAGCGGCTGGTGGCGCAGCTCAACCGCGTGTACCGCGATGCGCCCGCGCTCTACCAGCAGGATTTCTCGGCCTCGGGCTTCGAATGGGTTGCGGCCGACGATGCCGACGCCAGCGTGTTCGCCTTCCTGCGCAAGCCGCGCGACGGCCACGCGCCGCTGCTGGTGGTCAGCAACATGACGCCGGTGCCGCGCACCAACTACGTGCTGGGCGTGCCGCTGCCCGGCTTCTGGAGCGAGCTCATCAACACCGACGCCGTCGAGTTCGGCGGCTCCGGGTGGGGCAACCTTGGCGGCGTCGAGGCCGCACCCGTGCGTTCGCATGGCCGCATGCACTCGGTGTGCATGACCCTGCCGCCGCTGTCCACGCTGATTCTCGAGCACCGGCCATCATGAAAAAACTGTTCGCAAATCCGCAGGCCCCCGCGGCTTCCTCCGTGGCGCCCGAGGTGCAGGACGGCAACCGGCGCGCGGTCGTCGATGCCGTGCTGCCATCGGTGGACAACGGCCGCTTTGCCGTGAAATGCATCGTCGGCGAAAGGATGCAGGTGAAGGCGCACTGCTTCACCGACGGCCACGATGTGCTGCGCGTGCAGCTGTGCTGGCGTCCGCAGGGCAAGGCCGAGTTCCGCGAAGTGCCGATGAAGCCGCTCGTCAACGACGTGTGGGAGGCATCCTTTGCGCCGCCCGCGCTCGGGCGCTACTTCTACACCGTGGTGGCCTGGGTCGACCCGTTCGAATCGTGGCGCCATGAAATGACGCGCCGCGTGGACCCCGACGACGTGCGCATCGCATCGCAGGTGGGCGCACTGGAGGTGGCCGGCGCAGCCGAGCGGGCCGAGGGCGCGGACCGGCAGGCGCTGGCCAACTGGGCCACCGAGCTCGATGCCGTGGCGGCCGACCCCGGCGCGGACGTGTCGGCGCTCAAGGCGCTGGCGCTGGACGAGGAGCTCGCCATGCTGGCGCGCCGCCACCCCGACCGCCGGCACGAGGTGCGCTTTTCGCTCGAGCTGCCGCTGGAGGCCGAGCGCGAGCGTGCGCGCTTCAGCACCTGGTACGAGCTGTTCCCGCGTTCGGCCGGCACCACGCCCGGCGTGCACGGCACCTTCAAGGACGTGGAGGCGCGGCTGCCCGCCATTGCCGCCATGGGCTTCGACGTGCTGTACTTTCCGCCGATCCACCCGATCGGCCGGCTGCAGCGCAAGGGCCCCAACAACGCGCTGGCCAGCGGCGCGGACGACGTCGGCAGCCCCTGGGCCATTGGCGCGGCCGAGGGCGGCCACAAGGCCATTCTTCCGGCGCTGGGCACGGCGGAAGACTTTCGCCACCTCTGCGCAGAGGCGGCCTCGCACGGGCTGGAGATCGCGCTGGACATCGCCTTCCAGTGCGCGCCTGACCATCCCTACGTGAAGGCGCACCCCGACTGGTTTCGCTGGCGCCCCGACGGCAGCGTGCAGTATGCGGAGAACCCGCCCAAGAAGTACCAGGACATCTACCCCTTCAACTTCGAGAGCGAGGACTGGCGCGGCCTTTGGGCCGAGCTGCGCAGCGTGATCGAGCACTGGATAGGCGAGGGCGTGCGCATCTTCCGCGTCGACAACCCGCACACCAAGGCCTTCGCGTTCTGGGAATGGGTGATCGGCGAGATCCGGCGCCAGCACCCCGAGGTGATCTTCCTGGCCGAGGCCTTCACGCGGCCCAAGGTGATGCACCGGCTCGCGAAGCTGGGCTTCTCGCAGTCCTACACCTACTTCACCTGGCGCAACACCAAGCAGGAGCTGGTCGAATACTTCACCGAGCTTTCCACGCCACCGGGCGTGGACTACTTCAGGCCCAACGTGTGGCCCAACACGCCCGACATCCTGCACGAGCAGCTGCAGGGCGGAGAGGCCTCGGTCTACATGGCGCGGCTGGTGCTGGCCGCCACGCTCGCGGCCAACTACGGCATCTACGGGCCGGCCTACGAGCTGCGCGAGCACCGGCCGCGCTCGTCCGGCAGCGAGGAATACCTCGACTCCGAAAAATACCAGCTGCGCCACTGGAACCACGACGACCCGGGCAGCCTGGCGCCGTTCATCACGCGCGTGAACCGCATCCGCCGCGAGAACCCGGCGCTGCACTGGGACCGCGGCCTGCGCTTCCTGCGCATCGACAACGACCAGCTGCTGGCCTATGCCAAGGTGTCGGAGGCCGGCGACAACGTGGTCGTGACCGTGGTCAACCTCGATCCGCACAACGTGCAGTCGGGCTGGCTCGAGCTCGACCCCGAAAGCGTGAACGTCGAGCGTTCGCGCCCGTTCCAGATGCACGACCTGCTGAGCGGGCAGCGCTTCATCTGGCAGGGCGGCTGGCACTACGTCAAGCTCGATCCGCACAGCGTGCCCGCGCACATCTTCGTGGTGCGGCGGCGCCACGGCGACGAGCGCGACTTCGACTACTTCCTGTGAGGCCGCAACGATGAACGCCCCTGTCTCCCACATTGCGCTCGAAACGGTAGAGATCGACATCAGCGACGACCCGCTGTGGTACCGCGATGCGGTGATCTACCAGCTCAACGTCAAGGCGTTCTTCGACTCCAACAACGACGGCATCGGCGACTTCAAGGGCGTCACGGCCAAGCTCGACTACGTGAAGGAACTGGGCGTCAACACCATCTGGCTGATGCCCTTCTATCCATCGCCGCTGCGCGACGACGGCTACGACATCTCGGCCTACGAGGACGTGAACCCGCAGTACGGCACGCTGGACGACTTCCGCGAGATGCTCGACGCCGCCCACGAGCGCGGGCTGCGGGTGATCACCGAGCTGGTCATCAACCACACCTCGAGCGACCACCCCTGGTTCCAGGCCGCGCGGCGCGCGCCGGCGGGCTCGCCCGAGCGCGACTTCTACGTGTGGAGCGACACCGACCAGATCTACCAGGGCACGCGCATCATCTTCACCGACACCGAGACCTCCAACTGGGCCTGGGACCCGGTGGCCAAGGCCTACTACTGGCACCGCTTCTTCAGCCACCAGCCGGACCTCAACTTCGACAACCCCGCGGTGCTCGAAGCCATCTTCAAGGTGATGCGCTTCTGGCTCGACATGGGCGTGGACGGCTTCCGGCTCGACGCCATTCCCTACCTGGTGGAGCGTGACGGCACCAGCAACGAGAACCTGCCCGAGACCCACGCGGTGATCAAGCAGCTGCGCGCGGCGATCGATGCGCAGTACAAGAACCGCTTCCTGCTGGCCGAGGCCAACATGTGGCCGGAAGACGTGCGCGAGTATTTCGGCGATGGCGACGAGTGCCACATGGCGTACCACTTTCCGCTGATGCCGCGCATGTACATGGCCATTGCGCAGGAAGACCGGCACCCCATCGTCGAGATCATGCAGCAGACGCCCGACATTCCCGAGGGCTGCCAGTGGGCCATCTTCCTGCGCAACCACGACGAGCTCACGCTCGAGATGGTCACCAGCAAGGAGCGCGACTACATGTACACCATGTACGCGGCCGACCTGCGCGCGCGCATCAACCTGGGCATCCGCCGGCGCCTGGCGCCGCTGATGGAAAACGACATCGACCGCGTGAAGCTCATGAACGGCATGCTGCTGTCGATGCCCGGCTCGCCGATCATCTACTACGGCGACGAGATCGGCATGGGCGACAACGTGTTCGTGGGCGACCGCAACGGCGTGCGCACGCCCATGCAGTGGAGCCCCGACCGCAACGCCGGCTTCTCGCGCGCCGATCCGCAGCGGCTGTACCTGCAGCCCATCATGGACCCGATGTTCGGCTACGAGGCGCTCAACGTGGAGGCACAGGCGCGCGACAGCAGCTCGCTGCTCAACTGGACCAAGCGCATGCTGGCCGTGCGCAAGACCAGCCACGCCTTCGGCCGCGGCAAGCGGCGCTTCCTGAAGCCGGGCAACCGCAAGATCCTGGCCTACCTGAGCGAGTACGACGAGGACATCATCCTCACGGTGTTCAACCTGTCTCGCGCCGCGCAGCCGGTGGAGCTGGATCTCTCGGCCTTCAAGGGCCGCGTGCCCATCGAGATGCTGGGCCGCGCGCCGTTTCCGCCCATCGGCGAGCTGCCCTACCTGCTCACGCTGGCCTCGTACGGCTTCTACTGGTTCAGGCTCACTTCCGATGCCGAGATGCCGAGCTGGCACCAGGAAGGCGTGGCGCTGCAGGAGTGGCCCACGCTGGTGCTGTTCGACGGCTGGACCAGCTTCTTCCGCGACCGCGTGATGCCCTGGCGCATCGGCATGTCGGAGCGCATGCGCAACCAGTTCGAGCTGGAGACGCTGCCGCGCCACATCGAGATCCAGCGCTGGTATGCATCCAAGGGCACCCCCATCGAGCGCGCGCGCCTGGCGGACCACGTCATCTGGGAGGCAGGCCCGCTCAGCTGGATGCTGCCCTTGCTCGAACTCGATGGGCCGCCCGGCGGCGCCACCTACTTCATGCCGCTGGCACTGGCCTGGGAAGAGCGCGACGAGGAGCGCATGGCCGGCGTCGCGCAGGCCGCGCTCGCCAAGGTGCGGCAACAGGCGCAGGTGGGGCTGATGGGCGATGCGTTCTATGACGAAGCCTTCTGCCGCGAATTGGTGCTGGCCATCCGCAGCGGCATGGAACTGGAAACCGCCCAGGGGCGGCTGCGCTTTCGCGCGACGGCGGCCTTTGCCGAAGTGGAGGCCGACATCGCCAGTCTGCCGATCGGCCGGCCGAGCGGCGTGAGCAGCAACACCGTGGTCACGCTCGACGAAACCCTGTTCCTCAAGGGCTACCGCCACCTGCGCGAAGGCCTGAACCCCGAGCTGGAGATGGGCCGCTTCCTGACCGAGGTGGCCAAATATCCGCACTGCGTCCCGGTGCTGGGCGCGCTCGAATACACCGGCAACGACGGGCGCACCATGACCCTGGCCATGGTGCAGTCCTATGTGTCGAACCAGGGCGATGGCTGGGACCACACGCTGGGCTACCTGGAGCGCTTCCTGCGCGACTTCGCCACCACCAACGGCGCGCTGCCGGACCCGATGGCCGTGCACGGCGGCTTTCTCGCGCTCATGGCCACGCTGGGCCGGCGCACCGCCGAGCTGCACCAGGCGCTTGCGCTGCGCACCGGCGCGGCGGCCTTCGATCCCGAGCCGCTGCTGGACAGCGACATCGCCCGCTATGCGGAGCAGGCCCGCGCCGACGCCACCGCCACGCTGGCGCTGCTGCGCGAAAGGCTGGCCCAGCTGCCGGCGCCGGCGCAGCCCGATGCCCAGGCCCTTCTGGCCATGGAGGACGCGCTGCAGGGCTCCATCGCGGCGCGCAGGCCGCAGGCGCAAGGCGGCATCAAGAGCCGCTACCACGGCGACCTGCACCTGGGGCAGGTGCTGCTGCGGGACAACGACTTCGTGATCATCGACTTCGAAGGCGAGCCCGCGCGCAGCTTCGACGAGCGCCGCGCCAAGGGCTCGCCGCTGCGCGACGTGGCCGGCATGCTGCGTTCGTTCAACTATGCGCGCTGGTCCGCGCTGCGCCGCGTTGCGCAGAGCGTGGAGGAGGCCGCCTACCTGGGGCCGCCCGCCGCGGCCTGGGAGCAGTCGGCACGCCAGGCCTTCCTGGACGGCTACATGGAGGCCGGCGCGGGCGAGGAGGCCACCCGCATCGACGCCGACCTGCTCGCGCTGTTCGAGACCGAGAAGGCGCTGTACGAGCTGCGCTACGAGCTCAACAACCGCATCGACTGGGCGCAGGTGCCGCTGAACGGCGTGCTCGCGCTGCTGCAGGTGGAGCGGCCCGGTTGATGCTTGCACCGCATCCACCGCCTTCGTCCGCAACCGCAACCACGCACCGGAGAGAAACATGGACCGATTTGGCATTCACCTGGAGCCGCTGAACGCAATGCTCTACCAGGTCGGGGCCTTCGTGCCCCGCCTGGCGATTGCATTGGTGGTGGTGCTTGCCGGCTGGCTCATTGCCAAGGCCGCGCGCTTTGCGGTGACCAAGGCGCTGCGCGCGATCAACTTCAACGTGCTGACCGAGCGCGCGGGCCTGGACAACTTCCTGCGCCAGGGCGGCTGGCCGGGCGACACCTGCAGCCTGTTCGGCGTGCTGGCCTATTGGCTGGTGATCTTTGCGGCACTGCTGCTGGCGTTCAACGGCATGGGCCTGAGCTACATCGCCGACCTGCTCGGGCGCGTCGTGTGGTTCGTGCCCAATCTCTTCGTGGCCCTTTTGGTGCTGGCCTTCGGTTCCTACTTTGCCCGCTTCGTGGGAGAGGCGGTGTCGAGCTACTTCCGGGGCGCGCAGCTGCGCGACGCCATGCTGCTGGGCCAGATCGCGCGCTACGCGGTCATGGCCTTCGTCATCCTGATTGCGCTGGACCAGGTCAAGGTGGGCGGCGACATCGTGCGCGAAAGCTTCCTGGTGATCCTGGCGGGCGTGGTGTTCGCGCTGGCGCTGGCCTTCGGCCTGGCGGGCAAGGATTGGGCGGCCGAGCAGATCGAACGCTGGTGGCCGCGCCTGCCGAAGGACGGCAGCGACAGCAGCAGCGGCACGGCCAGGCCCAAGCCGAACCCGTTCGACGAGCGCCCGCCGCGCTGAAATTTCTTTCTCCCACATCCAACTTGATGACACGCAGCAGCCAACGCAATCCGATCTCGGCCGTCTGGCCGGGGCGCCCCTATCCGCGGGGCGCCAACTGGGACGGGGAGGGCGTGAACTTCGCGCTTTTTTCCCAGCACGCACAAGGGGTGGACCTGTGCCTCTTCGACGACAAGGGCCGCCACGAAATCCAGCGCATCCCGATCCGGGAGCGCACCGACGGCGTATGGCACTGCTACCTGCCCGAAGCCCGCCCGGGCCAGGCCTACGGCTACCGCGTGCACGGCCCCTACAAGCCCGAGGAGGGCCACCGCTTCAACCCGCACAAGCTGCTGGTCGATCCCTACGCAAAAGACCTGGTGGGCGAACTGCGCTGGGGCGATGCGCTCTACGGCTACACGGTCGGCAGCAAGCGCGAAGACCTCTCGTTCGACCGCCGCGACAGCGCGCCGCTGGTGCCCAAGGGCCGCGTGCTGGAGCCGGCCTTCACCTGGGGCGACGACCGCCGGCCCTCGGTGCCCTGGCAGGACATGGTGATCTACGAGCTGCACGTGCGCGGCTTCACCATGCGCCACCCCGACGTGCCGCCCGAGCTGCGCGGCACCTACGGCGGCCTGTGCTGCGCGCCCGTGGTCGACTACCTCAAGCGCCTGGGCGTGACCACCATCGAGCTGCTGCCGGTGCACAGCTTCCTCAACGACCGGCACCTGGCGGAGAAGGGCCTGCAGAACTACTGGGGCTACAACTCGCTGGCCTACTTCGCCCCCGAGACGCGCTACAGCGCCTCGGGCAAGGTGAAGGAGTTCAAGACCATGGTGAAGACGCTGCACTCGGCCGGCATCGAGGTGATCCTGGACGTGGTCTACAACCACACCTGCGAAGGCAACCAGCTCGGGCCCACCCTCTCGATGCGCGGCGTGGACAACGCCTCCTACTACATCGTCAACGCCGACAACCGGCGCTACTACGACGACTTCACCGGCTGCGGCAACACCGTCAACCTGGAGCATCCGCATGCGCTGCAGCTGGTGATGGATTCGCTGCGCTACTGGGCCGAGGAAATGCACGTGGACGGCTTCCGCTTCGACCTGGCCTCGGCGCTCGCGCGCGAGGCCGGCAAGGTCGAGAACCTGGGCGGCTTCTTCGACGCCATCCGCCAGGACCCGACGCTCAACCGCGTCAAGCTCATCGCCGAGCCCTGGGACCTGGGCCACGGCGGCTACCAGGTGGGCAACTTCCCGCTCGGCTGGGCCGAATGGAACGACCGCTACCGCGACGGCATGCGCGGTTTCTGGAAGGGCGACCCGGGCGTGATCGGCGAGGTCGGCAAGCGGCTCACCGGCTCGGAAGACCTGTACGGCTGGTCGGGCAAGCGGCCCAACGCGAGCATCAACTTCATCACCGCGCACGACGGCTTCACGCTCGACGACCTGGTCTCCTACAACGACAAGCACAACGAGGCCAACGGCGAGGACAACCGCGACGGCAGCAACCACAACATCTCCTGGAACTGCGGCGCCGAAGGGCCGACGGAGGACCCCGAGATCGCCGCGCTGCGCGAGCGCCAGAAGCGCAACCTGCTGGCCACGCTGCTGCTGTCGCAAGGCGTGCCGATGCTGCTGGCCGGCGACGAGCGCGGCCACACGCAGAACGGCAACAACAACGCCTACTGCCAGGACAACGACATCAGCTGGCTCGACTGGACGCCCACGCCCGAGCGGCAGGCGCTGATCACCTTCGTGGAGCGCACCATCGCGCTCAGGCGCGCCCACCCCTCGTTCCGGCGCCGCAGCTTCTTTGCCGGCAAGCCCTCGGAGGCCGAGAGCGTGACCGACGTGGTCTGGCTGCGGCCCGACGGCGCCGAGATGCGCCCCGAGGACTGGAGCGACGCCAACGCGCGCTGCCTGGCGATGTACATGTCCGGCGGCGGCATTGCCGACCGCGGGCCGCGCGGCGAGGCGCTGCACGACGATGATTTTCTGGTGCTGTTCAACGCGCACCACGACGAGATCCCGTTCACCCTGCCGCCCGCTCCCTATGGCGCGTGGCGGCTGCTGCTCGACACCGCCAGCGGCACCCCGCCGCCCGCCACCGAGGACGTGGCCGCGCTCGCGCCCGCCTGGTCCGAGCCCGCCTATCCGCTGCAGTGCCGCTCGCTAGTGGTGCTGAGCCGGCCGGACGTGCGGCCATGAAGCGTTTCCACCGCATGCCGTTCGGCGCCACGGTGCGCGGCGATGGCGGCGTGGACTTTGCACTGTGGGCGCCGTCCATGCATGGCGTCACGCTCGTGCACACACCGGCGGGCGGGAAGGAGGCCTCGCACGCCATGGCGCAGGACACGGACGGCTGGCACCGCCTCACGCTCGCCGATGCGCGCGCTGGCGACCTCTATGCCTACCGGCTCGCCGACGGCACCACCATGCCCGACCCGGCCTCGCGCTTCAATCCGCAGGACGTGCACGGTCCGAGCCAGGTGGTCGATCCGGCCCTCTACGAATGGGCCGACACCGCTTGGCGCGGCAGGCCCTGGCACGAGGCCGTGGTCTACGAACTGCACGTTGGCACCTTCACCGCGGAAGGCACCTTCCGGGCCGCGCGCGAGCGGCTCGGCGAGCTGGCGGAACTGGGCATTACCGCGGTCGAGCTCATGCCGCTCGCGGATTTTCCCGGTGCGCGCAACTGGGGCTACGACGGCGTGCTGCAGTTCGCGCCCGACGCCAGCTACGGCACGCCCGACGAGCTCAAGGCCCTCGTCGACAGCGCGCATGCGCTGGGGCTGATGGTGCTGCTCGACGTGGTCTACAACCACTTCGGGCCGGAGGGCAACTACCTGCACGCCTGCTGCCCCGAATTCTTCGACGCGGCCCAGCACACGCCATGGGGCGCGGCCATCAACTTCGACGGGCCGGGCTCGCGCACCGTGCGCGACTTCTTCGTCCACAACGCGCTGTACTGGGTGAAAGAATTCCACTTCGACGGCCTGCGCATGGATGCGATCCATGCCATTCGCGATGCCTCGCCCAGGCACATCGTGCAGGAGATCCGCGAGGCGCTGAACGCCGGGCCGGCGCGCGAGCGGCAGGTGCACCTGGTGCTGGAGAACGACGCCAACCAGGCCTCGCTGCTGGCGCGCGACGGCAACGGCCTGCCGGTGGCGGGCACCGCGCAATGGAACGACGACCTGCACCACGCCGCCCATGTGCTGGCCACCGGCGAGCGCGACGGCTACTACGCCGACTATGCCGACGACGCCGCGGCCCGCTTTGCGCGTGCGCTGGCCGAAGGCTTCATCTACCAGGGGCAGCCCTCGGCCTTTCGCGGCGGGGAGCCGCGCGGCGAACCCAGCACGCAGCTGCCGCCGACCGCTTTCGTGTCCTACCTGCAGACCCACGACCAGGTCGGCAACCGCGCGTTCGGCGAGCGCATCCATGCGCTCGGCGATCCGGTGCTGGTGCGCGCCGCGCTGGCCTGCGTGCTGCTGTCGCCACACGTGCCCATGTTCTTCATGGGCGACGAGTTCGCGGCTTCCTCGCCGTTCCTGTACTTCTGCGACTTCGGCCCCGAACTGGCCTCGGCCGTGGCCGAAGGGCGCCGCGCAGAGTTCGGCCGCTTCGCCGCCTTTGCCGACGAAGCCGCGCGTGCGCGCATTCCCGATCCCAATGCGGACCAGACCTTCCAAGCCTCGAAGCTGCGCTGGCGCGAGCGCGGCACGCGGGCGCATTTCGCGCAGCTGTGCGAGGTGCAGCAATTGCTCGACGCGCGCCATCGGCTGCTGGTGCCGCACCTGGCCGGCGTGCGCGGCGCGGGAAGCCATGGCTGCGAAGACGGGATGATCCGGGTTCAGTGGAAGCTCTCGGACAAGCGCCTTCATCTGCTTGCGAATCTTGGTGCGCAGCCTGCGGTGGAAGCAGCCGCGCCTGCGGGCACGGTGCTCTACAGCAGGGGCGCCGTGGCCGCGGCGGCGGGCCTGCAGCTCGAGCGGGGCGCCGTGCATGCGACGCTGGAGGACATCGCCGGTGGCTGATCCGGGTCATTGGAGCGACGATGTGCTGGAGCGCCTGTGCCGGCACTACGGCATCTCGCCGGCCTACCACGACGCCTTCGGAACGCTGCGCCATGCATCGCCCGAGAACCTGGCCGCGCTGCTGGCCGAGTTCGGCGTGCAGGCGGGTGCCGCAACTGGCGCAGAGGCCGATGCGCCCGCCATGCCACCGGTGCAGGTGGTGCAGGCGCATGCACCGCACTGGTCGCTGCAGCTGCCGCAGCGCTCAGGCAGCCTGCGCTGGCGGCTGCGCGACGAGCAGGGGCTCGTGCGCGAGGGCGAAGCCGACGCGCAGCCCTGGCCGCATGGCAGCTGCACGCTGCAGCTGGCCGAGCCGCTCGCGCCCGGCTATCACTGGCTGCAGATCGACGGCCTGGCCGGCGAGACCCTGCTCGTCGCTTCGCCCGGCCGCTGCTACCGCCCGCCCGCCGTGCAGGACGGTGGCCGCGTCTGGGGGCCGGCGCTGCAGCTGTATGCGCTGCGTTCGGCGCGCAACTGGGGCATCGGCGATTTCGGCGACCTCGAAGCGCTCGTCGACCGCATGGCCGGGCAGGGCACCGACCTGATCGGCCTGAACCCGCTGCATGCGCTGTTCCCGACCGATCCGCCGCGCGCCAGCCCCTACAGCCCGTCGTCGCGGCAATGGATCAACGTGCTGTACATCGACGTCGAGGCGGTCGACGACTTCGCCGCCTGCGAGGCCGCGCGCCGGCACGTCGAATCGCCGGGGTTCCAGGGCCGGCTCGCGGCGCTGCGGGCCGCGCCGCTGGTCGACCATGCCGGCGTGGCCACCGCCAAGTTCGAAGTGCTGGAGCTGCTGTTCGAGCACTTTCGCGCGCGGCATCTTTCGCCGGCCGGCGCTCCCGATGCACGCGGCGAGGCCTTCCTGGCCTTTGTCTCGGCGCAGGGCGAGCCGCTGCGCCAGCACGCCTTGTTCGAGGCGCTGCAGGCCCACTTTGCCGCGGCCGATCCGCAGTGCTGGGGCTGGCTCGCCTGGCCCGAAGCCTATCGGGAGGCGGATTCGCCCGAGGTGCAGGCCTTTGCGGCCGAGCATGCCGAGCGGCTGCAATACCACCAGTACCTGCAATGGGTGGCCGAGCACCAGCTTGCGCGCGCGGGCGAACGCTGCAAGGCGCTGGGCATGGGCATCGGGCTCTACCTGGACCTGGCCGTGTCGGTGGACCGCGGCGGCTCCGACGCCTGGGCCGCGCGCCACTGCTTCGCGGTCGGCGCGAGCATCGGTGCGCCGCCCGACGAGTTCAACCCGGCCGGGCAGAACTGGGGCCTGCCGCCGCTGCGCCCCGACCACCTGCGCACGCACCACTACCAGCCCTTCGTGCAGATGCTGCGCGCCAACATGCGGCATGCCGGCGCGCTGCGCATCGACCATGTGATGGGGCTGATGCGTCTGTTCTGGATTCCGCCGGGCCGCTCGCCGCACGACGGCGCCTACGTGCGCTACGCGGTCGAGGAGATGCTGGCCATCGTGGCGGTCGAAAGCCATCGGCATGGCTGCATGGTGGTGGGCGAAGACCTGGGCACGGTGGAAGACGCGATGCGCGAAGCGCTCGCGCGCGCCGATGTGCTCTCCTACCGGCTGCTCTACTTCGAGAAGCAGCAGGGCGGCGGCTTCACGCTGCCTGCGGCCTACCCGGCAGCCGCGCTGGTGGCCATCAGCACGCACGACCTCGCCACGCTCGCGGGTTGGTGGTCGGGCCACGACCTGCGGCTGCGGTTGGCGCTCGGGCTTTTTCCCGATCCGCGGCTGTTCGATGCGCAGCTGCTGGACCGCGCGCAGGAACGCATCCGGCTGACGCTGGCCGTGCGCGAGGCGGGCCTGCTGTCCGCCGACGAGGCGGCGCAGGCGCTGTCGCTCGCAGTGCCTTCGCCGCGCATCATGCAGGCGGTCCACGCGTTCCTGGCCGCGGCGCCGTCGGCGCTGATGGTGTTCCAGCTCGAGGACGTGGCCGGCGAGGTGGAGCAGGCCAACATGCCCGGCACCACCGACACCCATCCCAACTGGCGGCGCAAGCTGCTGCCCAGCGTGCAGGAGCTGGCGGCGGGCGATGCGATGCAGGGGCTCACGGAACACCTGCGCGCGATTCGCCCGCGCCGCAGCCTGCGCGCGGAAGCGGCGCCGTCCACGCTGCTGCAGGCGCGCGTGCCGAGGGCCACCTACCGCCTGCAGTTCCACCAGGGCTTCGGCTTCGACGATGCGATCCGCGTGCTGCCCTATCTCGCGCAGCTCGGCGTGAGCCATGTGTATTGCTCGCCCATCCAGCGCGCCCGCGCGGGCAGCACGCACGGCTACGACGTGGTGGCCCATGCCGAGGTCAATCCCGAGCTCGGCGGCGCCGAGGGCTTTGCGCGCTTCGTCGCGGCGCTGCAGGCGCACGGCCTCGGGCAGCTGCTCGACATGGTGCCCAACCACATGGGCGTGCTCGGCGCCGACAACGCCTGGTGGATGGACGTGCTGGAGAACGGCCCGGCCTCGCTCTTCGCGCATCACTTCGACATCGACTGGCAGCCGCTCAACAAGGAGCTGGCCGGCAAGGTGCTGCTGCCGGTGCTTGGCGGGCACTATGGCGAGGTGCTCGCGAGCGGGGAGCTGGCGCTGCACTTCGAAGCGGCGCACGGCAGCTTCGCGCTGCGCTACTTCGACCACCGGTTTCCGCTGGCGCCCGAAAGCTATCCCGTGGTTCTTGCATGCGCATTGCCGCACCTGAAGGACCCGATGCTCGCAGCGCAGCTCGCCAGCCTCTCGGCCGCCTTCGGCCACCTGCCCAGCCGCCGTGCGCAGACGCCCGCCGAATGCACCGAGCGCGTGCGCGACAAGGAACTGTTCAAGGCCCGCCTCGCGCATCTGGCAGAGGCGCATCCGTCGCTCGCGCGCGCCGTGCTGGCCGCGGTGGCGGAGTTCAACCTGGCGTCGGAAGAGGCGCGCGACCAGCTGCACCGGCTCATCGACCTGCAGGCCTTCCGGCTCGCCTACTGGCGCGTGGCGGCCGACGAAATCAACTACCGGCGCTTCTTCGACATCAACGACCTGGCGGCGGTGCGCATGGAACGCGACGAGGTGTTCGAGGCCACCCAGTCCTTCGCGCTCGACCTTGCCGCGGCCGGCGTGGTGGACGGCCTGCGCATCGACCATCCCGATGGCCTGTACGACCCTGCGCGCTACTTCCGGCAGCTGCAGGAAGGCTATGCGCGCCGCGCGGGCATCGTGCTGCCGGCTACCGGCCCCGATGGACGGCCGGCGCGCCCGCTGTACGTGGTGGCCGAGAAGATCGCCGCCTCGGAAGAAGAGGTGCCCGCCGAATGGCATGTGCACGGCACCACCGGCTACCGCTTTGCCAACGTGGCCAACGGCGTGCTCGTGGACACCGCCGCGGCCGACGCCCTGCGGCAGGCCTGGCATGGCTTCACGGGCGAGGCGCAGGACTTCGGCTCGGTCGCAAGGGCCGGCAAGCGCGAGGTCATGCGCAGCGCGCTGTCGTCGGAGCTCAACGTGCTCTCCTCCGAACTGCTCAGGATTGCGCGGGCCGACCGCGGCACACGCGACTACACGCTCAACGCGCTGCGCCGCGCGCTCGCCGAAGTGGCGGCCTGCATGCCGGTCTACCGCACCTACATCGTCGACGCACCCTCCGCGCAGGACGCGCATTTCATCGACGCCGCCACCGAGGCGGCCGAGCGCCAGAGTGTCGATGCCGACCGCTCCGTCTTCGCCTTCGTGCGCCGCTCGCTGCGCGGCGAGGCCGCGGCCGCGCATGCGCCACCGGCGCTGGCCGGGCGCGTGCGCCGGTTCGCGATGCGCTTCCAGCAGTTCAGCGCGCCGGTCGCGGCCAAGGGCGTGGAGGACACCTCGTTCTACCGCTACTTTCCGCTCAGTTCGCTCAATGAGGTCGGCGGCGAGCCGGACCAGTTCGGTTTCGACGTGCCCGAGTTCCATGCATTGAGCGCCGACCGCGCGCGGCACTGGCCGCACACCATGCTCGCGACCTCCACGCACGACAACAAGCGATCGGAAGAGGTGCGCAACCGCATCGACGTGCTCTCCGAAATGCCCAGCGAGTGGCGCGACGCGCTCGCGCGCTGGCACGCGCTGTGCCGCGGCGGCGAGCAGGCGGAGGCAGCGCCTTCGCGCGCCGACGAATACCTGCTCTACCAGACCCTGCTCGGCACCTTGCCCTTCGGCGGCCTCGATGCTGCCGACGTGCCGGCCTATGCCGCGCGTGTGTGGCAGTACATGCAGAAGGCCGCGCGCGAAGCCAAGCTCCACACGCGCTGGACCCAGCCCGATGCACCGTACGAAGCGGCGCTCGAAGGCCTGGTGCAGCGGATCCTCTCGGACCTGTCGAAGGACGGCTGCCTTGCGGACATCCAGCGCCTGGCCGATCGCTTGTCATGGTTCGGTGCGTGGAACGGCTTGACGCTCACGCTGCTGAAGTACGGCTCGCCGGGCGTGCCGGATCTCTATCAAGGAAGCGAGCTGATCGACCTGAGCCTGGTCGATCCCGACAACCGGCGGCCGGTGGACTATGAACTGCGCAGCCGTCGGCTCGATGAGCTCCAGGCGATGGCAGGCGGGCACGACCTTGCTGCGCGCGTGCAGGCGCTGGCCGGGTCGCCGCACGATGGCCGCGCGAAGCTCTGGTTCATCTGGCGGCTGCTGTCGATGCGGCGCTCGCATGCGGAACTATTCCGCGAAGGCAGCTACGAAGGGCTCGCGGTCGAAGGGCCGCTGGCGCGGCATGTGGTGGCCTTTGCGCGCAGGCACGAAGGGCGGACGCTGGTGGTGATGGCGGGGCGGTTGTTTGCGGGGATTGCGTGCGCCGGGGCGGATGGTGTGCCGGTGCTTCCCGATGCGGAGGCGTGGAGGGGGACGAGGGTGGTGTTGCCTGAGGATCTCGGAGGCGCAACGCTGGTGAACGTGCTCACCGGCGAATCGCTGGCTGCCGAGGATCGCGTCGTCTCGCTGAAAGATGCGTTCTGCCGCATGCCTTGGGCTATCTTCCAAAAATAGGAGCTTGATTCATCGAATCGTTTGCAGAGTAGCGGAGTGCGGCCGACTGGACGTAGTTCAGAGATCCGCCGCTGTCGGAGACTTGGCTGAGCGAGGTCGAGAACTACTTGAGCGAAGTCGACTCATGGTTGAGCAGCGGGACGCCGAAGCAGAGGTGTGTTGGACGTCGTCGGAAATGATCGGCACTCATGATGTTGGCGCCGCAATAAACTTCAAACTGTTCGGGACCTGAGAATCTCGACAGCGCCGACGCAACGTCGGTGCACCGCCAGCCGGCCAAGCCGCCGGCGCCCGAGTTGCGCCAAGCGCCACGGGGGATCACTTCAACGTGAAATCTTATGACGCACAGAACCAACCTCTGCGCGCTCCGCGAGAGCGCTTTCTGGGCTCAAGGCCACCTTTGTTTTTGCTGTCTGCACCCGATGTAGCGCGCAGACGCGAAAGCGTTCGCAGTGGCGCATGGCATCTCGCCCGACCGGGCGCGAATGGTTCGGCTGACGGCCGAGCACCTGACCCGCGAAGATCGATGGCGGGCGCACCATTGCTTCCAACATCGTGGCCGCTTGCTGTGACTGGAACCGCTGCCGCCATGCGCTGTTCCGGGCGCCGCCCCCCACCCCGAAGCTTATTCATTCTTTGTGCTGCTGAGTGTTGCCGCCGGAGTTTGGCTTGCGAAGGCGCCGACGATTGAGGATCCGTGTCGCCCCGCAGCGCGGCAGTGCCGCCAGAACAGCCTACTCTCGCAGCGTGAACACTACGGACAGGTAAGAGACCGGCTGAGTGTGAATGGCCTCGATCCCATGCAGTGCGGTCGCTTCGAACAGCAGCGAGTCCCCAGCCCTCACCCCGACTGACTTGCCGCCATAGCGGTAGGTGACCCCCCCGGAGAGGAAGTACAGGAACTTCAAGCCGGGGTGCTGGAAGGTCACGTAGGGATCGGCGCCGGGCAGCAATGTGACCAGGTAGGGCTCGACGAACAGGTTACCCGACAGCAGGTGGCCCAGCAGCTCGTAGCGGTAGTCCGCCACCGCGCCGATGCGATCGACCAAGACACCATGTCCTGCACGCACATGGCAAAAGTCAGTGCGCCGCGCCTGGTCACTGAAGAAGCGTGAGGTCGGCACGTGCAGCCCCTGCGCCAGGCGCTCCAGTGTCTCCACCGAAGGCGAGACCAGCCCGCGCTCGATGCGAGAAAGCATCGACGCAGAAATCCCCGAGGTCTTGGCCAGTTCGCCGCCAGACACCTCGGCCGCCATGCGCAGCGCCCGCACCTGCGCGCCGATGCGGGCTGCGGAGAGGCTGCGCACAACAGGTGCGGGTTGCCGTGGCCGGACACGCGTCACCGACGCTGGCAAGCGCAACGGGTGAGCCGTTGGCAGAGGCGAAGCGAGCTGTCGACGCGCCATTTGAATCTCACTCCGCTCCAGATAGTTGAGTTGTCGAAGGAAGAAACTTGATCGAAACAAAACACACTTTGCGTTTTATTTTCAGCTAGTTTGCCAGAATCCGCCTCCTAACCAAACTGATAGTTTGTGTACTCTTAGTGTTGGAGATTGAAAACTTGGGCGCATGCCCCGAGTAGTTGCAAACAAGCCCCAGCCACTGGACTCTGTGTCCAGCAAAGAGCTGGAGCGTCTGCAACAAGCATTTGGCGAGCATCTGCGCGCCTTACGGCACGACCGCCTCATCACGATCGAGCAACTTGCGGAGTTGGCCGGCTTGCACCCCAATTACGTTGGTTCTGTTGAACGAGGCGAGCGCAACTTGTCGCTCTTCAACATTTGGAGGCTGGCCGGCGGCCTGGAGGTCTCGGTCTCGCAACTTGTGGAAACGCTGCCCGCGCGGGTGGTCAAGCGTGGCCGCCGAGCCAGCTAACAGCCCCCGTCACACTCAGGCAAAGTACGTCGCCGAGCCGAGTAATCCTCCGACGATCGACAGGCAGTGCAGGCATCTATTCGACAAGGTGCCCCGCAGGGAGCCCGTCGCCGGCGTGGGCGGGAGTTCGTCGGACTATGCCCGCCGACCTCCCGCCCATGCCATCCTTCTCATCTTGTTTGACGCGCTCTTCTCATCCTGATTGTTGCGCCGCAACCAAACGCACGCGGTCTACAACTGGGGGCGCAAGATCCGGCACCAGCTTCCGAAGCTGCGCACAATCAAGGGGCGGCGCGAAGAGAACGGGCCCTCCCTAAACGAAAAGGCCTCCAGCTCCGACCGCTCGGTCGCATGGCTCTGCCACAAGGAAAAAGGCCGAAACCCGCATGGATGCTAGGTTTCGACCGTTCTTGGTGTTGGTGGTGGCCCTGAGTAACTCGACCACTCGACCCACGGACTAAGCGTCCGTTGCTTGCGACTGCTGCCCGGCATTTTGCTGCTCGGTCAAAACGGACTCGGTTTCGAGCAGCAGTTCGCCAGCAGTACGACCGAGAGCGTTCGCGATGCGCAGGATCATGGCGAGTGTTGGCATGTGTTCACCGCGCTCGATTTTTCCCATGTGCGACCGTTCGATGCCTGCTTGGTGGGCCAATGCTTCCTGTCCGACACCATCCGCCGTTCGCAGCGCTCTCACGACGGCGCCAAATGCAAGGGCCGGCTCGACCTCAAATGTGGTTGCCCCAAGTGGCCTTCCTCTCCGCGTGACTTGCTTCTGCATGGACAGAAGGCTCGGATTTGGAGACAATTAAAACCACGTTATCTTTAACTCATAACTTCTTCTCTGGTGCAGATCTCTTAGTTTGCAATCCGCATCGCGGCTTGCCAGCGAATTCCAATGACGCGTCGACAGCTTGCCTCGCCTCTTCCAACGGCACGACCGTTGCGGCTTCCGCGCTCGGTGACGCATTTTCTGCCGCGGCAGTCAACGCCGGTCGTGCGCAGCATGTCTGCGGCGCGCATCGGCGCGCAGGTGAGGGCGCTTCGCATGGCGGCTGAGATGTCGGCTGGTTCGCTGGCAAAGGCCTCGGGGGTCTCTGCTTCGATGCTTTCGCGCATCGAGCGTGGTCTGGTGTCACCGTCGGTGGAGACCTTGGAGCGCGTTGCGCAGGGGTTGCATGTGCCGGTGTCGCGCTTCTTCGGAGATCAGGCGCGCCGCACGGACTTCTCTCATGTGCGTGCGGGGAAGGGCGTTGTTGTCGATCGGGTCGGCGCGGTCGCGGACTACCGCTACGAACTGCTGGGGCACCTCCTTTCGGGCAACCTGTTTGTTGAGCCCTATCTGGTCACGCTGTTGCCCGGTGCCGATCCCTACGTGACCTTCCAACACCCGGGCCTCAAGTTCCTGTACTTCCTGTCCGGGGAAGTGACCTACCGCTACGGTGCCAAGACAGCTGCGGTGAGGGCGGGGGACTCGCTGCTGTTCGATGCGACCGCGCTGCACGGCATCGAGGTGATAGAGGTCCAGCCGGTGTCCTACCTGTCAGTGGTGTTCACACTGCGCGAGTGAGGAGGGAGCAGGCGAGTCTTCCCGAGGGCGATCTTCGGTGTGTCTTGTGTGCAAGAGCCCGAGGAGCT
The DNA here is from genome assembly GCF_056399465.1 of Variovorax sp. 01N425. NCBI lineage: Bacteria > Pseudomonadati > Pseudomonadota > Betaproteobacteria > Burkholderiales > Comamonadaceae > Variovorax > Variovorax sp. 01N425. Next base: position 331,428 of record NZ_JBFTRJ010000003.1, on the reverse strand, counting down.
CTCGCGCGGAATAAGTGAAGATGTGTTCGGGATGTCCGGCCGTAGGTCGTATGCACTTCCCGCTCGCGATGACTCGTGGCCGGGCGGCCTTGGCATCTTCCGACGACAGTTACCGAGACCTCGACGGCCAGCACTTGGTCGATTTGAACATGCATCCGGCTCGGCGGTTCTCGAGGGTCGAGGGGCTTTTTGGGGCCGTTCCTTTCGTCAGGGATTCCGCGTGTTGGCTCGCGCTCGCTGCCGTTGCCTCTGCGTCCGTTCGCCCGGTGCTATCGCGCCCGAGCGAGGATGGATTGTTCGCAGACTCGATTCGCGTGGTATCGCTCTTCTCCTTCACTCCTCGATGTTCGGCATGCCGAACATCGAGGAGTCGCGCGTGGAAAGGCGTGCTTGCCTGCTTACGTGATGGTGGCCTTGGCTGTTGAATTCCGCCGACTTTGACTGGGTCACTTCGATGGCAATCAAGGGGCTGTCCGCGCGGCGTGTTGATCCCTGCTTTGAACTATCGCCCTAATTGACGAATGTCAACCAAGCGATCGACACTCCCGGAAAGGGCCAAACCCGCGAGGAGACCAAGATGCTGTCGAACTTGAGCCAACTGTGCCGCCGCGGCCTGTTGCGGCAGAAGGATACGCTCCTCCTGATGACCACCTTGACGGCGCTGTCGTCCTGGCTCGTGTTCTGGTTCGGCGACTGACCGCCGCCCGGCGGCGATGGCAGCAGCCGCCGTATCCGGTGAGGCTACGGACGGCCGTGGGCTTTCAAAGCCCGTAGTACTTGTCCACCGTCCCGCTGTACGTATCGTCGTACTCGGGCACGCGGTCGCTCGCATACTTGGGCGCACCTTCGATCTGCGCCTTGGTCAACGGCACCACATAGCCGTCCTGCGAGGTGTCGTACTTCAGCATGGACCAGGGGAGCGGATAGCGGTCCGTGCCCATGCCCAGGAAGCCGCCGAACTCCAACACGGCATAGCGGACCTGGCCCGAGATCTTGTCGATCATGAGTTCATCGATGCTGCCGAGCTTGTCTCCCGACGTGTTGTAGACGGATGTCCCCTCGACACGATCCGACGAAATAACTGGATTGGCGCTCACCATGGAAAAGTCTCCGGCCGGCATTTCTGGGGGATGACGGCATAGATTGCAGTGCCCAGGGTTGCAACTTTCGATCCAGAAAATCCGCGCCGCATCGGCCAAGAGACCGTCGTGTTGTAGGAGGCTGTCTGGCAGCCGGGTGCAGCACGAGGCAGCACCTAATTCGGCAACTTCGGCGCCTTCTTTTTTTCGCGTGCGCCAATGGCGCCGGAGGCCGCGGCGCGGACGATGCGCCTGAAGGTCGGGCACTCCATGTGGCTGGGCGCGGGGCAGGCCGCCGCGTGCCGCAGGCCGTCGCGCATGGCGCTCAGTTTGCGGATGGTGCGGTCGAGCTCTTCGGCCTTGGCGGCGAGCATTTGCCGGTCGATGCGCGGTGCGCCCTCGGGCGCGAACATGCGCGCGATCTCGTCGAGCGAGAAGCCCGCGGCGCGTCCCACCGCGATGAGCGCGAGGCGTTCCAGCACGCCGGCACCGAACAGGCGGCGCAGGCCGTGCCGGCCGGTGGAGGCGATGAGCCCCTTTTCCTCGTAGAAGCGCAGCGTCGATGCGGGGACGCCGGATTGCTGTGCCACTTGGGCGATGTCCAGATGTTGTGCCGCCACCTCTTGACCTCAAGTCGACTTGAAGTTGCACAGTCTAGCTTTCGCCCAAACAGACACGCCAAGGACAAACCATCATGGACATCACGGACCAGCAACACAACGAACAAGCCGCCCTCTGGAACGGCCGCGGCGGCCGCGCCTGGGTCGATGCGCAGGAGTCGCTCGACCAGCTGTTCGCGCCGTTCGAGAACTTGCTGGTGGACGAGGCGCGCGCCGCCTCCGCGCAGCGGGTGCTCGACGTGGGCTGCGGCACCGGTGCCACCACGCTGGCCATCGCAGGGGTGCTCGGCGCGGCGGGGCATTGCGTCGGCGCCGACATCTCCGAGCCGATGATTGCCGCCGCCCGCGTGCGCGCCGAACGGGCGGGAATACCGGCAAGCTTCATCTGCGGCGACGTGCAGCGGCACGCCTTCGAGCCCGCGAGCTTCGACCTGGTCGTTTCGCGCTTCGGCGTGATGTTCTTCGACAGCCCGGTGCAGGCCTTTGCGAACCTGCGGCATGCCGCGAAGGATGGCGCCGCGCTTCGGGCCATCGCATGGCGCAGCGCCGCAGAGAACCCATTCATGACGACGGCCGAGCGCGCCGCCGCGCCGCTGCTGCCGAACCTGCCGGCGCGCAGGCCGGGTGCGCCGGGACAGTTCTCCTTCGCGGACCGCGATCGGGTGGTGTCCATCCTGGAAGAGAGCGGCTGGGCCGGCATCGACATCCGGCCGATCGATGTGGAATGCACATTGCCCGAGAAGGCGCTGCATGGCTATCTCACGCGGCTCGGCCCCGTCGGGCTCGTTCTCCAGGATGCGGACGAGCGAACGCGCACACGGGTCACCGAGGGCATGCGCGCGGCGTTCGAGCCCTATGTGCACGGCAGCGAAGTCCGCTTCACCGCCGCCTGCTGGACGATCGGCGCGCGGGCGCCGGCCGCGTAGCGGCGCTCAGCCCAGGAGCCGCGGCACGCCCTGCACCGCAAGCGCTCCGATGATTCCCTGCGCTGTCACGCAGTGCCACATCAGCGCGGTGTTGTCGATGGTCGCGCGGGCCGCGGGCTGCAGCCTGCCCGACCACGAACGCACGAGCACATAGCCACCCATCAGCATCAGCACTGCGATGTGGAAGGCCTGGTAGCCCAGCAGCATGCCAACCGATGCGCTCCAGCCTTGGGCGCGCGGATCGAGCCCGGCGAGCTGGTGGCCGCCGATGTCGAGCGCCGCCGCACCGGCCGCGCAGGCCATGGCCAGTGCCGCAAGCATGCGCAGCCTGCGCTGGCGGCGCGGATCTGCTGCATGCAGCCTGCGCGCGGCCAGCGCCATCGCGGCCGAGCCGGCCGCGAGCAGCAGCGCCGCGCCCAGCGGCCAGCGCAGGGGCGGCAGCGCGGCACCGGGCGGCGGGCACACGTCGCTGGCCATCGACAGGTGCACATGGGTGTACAGCAGCGACACGAAGATCGTCATGTCCACCGCAATCAGCACGACCATGGCCCACCACGAGTGCGATGCCCGCCCCCGCGCGCCGACCGGCAGCTGCACGCCATGGCCGACGTCGACCGTGGCCACCGGCGGCGGACGGTCGGAGTCCCACAGCCAGCGCAGGATGCATGCCACCGCGATCACGCCGCAGGCCAGCGCAGGCAGCGTCTGCGACACCGTGAGAAGCAGGAAGAAACCCGCGGTGCCGGCGGCTGCCGCCAGCGGCCACCAGCTGTCGGTCGGCAGGCGCAGCAGGTGCATCGGCCGCGCATCGCGCGGGCTGGTCACCAGCGTTTCGCGGCCGCCGAAGACGGTGCCCGGCAGCCAGTGCCGACCGGCCTCCACCTCCTGCGGCAGCGCGAGCCGCCGCCACAGCGGATAGCGCGAATCCACCTGCGGAATGCTGCGCACGCCGTATTCGCGCGGCGGCAGCCATTCGAGCGTGCCGGCGCGCCAGGGATTGCCATGGTCCTGCCCGGGCCGGCGCAGCGTGCGCGCCGCGTCCACCGTGAAGAGCAGCACACCGGCCGCCAGCGTGTAGGCGCCAAGGGTGGACAGCATGTTGAGCGCGTTCCAGCCCAGGTCGGCGCTGTAGGTGTACACGCGCCGCGGCATGCCGAGCATGCCCGCGATGTGCATCGGAAAGAAGGCGAGGTTGAAGCCGCCGAACATGAGCCCGAACACCCAGCGGCCCCAGCGCTCGGAAAGCCGGTGGCCGTTGAAGACCGGCGCCCAGTAGTAGAAGCCCGCGAACACCGGAAACACCATGCCGCCGATGAGCACGTAGTGCAGGTGCGCGACGATGAAGTAGCTGTCGTGCGCCTGCCAGTCGAAGGGCAGCACTGCCACCATCACGCCCGTGAGGCCGCCCAGCACGAAGATGAAGTGAAAGCCCAGGAGGAACAGCGTGGGCGCATCGAGCGCGACGCGGCCGCGCCAGAAGGTGGCGATCCACGCGAACACCTGCACGCCGCTCGGTATGGCGACGATGAAGCTCGCGGCCGACACCACCAGCAGCGAGAGATTGCCCAGGCCCGCGGTGAACATGTGGTGCACCCACAGCGCAAAGCTCACCACGCCCACGCCGATGAGCGCCAGCACCACCGCCCGGTGGCCCACCAGCGGCGTGCCCGCGAGCGTGGCGACCATCATCGACACCATGCCGGCCGCGGGCAGGAAGATGATGTAGACCTCCGGGTGGCCGAAGAACCAGAACAGGTGCTGCCACAGCAGCGGATCGCCGCCGCGCGCGGGAATGAAGAAGGGCCAGTCGAGCGCGCGCTCCAGCTCCAGCAGCATGGTCGCCGCGATCACCGCGGGAAACGCGAAGACGATCATCAGCGCGGTGACCAGCATGGCCCAGGCGAAGATCGGCATGCGCATCAGCGTCATGCCGGGCGCGCGCGTGAACAGCACGCCCACGATCAGCTCGATGGCGCCCGCAATGGCCGAGATCTCGATGAACCCGATGCCCAGCAGCCACCAGTCGGCGCCGCGCCCGGGCGAGAACTCCTTGCCGGTGAGCGGCGGATACATGAACCAGCCGCCATCGGGTGACACGCCGAAGAACAGCGTGCAGAAGAAGGCGATGCCGCCGATGGCATAGGCCCAGAACGCATAGGCCGAGAGCAGCGGAAAGGGCAGGTCGCGCGCGCCCAGCATGCCCGGCAGCAGGTAGATGGCCACGGCCTCGACGATGGGCACCGCAAACAGGAACATCATCACGGTGCCGTGCATCGTGAAGAGCTGGTTGTAGGTGCCCGCGTCGATCAGGTGGTTGTCCGGCACCGCGAGCTGCGTGCGCATCATCAGCGCCAGGATGCCGGCCAGCACGAAGAAGAGCATGGCGGTGGCGATGTAGAACACGCCGATGCGCGTGTTGTTCACCGCCGAGAAGAGCCGCCAGCCGGTGGGCGGGCGCCACGCGCGCTCGAGGGCCTCGCGCTCGCCTGCGGGGCGCGGCGGCAGATTCGAAGGATCTTCCTTGGGAGCCTGCGTCGTCATTTCAGTTGCGCGAGCCAGGCCGCGATGGATTGCAGGTCGGCCTCGCCGATGCGCTCGCCGGAGGAGGGCATGCGCGCGCCCGGCTTCAGCTGCTGCGTGTGGGCCACCCAGGCGGCGAGCTGCGCGGCATCGTTGGGCGCGGTGCCGGCGCCCAGGTGCAGCCGGCTGCCCACGTGCGTGAGGTCGGGCCCGAGGCGGCTCTGCTCGCTGACGCCGCGCACGGTGTGGCAGGCGTTGCAGCGGTGCGCGAGGAAGGCCTCGCGGCCGCGTTCGAGCTCGCGCGAAGCCGCGGCCGCCGGCCGTGCCTGCCCCGCAAGCCATGCATCGAAAGCCGCGGGCTCTTCGGCCACCACGTGCAGCGCCATGCGCGCATGCTGCTCGCCGCAGTATTCGGCGCACTGCCCGCGCCAGGTGCCGGGCCGGCCGGCCTGCAGCAGCAGGTGCTGCACGCGGCCGGGCAGCATGTCCATCTTGCCGCCGAGCGAGGGCACCCAGAAACTGTGGATCACGTCGGCGCTGCCAAGGCCGAAATAGACCGGCCGGCCGACCGGAATGCGGATCTCGTTCGCCGTGACCACCTCGGCGCCGCTGGCGGGGTCGCGGTAGCGCACCTCCCACCACCACATGTGGCCCGTGACGCCGACGATCAGCGCGCCGGGCGGTGGAATGGGCCGCCACGGCGGCCGGTGGAATTCGCTGTGGGCGAAGAGCGCCGAGAGCACCACCGTCGGAAAAGCAAGGCCGCCGCCGAGCAGCCACCAGCGCGTGTTCACCCGGCCGCCACCGCGGTGGCGAACGGCCAGTGCGAGCAGCAGCATCACGCCGGCGAAGATCACCGCGCCGCCCACCGCCAGCACGCCGCTCACTTCGAGCAGCGATTGCGCGACGGGGCCGGCGGCCCGCAGGGCGGATTGGGGTGCGCCCTCGCTCGCCGCGTTCATTTCTCGAGCGCGAGCAGGTAGGCCGCCATGTCGCGCGCGTCCTGGGGCGACACACCCATTGCAGGCATGGTGGTGCCCGGCACCACGGCGGCCGGCGCCACGATCCAGCGCACCAGGGCGTCGGGGCCGTTCGGCACCTGGCCGGCAATGTAGCTGCGCTTGCCGAAGGCGGCGAGCGTGGGGCCGGTGCGGCCGCGCGCGGCCTGCACGTCGGGGATGGTGTGGCAGCTTCCGCACTGGTATTGCGCCAGCAGCTGCCTTCCGCGCTCGCGCTGCGCGGGCGGCGCGCGCTCGAAGATGGGGCTGCTCTCTCCCGGCGTGCATCCGGCCGCGAGCGCCACCAGCACCAGCAGGGCGAGCGGGCACACGGCAGGGCATGACGGGGCGGCCACCATGCCGCGATTCTGCGGATTGGAATGCGGCTTGCGCCGACATGGCGGCGCCGGTGCGCGTCGGACAATGCCGCCAATTGAATGCTGCCGATGGGTGCACCCAAGACCGCTCTACTCACCGTCGCCGCGCTGGGCATCGCGGGCGTGGCGGCGGGCGCGCTGGTGGTGTATGGCGGCCTCTACGACGTGGCGGCCACGCAGCAGCATTTCCAGCCGGTCTATTCGATGCTGGAAACCGCCATGCGCCAGTCGGTGAAGATGCGCGCGCGCAACATCGAGCCGCCGCGGCTCGACGACGAGCGGCTGGTGATGCGCGGCGCGGCCTGTTTTCGCGACAAGTGCGTGCAATGCCATGGTGCGCCGGGCGTCGCGCAGGGCGACATCGGAAAGAGCATGCAGCCGCTGCCGGGGCCGCTGGTGGATGCGCGGCACCACTGGAAGCCGCGCGAACTGTACTGGCTGACCAAGCACGGCATCCGCATGAGCGGCATGCCGGCCTGGGAGTTCAGGTTGTCCGAGGAAGACCTGTGGTCGGTGGTGGCGTTCATGGCGCGCCTGCCCGAGCTCACGCCGCAGCAGTATGCCGAAGCCACGCGCGTGGAGCCCACCGGCGCACAGGGCGCACAGGGCGCACCGGCGCGGCCGGCATGCGGGCCGGCAGATGGCGCCGCGCCGCTGCGGGCGGCCGATGCGCAGCGCGGCGCGCGGGCGCTGCCCCAGTACGCATGCAGCGCCTGCCACACGATCCCCGGCATCACGAGCTCGTCGCCCAACGTGGGGCCGCCGCTTGCGGGCATGGGCGGCCGTTCGCTGATTGCGGGAAAGCTCGCCAACACGCCGGACAACATGGTGCGCTGGCTGCGCCACACGCACGAGGTCGATCCGCTCACGGCCATGCCGCAGATGAGCGTGTCCGAGCAGGACGCGCGGGATATCGCCGCCTATCTGGCGGCGCTGCGCTGACCAGCCTTTCTAGAATTTGGCCGCGTTGCGTTCGTCGTCGACCGTGGCAATGCGCAGCCGGGCCCGCTCGTGCTTGATGACGAGCTGCGCGCACCGCTCCCGCATGGAAGGGTCCGTGGGCTGCTGCTCGCTGCAATCCACGAGAAGCTGCGACTCGTCGAAGTCGAGCCCGTGAAGAACCTCCTGGCCATGCGAATTGATGGCCAGGAGGTTGTCGGCCGACAACTGGGCGCGCAGGGCCTCGGAGATGGCGAGCGTCTGCAAGGGCTTCACCGCTTCTCGGGTCCTGTGGCGGGGGCTGTGCGCCACTGCCTACTTCTTCATCGCCTTGATGTCGGCCTTGCCCTTGGCCTCGGTGGCCTTGGCTTCCTTCACGCAAGCGCTCTTGGCGTCGCCCTTCTGGTCGTCGCACTTTTCCTTGGCGATCGCATAGGCCGCTTCCACCTTGGCTTCGGCCACCTTGCGTGCGTTGCTGTCGCTGGGCTTCTGCTTCTGCTCGAGTTCGGCCTTGGCAATCTTTTCCTTGCCCTTGGCTTCTTCGATGCAGACGTCCTTGGCGTTGTCCTTCATGGCATCGCAAGCCGCCTTGTCGGCCTTGTAGTCGGCCGAGATCTTGTCGCGCGCAGCCTTGTATTCGGCCATGGCCGGATCGGTGGCCGCCGCGGGAGGCGTGTTCACTTGCGCATGCACCTGGCCCACTGCCATGCAGGAGGCTGCGGCACACATCAATAACAGTTTCTTCATGGTTGAGCTCCTTGACGCCGGTGGTTTTTCTTGCAGGGGAGGATCCGGCGTCCGAAATCAATATAGAAGTCGGCAGCGCCGGGGCGGTAGGACGCCTTGCGAAGCGGCCGTAAGCACATGCTGACGCTTCCTGCGCAAGGGGCATGAATGGGCGGCGGGGCGTCGGCGGTGCCCCCCGGCCGGCTTGGGCGCACGTCCTACCGGCGCGGACGATGCGGCGCCCACACTGCGGCAAGAGCGACTGACAGGAGATCGCCATGCAAAAGCTACACGCGTTGTTCGCCGCCGCGCTGCTATGGGCGGGGGCGATCGTTCCGGCGGGTGCGCAAACCTCGCCGCCGCATCCGGCGGAGATCGACCCGGCCATCGTCGAATACGGCGCGGCGCGGGAACGGATCGGCGCCAACCTGAAGGCCGCGCTGGAACAGTGCGAAAAGCAGGTCGAGCCCGCCAGGGCAGTCTGCGTCAAGGAAGCGCAGGGCCGCCAGAAGATTGCACTGGCCGAGCTCGACCACCAGCGTAGCCCCAGCGACGCCAATGCCCGCAGGCTCGCTGAAACGCGGGTGGCGGTGAACTACGAGGTGGCCAGGGAGAAGTGCAACGAGCGGCAGGGCGGCGACAGGGCCGCGTGCCTGTCGCGCGCGAGCGAGGAAGAATCAAAAGCCAGGGCGGACATCAAGACCGGGCAGTAGCGGGAGAGACAAGGCTCATCACGCCGTCGCGCTGGCCCAGTATTCCCGCATGGTGGCCTTGATGGTCCGCATGGCTTCGGGGTCGCCCTGCCAGAGGGCCAGCAGGTAGGCCTTGGCCTGGGCGAGCGAAACATCGGGCGGCAGCGGCGGCACGGCGGAGTCGGTGACCATTTCCAGCAGCATCGGGCGGTCGGCCGCAAAGGCGGCGTCCCATGCCGGGCCGATGGCTTCTGGCGTATCGACGCGCAGGGCCGCAAGGCCGAGCATCTGCGCGAAGCGCGCGTAGGGAAAGTCGGGCAGCTCCTGCGAAGCGTTGAACTTCGGATCTCCGCCGAGCACGCGCTGCTCCCAGCTCACGAGGTTGAGGTCGCGGTTGTTGAGCACCATGACGACCAGGCGCGGATCGGCCCAGTCGCGCCACATGCGCGCCAGGGTGATGAGCGCATTGAGGCCGTTCATCTGCATGGCGCCGTCGCCCAGCATCGCGACCACGGGCCGGTCGGGATGCACCAGCTTGGCCGCAATCGCGTAGGGGAGGGCCGGGCCCATGGTGGCGAGGCCGCCGGACAGGCTGGCCTTCATGCCGCGGCGCAGCTTGACGTCGCGCGCGTACCAGTTGGCGGCGGTGCCGCTGTCGCAGGTGAGCACCGTTTCTTCGGGCAGGCGCGGCGACAGCTCCCAGAACACGCGCTGCGGATTGACCGGCGAGGCCTCCACATGCGCGCGCGCCTCGAGCACGCGCCACCAGCGCGCCACGTCGGCCTCGATGCCTTGGCGCCAGGCACCGTGTTCCTTGTGGTCGAGCAGCGGCAGCAGCGCCGCGAGCGTGGCGCGGCTGTCGCCGACCAGGCCCAGCTCCGTGGGGTAGCGCAGCCCGATGGCGCGCGGGTCGGTGTCGATCTGCACGCAGCGGGCCTGCCCTTCGGGCGGCAGGAATTCCGCGTACGGGAACGACGAGCCCACCATCAGCAAGGTGTCGCAGTCTTCCATCATGCGCGAGCTGGGCCGCGTGCCGAGCACGCCGATGGCGCCGGTCACGAAGGGCAGATCGTCGGGCACCGCCGCCTTGCCGAGCAGCGCCTTGGCAATGCCGGCGCCGAGCCGCTCGGCCGCATGGATCAGCTCATCGGTGGCATGCAGGGCGCCCGCGCCCGCCAGGATGGCCACCTTGCTGCCCGCGTTGATGATGTCCGCCGCCTGCCCCAGCGCCGCGGCGTTCGGCACCGCGGCGCTGGCCGTGCTGCCGATGCCGCTGTGCACGGTGCCGTGCTTGCGCGGCGGCACCGGCACCGCCGGCAGCTCCTGCACGTCGTTGGGGACGATCACGCAGGTGACGGCGCGGCGGTCGCGCGCGATGCGCATCGCGCGGTCGACCAGGTGGCGAACCTGCTCCGCGCTGGTGGCCATCTGCACGAACTCGTGCGCCACGTCCTTGAACAGCGAAACCAGATCCACCTCCTGCTGGTAGTCGCCGCCGAGCGCGCTGCGCTGCTGCTGGCCGACGATGGCGACCACCGGCTGGCGGTCGAGCTTCGCGTCGTACAGGCCGTTCAGCAGGTGGATCGCGCCCGGTCCCGAGGTGGCCAGGCAGACGCCCACCTCGCCCGAGAACTTGGCATGCGCACAGGCCATGAAGGCGGCCAGTTCCTCATGGCGGCTCTGGATGAACTCGATGGCGCCGTCCGCCCGGTCGAGTGCGCCCATGAGGCCGTTGATGCCGTCGCCGGGGTAGCCGTAGACGCGCCGCACGCCCCAGTCGTGCAGGCGCTGGACCACGAAATCGCTGACTGTCTTTTTCATCGCACGGATACTCCGCGCCTCGCGCGCGGCGGGCTGTCGTGCAATCGGCCCCAGGCACCGTCGGTGCAATCCCACAAGGGCCGCGTGCACTGCGCCGCCGACAGACTGCTCCCACGCGCAAGGCCTGCGTCTTCCGACCCGCAATGAAGACCAGGGGCGCAGCATGAAGGCTTCTTCATCCTCCAGGAGAGTTCAATGCCAAGAGGTGACAAGTCGTCCTATACGGACAAGCAGAAACGCAAGGCCGAGCACATCGAGGAAGGCTACGAGCATCGCGGCGTGGGCAAGGGCGAAGCCGAAAGGCGTGCCTGGGCCACCGTCAATGCCGAGACCGGCGGCGGCAAGAAGAGCGGCAGCGGCCGCGGCAAGGCGGAGAACCACGCGCCCTCGCGCACCGGCGGCCACAAGGGCGGCGCCGCGGCGGCGTCCCGTACGGCCGCCGAACGCTCGGCCTCGGCCAAGAAGGCTGCGGCCACGCGCAAGCGCAACGCCGAGCGGCGCAGCGGCTGACCCCCGAACGAAGGCAGGCAATGACACGCGTATCCGAACTGATGACCCGCGGCGTGCGGACCCTGTCGCCGTCCGACACGGTGGCGCTGGCCGCCCAGGCCATGGACGAGCTGGACATCGGCGCCATTCCCGTGTGCGACGGCCAGCGGCTGCTGGGCATGGTGACCGACCGCGACATCGTGCTTCGCGTGGTCGCGCAGACGCGCCCGCTGGACACCGCGCTGTCCGAGGTGATGTCGAAGGACGTCAAGTGGTGCAGCGAGAACGACAACGTCGAAACCGTGATGGACGAGATGGCCGGCTACCAGGTGCGGCGCATGCCGGTGGTGGACCGCGGCCGCAGGCTGGTGGGCATGCTGTCGCTGGGCGACACCGCCGCCAAGGGCGACATCGGCAAGGCCGGCGACACGCTCAACATCATCTCCCAGCCGGCCGAGCCCGACCGCTCGGGGCAGTCCGCGGCCAGCGGACCCACCGGCGGGGGCTCCTCGTAGGTCCGGCGCGGCGCGGGTTCTCTGTTTGTCTGCCAACGGCGTGTGCACGCATCAGCGCTTCGCAGGCAGGCGGATGCGCGCCCCGGGCGTGGTGGAGACGCGCAGCGCCTCTTGCGCCTGGCGCAGGAAGCGCTCATTGCGTGCGCTCGTCTGCGAGGCGACGCAATCGCGCGGAACGACGGCCTCGAGGTCGCGCATGCCCGCGTCGGCCACGGTGGCCCAGATGCACTGGTCGCTGGCCACGCCGGTCACGATCAGCCGCGTGGCCTTGAGATAGGCGAGCAGCAGCTCGAGCGGCGTCGCGAAGAAAGCGGACTGCTTGGGCTTGAGCACGAAGTAGTCCGTTTCCTCGGGCAGCAGCGTCGAGGTGATCTCGGCACCGGCGCCTCCAGAGGCCAGCGACAGTTCCACCAGCTTGGGAAAGTCCGAGCGCCAGCGCCCGCGGTTGTCGTTGACGTAGATGGCGGGCACCCCGGCGCGCGTGCAGCGCGCCTTCAGCGCTGCGATGCGCCCCGCAATGAAATGCGCGCCGGGCAACAGCTTTTCGGCATCGGGAAAGTCCCAGCAACTGATCATGTCGATGATCAGGAGGGCCGTGTGGCCCGCGGCGGGAGCCGGTGCGAGGGCGGGGGGCTGCGAGTGCGAGCGGGGAGGCGCCATGGCGCCCCACCATTCCAAATGGGCGGCGCCGCAGCCGTAGGAAAGGCCCGCATGGCTGCGAAAGTCGCCACCACGCGCGCCGGTCAGGGCCGGCCGGGGTCGCCGCCGCTCAACGGCCTTGCGGCACGCCGAACGCCGCGCGCACTTCGTCGAGCCGTGCTTGCGCGACCTCGAAGCACTCGGCCAATTGCTCCGGCGTGGCCGGCGGATAGCCGGCCGGCGGCTGCAGCGCATTGCCCAGCCGTTCCCAGGCGGCCTCCCAGGCCAGCTTGGCAAGCGCACGGGACTCCGGGTTGGAAGGAGCGGGCATGTTCGTCCTCGGTTGTGGCGAATGGGAGTATGCGCCCGAGGAAAGAAGGGCGGTTTGGCAGAGGCCGCGTAGGAGGCCTCTTTCACAACGACGCGCGTTATCCCGCCCCGCCGGGCCGAAACCTGTCCGACCATCGGCGCGAGGACGACGCCCGCCCTGGGCCTGCTGCAAAGAAGCCACAAGCTAGGCCCGTGCAGGAGAGCCTTCTGTAGGAACCGGCCTCATCGAGATGCACGGATTGCCCCCATGCACCCAGCCAACCGTTCACAAGGAGTTTTCCCGATGAACAGATCCGCTTTCACCCGGCCTCTTGCCCTTGTTGCCCTTGTCACCGGCGCTTCCTCCGGCATCTGCCCGGAGGCGCACCGCTAAGCCCGGGCCCATGCCATGGACACCCTTTTCAGCTCCGGAGTCGCCCTCGTGGACACGGTCCTCAAGAGCACCGGCGGCAGCGTCGTGGTCTGGAGCGCGGACCCGCAGGCCTACGGCAGCGATCACGAACGGGCCACGCGCAGCAATTTCGCGCAGCGGCTCGCAGCGCTGAAGCAGTTCCGCTACGCGGGCGAATACGACGCCTCGCGCGCCCACGAGAGCACGCCGCTGTACTTCGTGCCGAGCGACACCATCGCCAGCACGCAGCTTGCGCGCTCGCTCGGCATCTCGACGCTGCACGACCTGTTCGGCGGCGTGGTTCCGCACCCCTTCGTTGCCACCAAGGCGATCACGCACCCGCTGGTGGGCAGGGCGGCGGCCTGTCCCGAGGGATGGGAGCCGGCCTTCGCCCCCGCCGTGTCGCAGGCGGTGCTCGGCGGCTTTTCGGCGTTCTCGGTCGAGGACGCGCGATGGGCCGGGCGCCACCTGCTGGAAAGCGGCGCGGTGCGCATCAAGCCGGTGTGCGCCACCGGCGGGCGCGGCCAGGCGATGGCCGCCGATGCCGAAGCCCTGGACCGCTGCCTCGCGGCCATGGACGAGAGCGAGATCGCGCTGCACGGCGTGGTGCTCGAAGAGAACCTCGCCAAGCCGGAAACCTACAGCGTCGGGCAGGTGCTGGTCGACCAGATGATCGTGAGCTACTTCGGCCGCCAGCGGATGACGCTCGACAACACCGGCCAGAACGTCTACGGCGGCTCCGACCTGACGCTCGTGCGCGGCAACTTCGATGCGCTGCTGGCCATCACCAGCCCGCCGCCGGCGCTTTGCCTGGCGATCGAGCAGGCGCGGCGCTACCACCATGCGGTGATCGAGTGCTACCCGGGCTTCTTTGCGTCGCGCGTGAACTACGACGTGGCGCAGGGCCTGGGCGCGGACGGCGCCTGGCGCTCGGGCGTGCTCGAGCAGTCGTGGCGCGTGGGCGGCGCCACCGGGGCCGAAATGGTCGCGCTCGAATGCTTCTGGCGCGACCCGGCGCTCGAGCGCGTGCGCATCTCCTGCTTCGAGGCGTATGGTGAGGCGCCGGCGATCCCGGCGGGCGCAACGGTGCACTACCGCGGCGTCGACTCGCAGATCGGGCCGCTCGCCAAATACGCATTGTTCCAGCCATATGACAGCGACACGACATAACTTCATAGACATATCCGTAGACGGCCAGCACATTGCCGGAACGCTGGTTGCCGCCTCCACGATGGTGCCCGGCGTTCTCCTGGTCCATGGCTGGGATGGCAGCCAGGAGCAGTACATCGCGCGCGCGCACGAGATTGCCGCGCTCGGCTGCGTCTGCCTCACCTTCGACCTGCGCGGCCATGCGCGCCATGCCTCGCTGCGCCAGGAGGTCACGCGCGAGGACAACCTGCGCGACGTGCTCGCGGCCTACGACACGCTCATCAGCCACCCCACCGTCGACCCGCAGGCCATTGCCATCGTCGGCAGCAGCTACGGCGGCTACCTGGCGGCGCTGGTCAGCACCATGCGGCCGGTGCGCTGGCTCGCGCTGCGGGCGCCGGCGCTCTACCGCGACCGCGAGTGGCTCGCGCCCAAGGGCCAGCTGAGCCGGCCCGACCTCGTGGCCTACCGCCGCACCCTGGTGGGCCCGCGCGACAACCGGGCGCTCGCGGCCTGCGAGGCCTTCACGGGCGACGTGCTGATCGTGGAATCGGAGCACGACCAGATCGTGCCGCACCCGGTCATCGAGAACTACCTGGGTGCCTTCAAGCGCGTGCGCTCCGCGACCTACCGCGTCATTTCGGGGGCCGACCATGCGCTGTCGAAGCAGGCGCACCGCCAAGCCTATGGACAACTCCTCGTCTCCTGGATGACGGAGATGACGCTGGGCGCCCGGGCGACCGGCACCATGACGCGGCCCGTCTCCGCGAGTCCCGCATAGAAAGACAGGTTTCCTATGCAAACCCCCGCCCTGACCCTGAGCGAAAGGCAACGCTCGACGCTGCGGACCGGCCTCGTCGCGGGAACCCTTGCAAGCTTCGCCTCCACCGCCGCGCTGATGCTGTGCGGCCGCCGCGAGGCCGGCAGCCTGGTGGCGCCGACCAATGCCACCAGCCACTGGCTCTGGGGCGACCGGGCCTTCGATGTGCGCGGCCCCACGCTGAAGCACACCGCGCTCGGCTATGCCACGCACCATGCGAGCGCCATCTTCTGGGCGCTGATCTATGGCTGGCTGCATGCCAGCCGGCATCCCGCGCAGTCGGCTCCCGCGGCGCTCGCGAGCGCCGGCGCCGCCACCGCGCTGGCCTGCGCGGTGGACTACACGATCACGCCGCACCGGCTCAGGCCGGGCTTCGAGCACCACCTTTCGAAGCGCTCCCTGGGGGCGGTCTACGGCCTCTTTGCCCTGGGGCTGGCGGCCGGCTGCCTGCTGGCCCAGCGCGGCAACGCGCACGAGTAGTGCGCCTTGCTACGCGCAGCACGAGTAGTGCGCCTTGCTACGCGCACTCAGGGAGCTTTCCTACGCCGCGGCGCCGGCAGCCCTTTCATCGTTCGGCTTCCATCAACCCAACCGGAGCCCACGATGCCCAACTCCACCAAGCGCGCAGCACCCGATGCATGCAGCCTTCTCGATACCGACCACCGCAACGTCAAGAAGATGTTCAAGGCGTACGAGGAACTGACCCATTCGCGCGCCGCCGACGTGCAGCAGAAGAAGCGCGAACTCGCCAACCAGATCTGCACCGAGCTGACCGTCCATGCCCAGATCGAGGAAGAGATCTTCTACCCGGCCGTGCGCGAGGCGATCAGCGAAACCGATCTTCTGGACGAAGCCGAGGTCGAGCACACCAGCGCCAAGGAGCTGATCGCGCAGATCGAAGCCGCGACCGAGGTGGACGACAAGTTCGATGCCAAGGTCATCGTGCTCGGCGAATACATCGACCACCACGTGAAGGAAGAGCGCAACGAGATCTTCGTCAAGGCACGCGCCGCCAGGGGGCTCGACCTGGTGGCCATGCGCGAGCAGCTCGCCGCGCGCAAGGAAGAGCTCATGGAAGAGCTCACCGCCGCCGCCTGACCGGGCGCCGCACACAACACCCGACGACCCAGTCCAGCGCACCCGTGGAACCGGCTCCGCCGGGCCACCGGGTGCGTCCCCCAGTGGGGGGAGGCGCCGCAGGCGCTTCGGGGGGCGTCCTACCCTGGAGTTCCACATGACCAACATCGTCTCCCGGCTCTTTCCCACGGCGACCAACATGATTCGCCTGGACCACACGCACGTGCTCTCCACCTTCCACCAGTACAAGGCCGGCGCGCCGGAACGGGTGAAGAAAGGGCTGGTCAACACCATCTGCACCGCGCTCGAGATCCATGCGCAGCTCGAGGAAGAAATCTTCTATCCCGAGATGCGCAAGGTCTGCGAGGACGACGAACGCATCACCAAGGCGCTCGAGGAGCATTCCGAGATGCGCCGCCTCATCGGCCTGCTTCGCGCCATGGAGCCCGAAGCGCGCGACTATGACGAAACCCTCTCGGCGCTGATGCGCGACGTGATGCACCACGTGGCCGACGAGGAAACCATCCTGCTGCCGACCGCCGAGAAGCTGCTGCCCGACCGGCTCGGCGAGCTGGGCGCGCAGATGACCAAGCGCCGGCTGCAGCTTGCCGGGCCGCGCACCGGCGAGATCGCGCTCGACATGGGCCGTGCGGCATCCGGCAACACGGCCGCCATTGCGATGGTCGGGCTGGCTGCGGCCGGGCTGCTGCTCGCGCGGCGTTCCGGCCATCTGCGCTGGCCCCACGCGCACCACGCGCGCACCTGAGGCACCAGCAGAGGCCGTCCCATGCCCGAAGACAGCAACATTCCCGTGCCTGCCGCGCCCGAGTCACCGCGCGCCGCATTCCAGGCCCTGGCCGAGCGCGTGGGCGTTCTCGCGCCGGGCGCGCCGCTCTCGGACGAACTCATGAAGTTTGCCGAGGGCGTGCTGCAGCTCGCGGCCGAGGGCAAGGTGCCGCGCGAGCGCGCGCCCCGCTGAACCCTGCCCCGCCATCCCATCGAACGGAGTTTCAATGCCGCCTTCCAGAACACCTTCTCCTCCCGAATCCGGCAGCGCCGCCACCAGCGCAGCGGCGGCCGCCCGCAACACCGACAGCGGCGCCGCGCACCTGCCGGGGGGGCCGCCGCCCGATCCGCCCTCGCAAAAAGCCGCGCATGCGCAGGCGCTGGCCGCAGGCATGCCTTTCAATGCGAACAAGCCGTTGGAGCACGGCATGGACAACGCGCTGCGCCCGCCCGCCGGCCAGACCGTGCAGCCGCTGTCGTCCGCGGCAACGGCCAGCACCTTGTCCGAAGAGATCAACTCGGAGAAGGCCGGCGGCATGGCCATGCCGGGCCTGAATGCCACCATCGAATCGCTGGACCGGGTGCGCGTCGACTCTGGCGGCCAGCGGCTCACCACCAACCAGGGCGTGCCCATCGCGGACAACCAGAATTCGCTCAAGGCCGGCCTGCGCGGCCCCGCGCTGCTCGAAGACTTCATCCTGCGCGAGAAGATCACCCACTTCGACCACGAGCGCATTCCCGAGCGCATCGTGCATGCGCGCGGTTCGGGCGCCCACGGCTACTTCGAATGCTACGAAGGCATCCCGCAGTTCACCAAGGCGGCGCCGCTGCGCGAAGGCGGAAAGATCACGCCGGTGTTCGTGCGCTTTTCCACCGTGGCCGGCGAGCGCGGCTCCAAGGACACGGCGCGCGACGTGCGCGGCTTTGCCGTCAAGTTCTACACGGACGAAGGCAACTGGGACCTGGTGGGCAACAACATGCCCGTGTTCTTCATCCAGGACGCCATGAAGTTTCCCGACCTGGTCCACGCCGTGAAGCCGGAGCCGCATCACCAGATGCCGCAGGCCGCGAGCGCGCACGACACCTTCTGGGACTTCGTCTCGCTCATGCCCGAGTCGACCCACATGCTGATGTGGCACATGTCCGATCGCGCCATTCCGCGCAGCTACCGCATGATGCAGGGCTTTGGCGTGCACACCTTCCGGCTCGTGAACGAGGCCGGCGATTCGGTGTTCTGCAAGTTCCACTGGTCGCCGGTGCTCGGAACGCATTCACTGATGTGGGACGAGGCCGTGAAGATCTCGGGCGCCGACCCCGACTTCCACCGCCGCGACCTGTGGGAAGCCATCGAGGCCGGGGAGTTTCCGGAATGGGAACTCGGCCTGCAGATCTTCACCGAGGAAGAGGCCGAGGCCTTCAGCTTCGACGTGCTCGACGCCACCAAGATCGTGCCCGAGGAACTGGTGCCGCTCACGCCCGTGGGGCGCCTGGTGCTCAACCGCAATCCCGACAATTTTTTTGCCGAGACCGAGCAGGTGGCCTTCTGCGCCGCGCACGTGGTGCCGGGCATCGACTTCACCAACGACCCGCTGCTGGCCGGGCGCATCCACTCCTACGTCGACACGCAGATCACGCGCCTGGGCGGGCCGAACTTCCATGAGCTGCCGATCAACGCGCCGATGGCGCAGGTGCACAACAACCAGCGCGACGGCATGCACCGCCAGGCCATCCACCGCGGCCGTGCGGCCTACGAGCCCAACTCGCTGGGCGGCGGCTGTCCGTTCCAGGCCGGGGCTTCGGCCGGCTTCATGACTTTTCCGCAGCGCGCGGAGCAGGACAAGGTGCGCGGCAAGCCCGAGAAGTTTGCCGACCACTACACGCAGGCCACGCTCTTCTTCGAAAGCCAGACGCCCACCGAGCAGGCCCACATCGCGGCGGCGTTCCGCTTCGAGCTCTCCAAGTGCACCGTGCCTGCCGTGCGCGAGCGCATGGTGGCGAGCCTCGTCAATGCATCGCCGCTGCTCGCGCAGCAGGTGGCCGACGGGCTCGGCATTCCGGTGCCGCCTGCGCTGCCTCGCGCACTTGCGCAGCCTGTAAATCCGGAGGTCACGCATTCGCACGCACTGTCGCTCACGGCGCGGCCCGGCGATGGGTCCGTGCGCACGCGCAAGGTGGCGCTGCTGGTGGCGGACGGCGTGCAGGGCGAGCAGATCGCCGCCATCCAGGCGGCGCTGCTGGCCGAAGGCGCCGTCGGCCGCCTGGTGGGACCGCGTATCGGACCGTTCCGCACGGCCGAGGGCGAGACGATGGAAGCCGACGCTTCGATGGAAAACGAACCCGGCTTCCTGTTCGATGCGCTGGTGCTGCCCGATGGCGCCGAAGGCGTGGAGCTTCTCTCCGCCCATGCCTATACCGAGCAGTTCATCAAGGACCAGTACCAGCACGGCAAGACCATTCTCGCGCTCGGAGCCTCGGCCACGCTGCTGGCCGAGGCGAAGATTCCGGAGACCCTGCCGTCGGGCGACGCGGACCCGGGCGTGCTGCGCGGCACGGCGGAGAATTTCGAATCCACCATCGAGGCCTTCGTCGCGGCTCTCGCCAGGCACCGGCATCCGGCGCGCGAGATCGGGGCGCTGGTGGTGGACGCCGGCTAGAGAAAGTCCCGCAGCCGGTAGTACATCATCCCCAGCACCAGCGCTGGCGTGCGCAGCAGGGTGCCGCCCGGAAAGGCGTGGTGCCCGATGCGCGCGAACAGGTCGAAGCGCTCCGCCTGGCCCGCGATGGCCTCGGCCGCCAGCTTGCCCGCCATGCCCGTGAGCGCCAGGCCGTGGCCCGAGAAGCCCTGCAGGTAGTAGATGTTGGTGCCGATGCGCCCGAAGTCGGGCGCCTTGTTCATCGTGATGTCGACGAAGCCGCCCCATGCGTGGTCGATGCCCAGGTCCGCCAGCTGCGGAAACACCGCGAGCATGCTCTTGCGGATCTTCTCGATGAGGTTGCGCGGCGTCCGCGCACTGTAGCTGTCGCCCGAGCCGAACAGCAGGCGATGGTCGGCGCTCAGCCGGAAGTAGTCGAGCACGAAGTTGGTGTCCGACGCGGCCGGCCTGCCGCGCATGAGCGCATCGGCGCGCGCCGGCTCCATCGGCTCGGTCGCGATCATGTAGGTGCCCACCGGCATGATGCGCGACGAGACCTCGGGCGCCACGTCGTCGCCGTACTCGGCCAGGTAGACGTTGCCCGCCAGCACCACGAAGCTGCAGCGCACCTCGCCCTGCGCGGTCTTGACGACGGGCCGCGCGCCGCGCTCGATCACCTGCGCGGCCGAGTTCTCGTGCAGCTGCGCGCCGGCCGCGCGCGCCGCGGACGCCAGGCCCAGCGAATACTTCAGCGGATGCAGATGGCCCGAGCGCACATCGAAGGTGCCGCCGTCGAAGCGCTTGCTGTCCACGCACTGCGCGACCTCGCCGGGCCCGAGCCATTGGAGCGGATAGCCGTGGACGCGGCCCACGTGGTCCATCCATTCACGCAGCGCGCGCGACTTCGCGGGCTTGACCGACAGGTTCAGGTAGCCGGCCTGCCAGTCGCAGTCGATCGCATGGCTCGCGATGCGGTCCTGCAGCAGATCCAGGCCCTCGACCGATATGTCCCAGGCGCGCCGCGCATCCTCGGGCGTGAACTGCTTTTCGATGGCCTCTTCGCCGTCGGCGCCGAAGCCCACGATCACCTGGCCGCCGTTGCGGCCCGAGGCACCCCAGCCCACGCGCTGCGCCTCCAGCAGCACCACCGCGTAGCCGCGCATGGCAAGCTCGAGCGCGGCCGACAGCCCCGCGAGCCCGCCGCCCACCACGCAGACGTCGGCGGTGGCAATGCCTTCGAGCGGGCGCGCGGGTTCGAAGCGCGCCGCCCGTTGCACGCTGGCTTCGTAGTAGGAGTTCTCGACGACGCCGAGTTCTTTGCGCAGCAGCAATCAGGCCACCCGGAAGTTGATGAACTGCCAGGGGTCGTCTTCGTCCTTCTCCTCGTCGAAGAGCGGGCTGCGTTCCTTCAGCGGCGTCCAGTCGCCATACACGCCCGCCACTTCTCCGAGGTAGGGCATGGCGGCTTCCAGCACCACGCGGTGGTCCAGGTCGTCCGGCTCCACAAGGCCCGCGTCGGGATGGCGCAGCGCCCACGACATGCCGCCCAGGATGCCGGCCACCACCTGCAGGCTGGTGGCGCTGTTGGCGGGCGCCAGTTCGCGCGCCTGCTCGATGGTGAGCCGCGAGCCGTACCAGTAGGCCCCCTTGGGGTTGCCCATCAGCAGCACGCCTAGCTCGTCCATGCCTTCGGCGATCTCGTCGCGCACGATCCGCTGGCGGTGCTGCAGCTGCCAGTTCTTTCCCGCCATCTCGTGCAGCGAGAGCACGGCGTCGTCGCACGGGTGATAGGCGTAGTGCACCGTGGGGCGGTACACCACCTGGCCGTCCTTGCGCAGCGTCAGGTGGTCGGCAATGGAAATCGATTCGGCATGCGTCACCAGGAAGCCGTGGTAGGGGCCTTCCAGCGGCGTCCAGCTGCGCACCCGCGTGCCGATGCCGGGGCGTTTCAGGTAGATGGCCGCATCGCTGCCGAAGCCGTGCCGCGCGGCATCGGCCGGCCAGTGCCGCTCGTGCGTTCCCCAGCCCAGCTCGGCGGGCTGCAGGCCCTCGTCGGCGAAGCCCTGCACCGACCAGGTGTTGACGAACTCGCCGCGCTGCTTGCGCTCCTTCGCAACCTGGGTGTCGCGCTCGGCGATGTGCACCACCTTGATGCCCAGCTGCTGCGCGAGCGCTGCCCAGTCCTCGTAGCTCGACGGCATGGCTTCGAGCTCGGCATGCGTGTCGGCCGCGATGTTCAGCAGTGCCTGCTTGAGCAGCGCCGAGACCAGCCCCGGGTTCGCGCCCTGCGTGATCACTGCCGTGGGCCCGCTGCGCTTGTCCAGGCGCCAGGCCAGCACCTCTTCGCGCAGGCTGTAGTTCGAGCGGCGCGAAGGCGGAAGCGCGGGATCGTCGTAGCGGCCGCCCCAGGGCTCGTTGCAGGTGTCCAGGTAGAGCGCGCCGCGTTCGCGGCAGAGCTTGATGAGCGCCAGGCTCGACACGTCGACCGAGAGGTTGACCAGGAAGTCGCCCTTGTCCACCAGCGGCTCCAGCACGGCGGCAAAGTTGCCTTCCTCGAGCCGCACCGGAATGACCTCCACGCCCAGCTGCTTTGCCAGGCCGCTGCGGTCTTCGCCCGGCTTCACGATCCTGATGTCCGCCGCCTTGAGTCCGAAATGGCGCAACAGCAAAGGCAGCAGCGCCTGGCCGATGGAGCCGAAGCCGATCATCGTGAGCTTGCCGTCCAGGCGAGCCAGCGCTTCGTTCTTCTTCGTCATCCCATCACCTCGCTGAGTGGCGCCGGACCGGCCGGCCTTGTCCTTCGTTTCCTCGAACGAATGTGGAACGCGCCGGCCGGCGAATGCGTCAGCTTGCCTTTGCCGATGGTGTAGGAGGACTCCATGAGCGCATGCTCCGCCCGCGGCCATGGTAGAAACCGGCCACCATGCGCACGTTGCGCATGGCACCCCACCGATGGCCGAAGACTTCCCCTTCAATCCACGACGTTCCGCCCCGCCAACCGGCTGGCTTGGCCTGCGCCTGGCGCGCGCGCCCTGGCTGTTGCTGCTCGGCTTGGCCCTGCTGCTCCTGGGCGGCTGCGCGGGGCTGCCGGCTGGGGTGGAGCGCAAGCCTTCGGTGGCCATCACCGATGGCGCCGACACCATGCTGGGGCGCCTGGTGGCAGCGGCCTCGCCGCCGGGGCAGGGGCTGAGCGGCTTCCGGCTGCTGCCGATGCCGCAGTATTCGCTGCATGCGCGCATCGAGCTCGCGCGCCGCGCCCAGCGCTCGATCGACGTGCAGTACTACCTGGTGCAGAACGACGAAACCGGCCGCTACCTGCTGCGCACGCTGCGCGACGCGGCCGACCGCGGCGTGCGCGTGCGCCTGCTGGTGGACGATCTCTACACCGCGGGCGCCGATCCGCTGTTCGCGGGCTTCGCGGCGCATCCGAACGTGGAGGTGCGCTTCTTCAATCCCTTCCCGGCCGGCCGCGGCCTGCTGGGCACGCGCTGGGCGGCGTCGCTGCTCGACTTCGACCGGGTGCACCGGCGCATGCACAACAAGCTGTTCGTGGTGGACAACACGATGGCGGTCATGGGCGGGCGCAACATCGCCAACGAATACTTCCTGCGCGATGGCGGCTCCAACTTCATCGACATCGACACGCTGGTGGCCGGCACGGTCGTGCCGCGGCTGTCGTCGCTGTTCGACATGTACTGGAACAGCCCGTACGTCTACCCGATCGAGTCGCTGGTCTCCAATGGCGGGGCCACGCCGCAGCAGCTGCGCGAACGCTTCGAGCAGATGACTGCCGGGCCGGACACGCTGCATCCCGAGCCGCTGACTTCCACCGACCTGCTGGGCAACAACGCGCTCGCCAAGGACCTGGGCGAGGGTGCGCTGTCGCTGGTCTGGGCGCGCGCCGAAGCCTATGCCGATGCGCCCGCCAAGGCACTCGGGCCGCCCGAAGCCCGCGGACTGCCGGCCGACGAATCGACCGACAGCGTGCTCTACAACGTGCGGCGCTACCTGCGCGGAGCCCAGCAGGAGATCCTGCAGACCACGCCCTACCTGATTCCGGGGCGCGGCGGCATGGAGACGATCCGCCTCGTGCGGCAGCGCGGCGTGAGCTACACCATCGTGACCAATTCGCTGGCCGCCACGGACGAATCGCTGGTGCACATCGGCTATCGCCACTACCGGCCCGAAATGCTCGCCCTGGGCGTGGAGCTCTACGAGCTGAGCCCCAAGCGCGTGGAGCAGACCAAGCGCTTCGGCATCTACGGTTCGGCCAGTGGCCGGCTGCACGGCAAGTCGGCCGTGGTCGACCGCAGCATGGTGTTCATCGGCTCGATGAACTTCGATCCGCGCTCGATGCTGCACAACACCGAGATCGGCCTGTTCATCTTCAGCCCGCAGATTGCCCAGCAGCTCACCAGCCTGATCGGTTTCATCCGGCTGGACGGCGCCTACCAGCTGCAGCTGGGGCCGCGCGGCGGCATCGAGTGGGTGAGCCCGGCCTCGGGCGATGGCGCCGACACCATCCTGCACGTGGAGCCGGAAACGGATTTCTGGGCGCGCTGGAAGCTGGAGCTGTTCGCCCCGCTGGTGCCCGAGAGCCTGCTGTAGCGCGGGCCGGCAGGTGCTACTGCTGCAGGCGGCCGTTCAGGTAGGGCTCGGGATCGACGGCGGTGCCGTTCTTGCGGATCTCGAAATGCAGCTTCACGCGGTCGGTTTCGCTCTTGCCCATTTCGGCGATCTTCTGGCCTTGCCGCACCACCGCGTTTTCCTTCACGAGGATGGTCTGCGCATGGGCGTAGGCGGTGAGAAAGGTCTCGTTGTGCTTGATGATGACCATGTTGCCGTAGCTGCGCAGCTCGCCGCCCACGTACACCACGCGGCCATCGGCCGAGGCCACGATGGGATCGCCCAGGTTGCCTGCAATGTCGAGCCCCTTGTTGCGCACGCCGTCGAAGCGGGCAATGGTGGTGCCGGCGGCGGGCCGGATGAACATGGCCAGGGGCTGCTGCACGGGCGGCGGAATGACGACGCCGGGCCGCGCGGGCGGCTGCGGCGTGGTGCAGGCGGCCAGGCCGGCAGCCACCAGGAGCGCGGCGCCGGTACGAAGGGCAAAAGTCTGAAGGTGCATGGCTCTGTTGGAACGAATTCGTTGCTGAGGGTTCCCGCGGTCGGCGCGCCGGGCGAGCCACCTCGTCCATGCTAGCAAACTCCGCCGGGGCCGGGTCTACTTGAGCGGAATGGGCGTGCCGCGGTCGATCGGCACCGCCGTCACGCTGTTCTTCGGCGAGCCTTCGATCAGCAGGTCGGAGTAGGTGAGATAGACCAGCGTGTTGCGCCTGGCGTCGACCATGCGCACCACGCGCAGCCGCTTGAACAGGATCGACAGCCGCTCGCTGTAGACCTCTTCGCGCTTTGGAAGCGGCTGCACGATGCTGACCGGCCCGACCTGGCGGCAGGCAATGGAGGCTTCCGACTTGTCCTCCGCCACGCCGAAGGCGCCCGCCAGCCCGCCGGTCTTGGCGCGCGAGACATAGCAGGTCACGCCGTTCACCTTGGGGTCGTCGTAGGCCTCCACCACGATCTTGTGATCGGGGCCGATGAGCTTGAAGGCGGTGTCCACGTCGCCCACCGTTTCCGCATGCGCGGCGAAGGCCAGCGCCAGGCCCGCCAGCGCCAGGCCGCATGCGAAGGCGCCGCGAAGGAGGAGGGGAGCGCGGGAGGCCTGGGTCATGGGGTGGTGTTTCAAACGATGCTGAGTTCGTGCACGCGGTCGAAGCTGCCGCGCCGCCGGTCTTCGAAGAAGTGTTCGAGCGCCTCGCGCACGGTGCGAAAGGCGATCTCTTCCCAGGGAATTTCTTCCTCGGTGAAGAGCCGGGCCTCGATGGTCTCGTGGCCCGGGTCGAAGCGGTCGTCGAGCAGGCGGGCGCGGTAGAACAGGTGCACCTGGCCCACGCGCACCACGCTGATCACCGCGAACAGGCCCTGCATCTCGTAATGGGCGCCGGCCTCTTCGTCGGTCTCGCGGGCCGCGCCCTGGGCCGCGGTTTCGCCCAGCTCCATGAAGCCCGCCGGCAGCGTCCACTTGCCCCAGCGCGGCTCGATGTTGCGCTTGCACAGCAGCACCTTGTCGCCGAGCACGGGAATGGTGCCCACCACGTTCAGCGGGTTCTCGTAGTGGACGGTGCTGCAGGCCGGGCAGACCGCGCGCTCCTTGGTGTCGCCGTCGTCGGGGACGCGGTAGACCACGGCGGTGCCGCAGTTCTTGCAGTGCTTGATGGGTACGCGCAGGATCATGGAGCGGGGAGCCGCGGCGTCAGACGATCTTGACCGCCAACTTGGGCAAGCCGGCTACTTCGCCCACCAGCGTGTCGCCCGCCACCACCGCCGCCACGCCTTCGGGCGTGCCGCTGTAGATCAGGTCGCCGGGCTGCAGCTCCCACGCGGCCGACAGGTGCTCGATGGTTTCGGCCACGTTCCAGATCAGCTTGCTCACGGTGCTGCGCTGGCGGTCGGTGCCGTTGACCTGCAGCGAGATCTCGGCGTTCTCGGCATCGCCGGCCTCGGCCACCGGCACGATCGGGCCGATGGGCGCGCTCTGCTCGAAGCCCTTGCCGATGTCCCAGGGGCGGCCCTGCTTCTTCATGTCGTTCTGCAGGTCGCGCCGCGTCATGTCCAGGCCCACGGCATAGCCGTAGATGTGCTTGTGCGCATCGGCCGCCGCAATGTTCTTGCCGCCGGTGCCGATCGCCACCACGAGCTCGATCTCGTGGTGCAGGTTCTTCGTGAGCGTGGGGTAGGCCATGGTGCCGGTCTGGCCCGCATCGACCACCACCAGCGCGTCGGCCGGCTTCATGAAGAAGAAGGGCGGCTCGCGCCCGGTGAAACCCATTTCCTTGGCGTGGTCCTCGTAGTTGCGGCCCACGCAGTAGATGCGGTGCACCGGAAAACGGGCCGGCTGGCCGACCACGGGGATCGAAACGGTCGCGGGCGGGGCGAAAACAAACTCGGAAGCCATTGCGTCTGTCCTTTTCAGCGGAACGGAGAAAAAACGGCAGTGTGCCAGAGGCAGGCACGGGCTGCCGGTGCGGCGCTATGCTTGCGGGATGATGAAGCTGCACAACTACTTCCGATCGTCCTCGTCGTTCCGCGTGCGCATCGCGCTCCACCTGAAGGGCCTGGAGTTCGACTACATCCCGGTGCACATCGCCCGCGGCGAGCACCGCACGGGGCCGTTCTCGGCCATTTCGGCCGACATGCTGGTGCCGCTGCTCGAGGACGAGGGCGAGCGCTTTTCGCAATCGATGGCCATCATCGAATACCTGGACGAAACCCACCCCGAGCCGGCGCTGCTGCCGCACGATCCGGTGGGCCGCGCCCATGTGCGCGCGCTGGCGGAATCCATCGCCTGCGAGATCCATCCGCTCAACAACCTGCGCGTGCTCAAGTACCTGGTGAAGGAGCTCAAGCTCGACGACGAGGCCAAGAACGCCTGGTACCGCCATTGGGTGCGCGACGGCATGCTGGCCTTCGAGCGCCAGCTCGCGCAGCATCCGGGCGGCCGGTTCTGCTATGGCGACACGCCCACGCTGGCCGACTGCTGCCTGGTGCCGCAGATCTTCAACGGCCGCCGCTTCGACTGCGACTTCAGCGGATTGCCGCGCACCATGGCCGCCTTCGAGGCCTGCATGGAGCTCGACGCCTTCCAGCGCGCCCAGCCTTCGCAGTGCCCCGACGCGGAAGCCTGAACGCGCCCGCCGCCATGGACGACGCGCACTGGCTCGTGCCCGACTGGCCGGCGCCGCCCAACGTGCGGGCCGTGTGCACCACGCGCGAGGGCGGTGTCTCGCAGGGCCGCTACCAGAGCCTCAACCTGGGCGACCACGTGGGCGACCTGGCCGCCCACGTCGCCGAAAACCGCCATCGCCTGGCGCAGGCCATCGGCGGCGCGCGGCCGGTCTTTCTTCAGCAGGTGCACGGCACCGGCTTGGTGGCGCTCGATGCCGAGGCGGGCGGGGCGGGCGACGGCACGCCGGCCGATGCCTGCACCGCCACGGCCACCGGCGTGGCCTGCACCATCATGGTGGCCGACTGCCTGCCCGTGCTCTTCACCGACGAATCGGGCCAGCGGGTGGCGGCCGCGCATGCCGGCTGGCGCGGCCTGGCCGGCGGCGTGCTCGAGGCGGCGGCCCGGTGCTTCGAGCCCGCGCAGGGCGGCGGCAGGGTCATGGCCTGGCTCGGCCCGTGCATCGGGCCCCGTGCCTTTGAGGTCGGGCCCGAGGTCAAGGCTGCGTTCGAGGCGCATGCGCCCGAGGCTGCGCGCTGCTTCCTGCCCGCGGCGGCGCCCGGCAAGTGGCTGGCCGACCTGCCCGCGCTCGCGCGCCAGCGCCTCTGTGCAGCCGGCGTGGAATCGGTGCATGGCAACGACGGCAGCGACGCGTGGTGCACCGTCGCCAACCCGTCACGGTTCTTTTCGCACCGGCGGGACGGCGTCAGCGGGCGTTTCGCCGCGCTGGTCTGGAAGGCCTGAGTCCGCGCCTGCCGCTGCGGCCGCCTCGCTCGCGGCGCGGCGCGCTTCTTCCTGTGCCTTTTCCTCGCGCTCCCTGATCGCGCGGCGCCGCCCCGGCGTCCCCATCAGGTAAACCACCAGTGCGACAGGCGCCAATCCGTACAAAAGAAATGTGAAGATGGCACCCAGCACGGTGCCGGTGGTGTTGGTGGCTTCGGCCACGGCCATCATCAGGGCGACGTAGAGCCAGCCAATCACGATCAGGTGGATGAACACAAGAAGTTTCAGTCGGTAAGTGAGCGGGGAGCGTTGTGGGCGCCTTGCGAAATGCAGGATACTCAAAATACGCAAGCCATCCGTATCGATTCAGGTGAGGACCAGGAGACATGATGAAGCAACAAGCAACGGGGGCCGACGCGTTCGCGCCCTTCCAGCAGGCTCTTTCGGAGGGATGGACCAAGGCGCTGGAATCGCTCCAGCAGTCCGCCGTACAGGGGGCCTCGGCCTTCAACGGCGGCGGCACGCCGCTGTGGCAATTGCCTCCGGGGGCAACGCTGCCTGAATTGCCGAAAGTCTCCATCGCGCCCGAGAAGCTGCAATCGATCCAGCAGCAATACATGGCCGAGGCCACCGAACTCTGGCGCCGCGGCTTCGACGCCAGGCCCGAGGGCGACAGGCGCTTTGCCGGCGAAGCCTGGGGCAGCAACCCGCTCGCGGCCTTCTCGGCGGCGGTCTACCTGCTCAATGGCCGCACCCTGCTCAGCATGGCCGAGGCCATCGACGCCGACGAAAAGACCAAGGCGCGCATGCGCTTTGCGGTCGAGCAATGGATGGCGGCCGCATCGCCCAGCAACTCGCTCGCCTTCAACGCAGAGGCGCAGAAGAAAGCCATCGACACGCAGGGCGAGAGCATTGCCAAGGGCATCCAGAACCTGCTGCACGACGTGAAGCAGGGCCACCTCAGCATGACCGACGAAAGCGCCTTCGAAGTGGGGCGCAACGTGGCCACCACCGAGGGCGCCGTGGTGTTCGAGAACGAGTATTTCCAACTGCTCGAATACAAACCGCTCACGGCCAAGGTCTATGAGCGGCCGTTCCTGCTGGTGCCGCCGTGCATCAACAAGTTCTACATCCTCGACCTGCAGCCCGAGAACTCCCTGATCCGCTATGCCAACGAGCAGGGCCACCGCGTGTTCGTGGTGAGCTGGCGCAACCCCGACGAGTCGCTGGCCCACGCCACCTGGGACGACTACATCGAGAATGCCGCCATCAAGGCGATCCACCTCGTGCAGGAGATCGGCGGGAGCAAGCAGATCAACGCGCTGGGCTTCTGCGTGGGCGGCACCATCCTGAGCACAGCGCTGGCCGTGCTCGCGGCGCGCGGCGAAAAGCCGGCCGCCTCGGTCACGCTGCTCACCACCTTTCTCGACTTCAGCGACACCGGCATCCTCGACATCTTCGTGGACGAGGCGATGGTGGCGTACCGCGAAATGCAGCTGGGCAAGGGCGGCCTGCTGCCGGGCATGGACCTGGCCTCGACCTTCAGCTTCCTGCGGCCCAACGACCTGGTCTGGAACTACGTGGTCGGCAACTACCTGAAGGGCGAGACCCCGCCGCCCTTCGACCTGCTCTACTGGAACAGCGACGCCACCAACCTGCCGGGCCCGTTCTACACCTGGTACCTGCGCAACACGTACCACGAGAACAAGCTCGCCAAGCCCAATGCGCTCACGGTCTGCGGCGAGAAGATCGACCTCGGCAGGATCGACATCCCGGCCTATATCTACGGCTCGCGCGAAGACCACATCGTGCCGATCGGCGGCGCCTATGCGTCCACGCAGCTGCTGCCCGGCAAGAAGCGCTTCGTCATGGGCGCCTCGGGCCACATCGCGGGCGTGATCAATCCGCCCGCCAAGAAAAAGCGCAGCCACTGGACGCGCGAGGACGGCAAGTTCCCCAAGACCCAGGCCGAATGGCTGGCCGGCGCCACCGAGCATCCCGGCAGCTGGTGGACCGACTGGGCCCAATGGCTCAAGGACCATGCGGGCAAGCAGGTCCCGGCACCCAAGGCCTACGGCAACGGCAAGGCCTACAAGGCCATCGAGCCGGCGCCGGGACGCTACGTCAAGGCCAGGGCCTGATCCCGGACACACACGCACGAGTTACCCGCACCGCTTCAATTCAAATCACTTCAACGGAGAACCTCATGGAAGACATCGTCATCGTTTCGGCCGCACGCACGGCGGTCGGCAAGTTCGGCGGCTCGCTTGCCGGCATTGCAGCCACCGAGCTGGGCGCCCTCGTGATCAAGGAAGTGATCGCGCGCGCCAATCTCACGGCCGACCAGGTCGGCGAAGCCATCATGGGCCAGGTGCTGGCCGCCGGTGCGGGCCAGAACCCCGCGCGCCAGGCATGGCTCAAGAGCGGCGGCGCCAAGGAAACGCCGGCGCTCACCATCAACGCCGTGTGCGGTTCGGGCCTGAAGGCCGTGATGCTCGCGGCGCAGGCCGTGGCCACGGGCGACAGCGAGATCGTGATTGCCGGCGGCCAGGAGAACATGAGCGCCGCGCCGCACGTGCTGCCCAATTCGCGCAACGGCCAGCGCATGGGCGACTGGAAGCTGGTCGACACCATGATCGTGGACGGCCTGTGGGACGTCTACAACCAGTACCACATGGGCATCACGGCCGAGAACGTGGCCAAGAAGTACGGCATCGACCGCTCCGCGCAGGACGAGCTCGCGCTCGGCAGCCAGACCAAGGCCGCGGCCGCGCAGGACGCCGGCAAGTTCAAGGACGAGATCGTGCCCGTGAGCATTGCGCAGAAGAAGGGCGATCCGATCGTCTTCGACAAGGACGAGTTCATCAACCGCAAGACCAGCGCCGAAGGCCTGGCGGGCCTGCGCCCCGCGTTCGACAAGGCTGGCGGCGTGACCGCGGGCAATGCCTCGGGCCTGAACGACGGCGCTGCCGCCGTGATGGTGATGACGGCCAAGAAGGCGGCCGCGCTCGGCCTCAAGCCGCTGGGCCGCATCGCAAGCTACGCCACGGCCGGCCTCGACCCGGCGATCATGGGCATGGGCCCGGTGCCCGCGTCGACCAAGGCGCTGCAGCGCGCCGGCTGGAAGGCTGCCGACCTTGATCTGCTCGAGATCAACGAGGCTTTCGCGGCGCAGGCCTGCGCGGTGAACAGGGAAATGGGCTGGGACGTGAACAAGGTCAACGTGAACGGCGGCGCCATTGCCATCGGCCACCCGATCGGCGCGTCGGGCTGCCGCATCCTGGTGACGCTGCTGCACGAGATGCAGCGCCAGAACGCGAAGAAGGGCATTGCGTCGCTGTGCATCGGCGGCGGCATGGGCGTGGCGCTGACGATCGAGCGATAGGTCTTTGCGCTCCCGGGTCGCGCACCTCTCTTTCGGGGGCGCGGCCATTCAGGGCGCGCTCCCGCCGACGGGGTACCTTGCTCCGCGAATGTCCTCCGGCCTTCGGCCTCCCCCTTGATTTCGCTGCGCAAGGCACCCCATCAGCGGGAGCGTTGGACAGAGCGGCCGTTGATCGGCTGTGTTCGCAGAGCGTGCCCAGGTGCACAGGGCATCGGGTGCTCCCCGCAGCGAAATCAAGGAGGAGGGGGCGCAGCCCCCGGGGGACATTCGCGGAGGGGAGTACCCGGTGGCCTGTGCACGCGCCCCGAACACGACAACAGCAACAGCTCACTGCCGGACCCGGCAGGCCGCAGATCACTTTGTTCACCGCCCAATTTTTGAGCAAACTGATTATTCCCCTTGTAAAACAACAAGTTAGATCGCCTTTACAAGGAAGAACATCAGTTATCCCCAAAGTTGTCCACGGAAAATGGGGATGGCATCGGCTTCTTCAGAATTCGCCCGCAAGTCCTTGATTTGTGGCACTCAGCCGGCAGCGGCCTGCTCCACGGCGTAGTGCTGGCACAGCGTCTCGACCAGCGCCTGCGCATAGATCGGCAGTGCCGCCCGGTCGCGCACCAGCAGGTAGCGCTCCCGCACGCACCATGCGTCGCTGAGATCGATCAGCGCGAGCTGCATGCTTTCCTGATTGCGCCGCGCCGCCGACTCCGGCACCACGCCAATGCCCACGCCGCTGCCGATCATCCGGCACATGGCGTCGAAGCTGCCGAGCTGGATGCGCAGCTTCTGCCGCTTGCCGAGGTTGTCGGTGATCTGCGCCAGAAAGGTCTGCAAGGTGCTGCCTTGCTGCATGCCGATTGCGTCTTCATCCAGCGTTTCCGCGAATGAAATCCTGCGGCGCTTCGCGAAGCGGTGCTTGCGCGAGGTGGCGAGCACCAGCCGATCGGTGCTGAAGTGGATCGCTTCGAGGCCCAGCGTGTCGACGCGGCCCGCCACGATGCCGATGTCGGCGCGGCCGTCGAGCACGCCGCGCGGGATCTGAGCATTCGGTTTTTCCTGAAGGTCGACGTTGATGCGCGGATTGCGCGCAAGAAAGCCCGGCAAGATTTCAGGCAGGAAATCGGTCACCGCCGTGGTGTTGGCGAACACGCGCAGGTGGCCGCGCAGGCCGCCGCCGTATTCGAGCAGGTCGGCGCGCAGCTGCTCGGTCTGGTGCAGCACGAGGCGCGCGTGGTGCAGGAAGGCTTCCCCCGGCGGCAGCAGGCGCACGCCGCGCGCTTCGCGCTGCAGCAGCTGCAGCCCGGCCTGGTTTTCGAGCGCCTTGATGCGCGCGCTGGCCGCCGCAAGCGACAGGTGCTGCCGCTCGGCCGCGCGCGTGAGATTGCCGAGCTCGGCCGTGGCAACGAAGAGGCGCAGGTCGGTCAGGTCGAAAAGCATGGCGCCATCGTAAAGCCCGAGCCTTCGGTATTTCAGAAGCCTGGGTTTCGAAATCGCAGATTGCGCACGCTGCCACGGCAGAACACCATGCGGCCATGGAGACAAAGACAATGACATTCCGCGCACTGGCGCTTCTTTCCCTTGCCGCGGCAGCGCTCTGCACTGCGGTTCCGGCTGCCGCGCAGCCCTACCCCTCGCGCCCCGTCACGCTCGTCGTGCCGCAGGCTGCGGGCGGCACCAACGACATCGTGGGCCGCCTCGTGGGCCAGAAGATCGGCGAGCTGATGAACGCGAGCGTGGTGGTCGACAACCGGCCGGGCGCGGGCGGCAACATCGGCACGCAACTGGTCGCCAAGGGCCCGAAGGACGGCTACATGCTGCTCATGACCATCAGCAGCAGCCAGGCCATCAACCCGGCGCTCTACAGGAACCCGGGCTTCGATCCGGTGAAGGATTTCAAGCCCGTGGGCCTGATCGGCGCGGTGCCCAACGTGCTGCTGGTCAACCCCTCGTTTCCCGCGAAGGATTTCAACGAGTTCCTGAAGCTCGCGCGGCAGAAGGGCGCCAACTACCAGTACGCCTCGGCCGGCAACGGCACGCTCAACCACCTGCTGGGCGAAATGCTCAACAGCATGGCCGGCATCTCGCTGCAGCACGTGCCGTACAAGGGCGTGGCGCCCGCGCTCAACGACGTGCTCGGCGGGCAGCTGCCGATCGTGTTCGCGAGCCTGCCTTCGGCGCTCTCGCACATCAAGGCCGGCAAGCTGCGCGCGCTGGCCGTGAGCGGCGACAAGCGCTCGCCGGTGCTGCCCCATGTGCCCGCCATCGCCGAGGCCGTGCCGGGCTACAACGGCACGCTCTGGATCGGCCTGTTCGCGCCAGCGGGCGTGCCGCCCGAGGTGCTCGCCACGCTGCAGGACGCGACGCGCAAGGCGCTGGCCGCGAAGGACCTGCGCGACAAGCTCGAACAGCAGGGCGTGGAGATCGCGCCGCCCACCACGCCCGATCAATTCTCGAAACTGCTGCAGGACGACCTCGCCAAGTGGGCACGCATCGTCAAGGCCTCCGGCGCAGCGGTCGACTGAAGGAACCCATGATCAATTCCGTCCAAGAAAAGTCCCCCGGCGCGATCGACGCCGGCACGCTCGCGAAGCTCCAGGCCTGGCAAGGCCGCAGCGAAACGCTGGCCGACGACATCACCGCCGCTCCCGTGCGTGCGCTCTCGGCCACGCTCGACCGCGACGACGCACCGCCCGCCGCCGGCACGCGCCTGCCCGAACTCTGGCATTGGCTCTACTTCCTGCCGCACCATCGCCAGTCCGAGATCGGCGAGGACGGCCATGCGAAGCGCGGCGGCTTCCTGCCGCCCGTGCCGCTGCCGCGCCGCATGTGGGCCGGCGGGCGGCTGGCGTGGGAGCCGGGCAACCCGCTGCAGGTGGGTGACAGGGCCGAGCGCACCTCGACCATCGCCTCGGTCACCCACAAGGTCGGCCGCACGGGCGAGCTGATGTTCGTGCTGGTGCGCCATGAAGTGCGCAACGAACGCGGCCTTGCGCTGACCGAGGAGCACGACATCGTCTACCGCGCCGCGGCCGCGCCCGGCGAGAAGGCGCCGCCGCCCACGCCGGCGCCGAAGGACGCCGCCTTCAGCCGCGAGATCGTGCCCGACGACGTGCTGCTGTTCCGCTATTCGGCGCTCACCTTCAACGGCCACCGCATCCACTACGACCGCCGCTACGTGACGCAGGTCGAGGGTTATCCGGGCCTGATCGTGCACGGCCCGCTGATCGCGACGCTGCTGGTGGACCTGCTGCGCCGCCATGTGCCGGGCGCGCAGCTCGCGCGCTTCGAGTTCCGCGCCGTGCGGCCGACCTTCGACATTGCGCCGTTCCGCGTGCACGGCAGGCCGGCCGAAGGCAGCACGGACGGCAAGACCTTCAGCCTCTGGGGCGAAGACGCCGATGGCTGGCTCACGATGCAGGCCACGGCCGTGCTCGCATGAAAAAAATGGAAAACACGTCCATGACAAGACCTCTCGACGGCATCACCGTGGTTTCGCTCGAGCACGCGATCGCCGCGCCTTTCTGCACCCGGCAGCTGGCCGACCTCGGCGCCCGCGTCATCAAGGTGGAGCGCCCCGGCGCCGGCGACTTCGCGCGCGCCTACGACGCACGCGTGGGCGGCGAGGCCTCGCACTTCGTGTGGGTGAACCGCTCCAAGGAAAGCCTCACGCTCGACCTCAAGCAGCCTGCCGCGCTCGCGGTGCTGCAGGCGCTGGTGGCCGAGGCCGACGTGCTGGTGCAGAACCTCGCGCCCGGCGCGGCCGCGCGCATGGGCCTGGGCGCCGAGGCGCTGCAGGCCCTGCATCCGCGGCTCATCGTCTGCGACATCTCGGGCTATGGCGACGACGGCCCGTACCGCGACAAGAAGGCCTACGACCTGCTGATCCAGAGCGAGGCGGGTTTTCTCTCGGTCACCGGCACGCCGGACGATCCCTGCAAGTCGGGCAATTCCATCGCCGACATCGCGGCGGGCATGTATGCCTACACCGGCATCCTCGCGGCGCTGCTGCAGCGCGGCAAGACCGGCAAGGGCTCGCACATCGACGTGTCGATGCTCGAATCGCTCGCCGAGTGGATGGGCTACCCGATGTACTACGCCTACGAAGGCGCGCCGCCGCCGCCGCGCAGCGCGGCCTCGCACGCCACCATCTATCCCTACGGTCCCTTTCCCGCGGGCGACGGCGGCACGGTGATGCTGGGCCTGCAGAACGAGCGCGAATGGCGTGTGTTCTGCGAGAAGGTGCTGCTGCAGGCGGGGCTTGCCACCGACGCGCGCTTCGACAGCAATGCGCGGCGCAACGAGAACCGCGACGCGCTGCGCGCGATCATCGTCGAGACCTTCGCCGCGCTCGGCACCGCGCAGGTGGTCGAGCGCCTCGATGCGGCGCAGATCGCCAATGCGCGCATGAACGACATGGCCGGGCTGTGGGCGCATCCGCAATTGCAGGCGCGCGAGCGCTGGCGGCAGGTGGGCTCGCCGGCCGGCGACATTCCGGCGCTGCTGCCGGCCGGCCGCCAGAGCGCCTTCGACTACCGCATGGACGCGATACCGGCCGTGGGCCAGCACACCGACGCCATCCTGCGCAGCCTGGGCCGCAGCGAGGCGGACATCGCGGCGCTGCGCGAGGCGGGGGCGGTGTGAGCACGGCAGCGCTCGCGCTGGCGCGCGCCTTTCTCTTCGTGCCGGCCGACCGGCCCGAGCGCCACGCGCGCGCGCTGGCCACCGGCGCGGGCGCGGTGATCGTCGACCTGGAGGATGCGGTGGCACCCGAGCGCAAGGCCGCGGCGCGCGAAGGCCTCGCGGCGTCGTTCGCCGCGCTGCCCGCGGCCGGCCGGCAGCGCCTGCTGGTGCGCATCAATGCCGCAGGCACGCCCTGGCACGAGGACGACTGCGTGGCCGTGGCCGGGCTGGTCTTGCAGGGGCTGATTGCGGGCGTGGTGCTGCCCAAGGCGGAGCGGGCCGGCGACCTGCGGCTGCTGGCCGAAGCCATCGGTCCTCGAGGGGTGCTCGTGCCGCTCGTCGAATCGGCGGCCGGCCTCGCGGCGGTCGACGAGCTCGCGGCGGCGCCACAGGTGCTGCGGCTCGCCTTCGGCAACCTCGATTTCCAGGCCGATGTCGGGCTGGCCTGCGATGCGGACGAAGCCGAGCTGGTGCCGGTGCGCCTGGCGCTGCTGCTGGCCTCGCGCCGCACCGGGCTGCCCGCGCCGATCGACGGCGTGACGGCCGACTGGCGCGATGCGCAGCGCCTGGCCGCCGACACCGCACGCGCGCGGCGCGGCGGCTTCGGCGCCAAGCTGTGCATCCACCCCGACCAGGTCGCGCCGGTGCAGGCCGCGCTCGGCCCGAGCGACGGCGAGCTCGCATGGGCGCGCCGCGTGATCGAGGCCGTGCGGTCGGCTGGCGGCGGCGTCGCCAGCCTCGACGGCCGCATGGTCGACGCGCCGGTGGTTCGCCTGGCCGAACGGCTGCAGGCGCTCGCTGCGGAACAAGACAGGCATCCAACAACCAAGGAGACAAGCAAGTGAATCTGAAGAAGAACTGGAAGGGCCGCACCCTGCTGGCCGCGGCATGGGGCGCAGGCCTGCTGGCCGCGCAAGCGCCGGCCGCCGCGCAGGCGCCCTGGCCCGAGAAGCCCATCACCATGGTCGTGCCGTACTCGGCCGGCGGCCCCACCGACGTGGTCGCGCGCATGCTCGCGATTCCCATGGGCAAGTCGCTCGGGCAGACCGTGATCGTCGAGAACACCGTGGGCGCGGGCGGCACCATCGCGCCCGCGCGCGTGGCCAAGGCGGCGCCCAACGGCTACACCATCCTGATCCACCACATGGGCATGGCCACCGCGCCCGCGCTCTACAAGAAGCTCAACTACGACCCGCTGAAGGATTTCGAATACGTGGGCCAGGTGATGGACGTGCCCATGACCCTGCTCTCGCGCAAGGACTTTCCGGCCAGCAACTTCCAGGAACTGCTGGCCTACGTGAAGACCCACAAGGACAAGGTCACGCTTGCCAACGCCGGCATCGGCGCGGTCTCGCAGCTGTGCGGCATGCTGCTGGCGCACCAGATCGGGGTGCAGCTCACCACCGTGCCCTACAAGGGCGCCGGCCCGGCGCTCAACGACCTGATGGGCGGACAGGTCGACCTGCTGTGCGACCAGACCACGCAGACCGCGCCGGTCATCAAGGACGGCAACCGCGTCAAGGTGTTCGGCGTGACCACGCCGAAGCGCCTGTCCAGCATGCCCAGCATTCCCACGCTCGACGAGCAGGGCCTCAAGGGTTTCGACGTGAAGGTGTGGCACGGCATCTACGCGCCCAAGGGCACGCCGCCGGCCGTGATGGAAAAGCTCAACACGGCCCTGCGCGCCGCGCTGCAGGACGACATGGTCAAGCACCGCTTCGCCGAGCTGAGCACCGAGGCCGTGCCGATGGACAAGGTGACGCCCGAAGCACTGCGCACCCACCTGGCGGCCGAGACCGAGAAGTGGGGGAAGGTGATCAAGGCGGCGGGGGTGCAGGCGGACTAGGAGCCTGGCGCTCGGCGATCCTGCGCCAGCAGCGTCTGGTGGAACAGCAGGAGCAGTTGCCGCGCAAAGACATCCATGTTCGACGCGCGGTCCGCATCGGCGGTTTCGATCGTCCGGCTGGCCGCAGCCTCTCCGGCGACGGCCACGCACACATGCCCCGGCGCGTCGCCATACGGACTGCCGGACGGGCCGGCCGCGCCGCTTTCGGCAATGCCCCAGGTGGCGCGGTGGCTGCCCCGGATCCTGCCTGCAATGAAGCTGGCATAGGGTTCGGTTTCCGCGCGCATGCCGGCCATGTCTTCGGCCGTCAGCCCTAGCAGCGCTTTTCCGGCCCGGCGCGAGTAGACGACCGCGCCGCCGAGGAAGAAAGCCGAGGCACCCGGAATGGCGAGCAGGGCGGCTGACACCAGGCCGCCGGCCGAGGATTCGGCCACCGCCACGGTCTGGCGCCGCTCGCGCAGGATGGCGCCGACACGGCCGGCGAGGATGGAAAGCGGCTCGAGGCCGGCGATGTCAGGCATGGGGGCGTTGCCCGGCGTTTTCGAAATTCATACTTTCGAACTCCTTGGAAGCAAAGGGGTGTGCGGGACGGCGGCGGACTTATGCAATATGGTTGCACATGCGGCCGCGCCGTGACAGCTGGTTGCAAGCTCGGCTCAGTGTTTTCCTCAGAGTTCGACGGCTTGAAACTCGCTAGAGTGAAGGCGGCCGTTCAGGCTTTTCGCACACATCAAGGAAAAAATCATGAGCAAGAAAGTTGCATATGTCACCGGGGGCATGGGTGGCATCGGAACAGCCATCTGCCAACGCCTTCACAAGGACGGCTTCACTGTCGTCGCAGGCTGCGGCCCCACGCGCGATCATGCCAAATGGCTGGCCGAGCAGAAGGCCTTGGGCTTCGAGTTCCATGCGTCGGTCGGCAATGTCGGCGACTGGCAGTCCACCGTCGAGGCCTTTTCGGCCGCCAAGGCAGCGCACGGTCCCATCGACGTGCTGGTCAACAACGCCGGCATCACGCGGGACCGCATGTTCCTGAAAATGACGCCCGAGGACTGGAGCGCGGTCATCGAGACCAACCTCAACAGCATGTTCAACGTCACCAAGCAGGTGGTGGGCGACATGGTCGAGAAGGGCTGGGGCCGCATCATCAACATCAGCTCGGTCAATGGCGCCAAGGGCCAGGCGGGGCAGACCAACTATTCGGCGGCCAAGGCCGGCATGCACGGCTTCACGATGGCGCTGGCGCAGGAGCTGGCGAGCAAGGGCGTCACGGTCAACACCGTGAGCCCGGGCTACATCGGCACCGACATGGTCAAGGCCATCCGCCAGGAAGTGCTCGACAAGATCGTGGCCACCATTCCGGTCAAGCGCCTGGGCGAGCCGAGCGAAATTGCTTCCATCATCGCGTGGCTTGCCACCGACGAGGGCGGCTACAGCACGGGCGCCGACTTCTCGGTCAACGGCGGCCTGCACATGCACTGATCATGCTGACGAGAAGCTGATCGAAAAGACCCGCCGAGGCGGGTTTTTTCATTTCTGCGATGTGGCTTCTACGTATCAGAGAAGCGGTCGATTCGGTTCTACAGTTTCCAACCCCTCCGGAGGCAACATGGCAGACACAACAATCACACCCACCAGAAAGCTCCCGCTCTATCGTTCGCTCTACGTGCAGGTGATCACGGCGGTGATCATCGGCGTGCTGCTCGGCCACTTCCAGCCGGCGCTGGGCGAGGCCATGAAGCCGCTGGGCGATGGCTTCATCAAGCTCATCAAGATGATCATCGCGCCGATCATCTTCTGCACCGTGGTGGTGGGCATCGCGGGCATGGAAGACATGAAGAAGGTCGGCAAGACCGGCGGGCTGGCGCTCCTGTACTTCGAAATCGTGAGCTCCATCGCACTGGTGGTGGGCCTCGTGCTGGTCAACCTGCTCAAGCCCGGCGCGGGCATGAACATCGACCCGTCCACGCTCGACACCAAGGCGCTCGCGTCCTATACCGGCCCGGGCAAGATGACGGGCACGGTCGACTTCCTGCTCAACGTCATTCCCAGCACGCTGGTCGACGCCTTCGCCAAGGGCGAGATCCTGCAGGTGCTGCTGATCGCGGTGCTGTTCGGCTTTGCGCTGCACCGCTTCGGCGGGCGCGGCACGCTGGTGTTCGACGTGATCGAGAAGGGCTCGCACGTGCTCTTCGTGATCGTGGGCTACATCATGAAGCTGGCGCCCATCGGCGCCTTCGGCGCGATGGCCTTCACCATCGGCAAGTACGGCCTGGGCAGCCTGTTCTCGCTCGGCAAGCTGATGGGCACCTTCTACCTGACCTGCCTCTTGTTCATCTTCGTGGTGCTCGGGCTCATTGCGCGCTTCCACGGCTTCAGCATCTGGAAGTTCATCAAGTACATCAAGGAAGAGCTGCTGATCGTGCTGGGCACCTCGTCCTCCGAGTCGGTGCTGCCGCGCATGATGGAGAAGATGGAAAACCTGGGCGCCAACAAGACCTGCGTGGGCCTGGTGATTCCCACTGGCTACTCCTTCAACCTCGACGGCACCTCCATCTACCTCACGATGGCGGCCGTGTTCATTGCGCAGGCCACCAACACGCCGATGACGCTGATGCAGGAGATCACGCTGCTGGCCGTGCTGCTGCTCACCTCCAAGGGCGCGGCGGGCGTCACGGGCAGCGGCTTCATCGTGCTGGCGGCCACGCTGTCGGCCGTGGGCCATGTGCCGGTGGCGGGCCTGGCGCTGATCCTGGGCATCGACCGCTTCATGTCGGAGGCGCGTGCGCTGACCAACCTGATCGGCAACGGCGTGGCCACCATCGTGGTGGCCAAGTGGACCAACGAGCTCGACACCGAGCGGCTGCACGCCGGGCTCAACAACGAGAGCTGGGTCGAGTCGCAGGAGCCCGAAGTGCTCGAAGGCGCACGCATCGCAAAGATGGCCGATTGATGCCCGTGTGAAGCCAGAGGGGCGCATCGTTCCTGCAAAATGGAGCAATGCCCCACAGCGTTTCCCTGATCAACACGATTGCCGCCGGCCTGGGGCTGGCGCTCGTGCTGGGTTTCCTGGCGCTGCGGCTGCGGCTGCCGGCGCTGGTGGGCTACCTGCTCGCGGGCGTGATCATCGGGCCGTTCACGCCGGGCTTCGTGGCCGATGCGGGCATTGCGGCGCAGCTGGCCGAGATCGGCGTGATGCTGCTGATGTTCGGCGTGGGCCTGCATTTTTCGCTCGACGACCTGCTGGCGGTGCGCAAGATCGCGCTGCCGGGCGCACTCGCGCAGATCGCGGTGGCCACGGTGCTGGGCGGTGCACTGGCGCTCTGGTGGGACTGGTCGTGGGGCGAGGCGCTGGTCTTCGGCCTGGCGCTGTCGGTGGCAAGCACGGTCGTGCTGCTGCGCGCGCTCGAGAGCCTGGGCATTCTCGATTCGTTCACCGGGCGCATCGCGGTCGGCTGGCTGGTGGTCGAGGACCTCGCCATGGTGCTGGTCCTGGTGCTGATGCCGCCGCTCGCGGGGGCGCTGGGCGGCCAGGCGGGCGATTCGGCCAACGCCGATCCGCTGTGGCAGACGCTCGGCGTCACGCTGCTGCAGGTGGGCGGGTTCGTGGCGCTGATGCTGGTGGTGGGGCGGCGCGCGTTTCCTTGGATTCTCTGGCAGGTCACGCGCACCGGCTCGCGCGAGCTGTTCACGCTGTGCGTGATCGCGGCGGCGGTCAGCATCGCCTTTGCGTCGGCGGCGCTGTTCGGCGTGTCGTTTGCGCTGGGCGCTTTCTTCGCGGGCATGGTGATGCGCGAATCCGAATTCAGCCACCGCGCGGCGCAGGAGTCGCTGCCGCTGCGCGATGCCTTCGCGGTGCTGTTCTTCGTGTCGGTGGGCATGCTCTTCGATCCCTCGGTGCTCGTCGAGCGGCCGCTGCAGGTGCTGGCGGTGGTGGGCGTGATCGTGCTGGGCAAGTCGCTGGCCGCCTGCGCGCTGGTGCTGGCGTTCCGCTATCCGCTGGGCACGGCGCTCACCGTGAGCGCGAGCCTTGCGCAGATCGGGGAGTTCTCGTTCATTCTTGCGGGGCTCGGCGTCTCGCTCGGCCTGCTGCCGGTGGAGGGGCAGAGCCTGATCCTGGCCGGCGCACTGATTTCCATTGCCACCAATCCGCTGTGGTTCAGCCTGGTCGCACCGATCGAGAAATGGCTGCACGGCCGCTTCCCGGCGGCGCGCAGCCTCGAATCGCACGACCATCCGCTGGCCGAACTGCCGACCACCACCGAAGCCCGTTACCTGTCCAGGCAGGTGGTGCTGGTGGGCTATGGCCGCGTCGGGCGCCGCATCGCGTCCGAACTGGAGGCGCACGACATTCCCTACGTGGTGGCGGAGCAGAACCGCGAGCTGGTGGAGAAGCTGCGCGAGGCCGGCGTGGCGGCCGTCTGGGGCGACGCGGCCGATCCGGCCGTGCTGATCCAGGCGCACATCGCGCGTGCCCGCGTGCTGGTGGTGGCCATCCCGGACGCCATGAACGTGCGGCAGATGATGGAAACCGCCCGCACCCTCAATCCGGCCATCGAAACCGTGATCCGCAGCCACAACGAGGAAGAAGCCGGGCTGCTGACGCGCGAGATGGCCGCCACGGTCTTCCTGGGCGAACAGGAACTCGCGCAGGCCATGGCGCGCGACGTGGTGCGGCGCGCAGCGGCGGCCGCCTGAGCCGCCGGCGGATCGATCGAGCAGAGGGTTTGGGTCAAAGGTCTTCGATGACCAGCGTGCGATAGCGCTGCGCGATCGAATAGGGCACGGTGCGCACCAGTTCCATCAGGCGGTTGGCGTCCTCTTCGTGCTTCGTTCTGACCAGGAGGCCGGCATGGCCTTCGCGCGCCAGCTTGGTGTAGGCACGCACGGTGGCCGCGTCGGTGCCGGCCGACGGCAGCGGCTCGTCGGCTTCCCTCACGGTGGGCGAGATCTCCTCCAGGATCGTGGCCGCGGGAAGCAGGTAGATCTCGTCGCCGCTCACGCCGTTCTCGATCAGCTTGTGGCCGATGCGGTTGGCGTCCTCCGTGCTCGGGAACATCACCATCGAGTAGCCTGTGGGGTAGAAAGCGCCGCCGATGCTCGAGCGCATGCGGGGCTCCAGAACGAAATTCTTCATGATGCTGCCTCCTGGATGATGCAGTTCTTTGCCCAGCACACTAGGCCTGCGGCCGCACGCCTGCTGTAGGCCTGCTCCCCGAAATTCCGCAGGCTGGGCGCGCCAGCCGTCGAAGCGGGTCCGGCCCGCTCCTGTACACTGGCGGCTTCATGCCGTGCCAATCCTTCCCCTCCACCGTCTGCGCAGCCTCCATGGCCCGCATGATGCCGCCTGCCTTCGCGCGGGCGGAGGGGTCATTGGTTGCACGAATGATTACCACCATTACCACCGCGGCCACCTGAGCACGCGCAGGTGGCCGTTTCGGCAGCCACCTGGTGTATCGCTCTTCTTCCCCGAATGAATGAAACCCAGCTCTGGCAGCTGGGTTTCTTGTTTTTCATCCGGAGATGTCCATGTACCGCGATCCAGTCCAGTCCCTCGAACCCCTGCCCAGCCGCCCCGCGGCCATCCGTGCGCTGCGCGTGGGGATGATCGGCATCGGCACCGTCGGCTCGGGCACATTCCGGGTGCTGGCGCGCAACCAGGCCGAGATCGCGGGCCGGGCGGGCCGGCCCATCGAGCTGGTGATGGTGGCCGCGCGCAACCTG
Source organism: Variovorax sp. 01N425 (assembly GCF_056399465.1). NCBI lineage: Bacteria > Pseudomonadati > Pseudomonadota > Betaproteobacteria > Burkholderiales > Comamonadaceae > Variovorax > Variovorax sp. 01N425. Next base: position 287,760 of record NZ_JBFTRJ010000003.1, on the reverse strand, counting down.
GTGCGCGCCGCCGCCATCGTGGGCGCGGATGTTCCGCTCACGGACGACCCGCTGCGCGTGGCCACCCATCCCGATGTCGACGTGGTGGTGGAAGTGGCCGGCGGCACCGGCCCGGCGCGCGAATGGGTGCTGGCCGCCATCGCGCACGGCAAGCACGTGGTCACGGCCAACAAGGCCCTGCTGGCGGTGCATGGCGCCGAGATCTTTGCCGCGGCCCGGCGGCATGGGGTGGCCGTGGCCTACGAGGGCGCGGTGGCGGTGAGCATTCCCATTGTCAAGGCGCTGCGCGAGGGCCTCGCGGCCAACCGCATCGAGTGGGTGGCGGGCATCATCAACGGCACCACCAACTTCATCCTGAGCAAGATGAGGGATGAAGGCCTGGACTTCGCAGCCGCGCTCGCGCAGGCCCAGGCGCTCGGCTATGCGGAGGCCGATCCGGCCTTCGACATCGAAGGCATCGACGCCGCGCACAAGCTCACGCTGCTGGCCGCCAATGCCTTCGGCACCACCGTGCGGCTTGCCGATGTGCAGGTGCAAGGCATCACGGCACTCGAGCGGGTGGACGTGGCCTCTGCCGAGCAGCTGGGCTACCGCATCAAGCTGCTGGGTGTGGCGCGGCGCCGGGAGGAGGGCGTGGAGCTGCGCGTGCAGCCCGCGCTGGTGCCCGCATCGCACCTGATGGCGCATGTGAGCGGGTCGATGAATGCCGTGATGGTCAAGGGCGATGCGTCCGGCGTGACGATGTACTACGGCGCGGGCGCCGGCTCCGAACAGACCGCATCGGCGGTGATTGCCGACCTGGTCGATGTGGCGCGGCTGGACGGCACCCATGCCGCACAGCGCGTGCCGCACCTGGGCTTTCATGCGCACGCGATGAGCGCGTTGCCGGCGCTGCCCCGCGCCGAGGCATGCGGCGCGCACTACCTGCGCATCCCCGTGCAAGCCGCCAGCCAGATCGAGGCGGTGTCGGGCTGGCTGGCGGGGCAGCAGGTGCCGGTGCAGCAGGTGGCGCTGGCGGCTGCGCAGCCCGGCATGGGCGCACAGCTGCTGGTGCTCACGCAGCCGGTGCGGCAGGGCACGATGGACCTGGCGCTGCATGCGCTTCAGGCGCATCCCTCGGTCGCAGGAAAGGTCACGGCGCTGTGCGTGGAGGCGCTGGCCTGAGACAGAATGCGCCACGGCATGCATTGGCAGGCCGATGGAACGGAGTGGGTGCAATGGATTTCGCCTGGCATGGTGGCCTTCTTCGATGGATGCGGCGCGAACTGCGCATGGAGCGCTGGTTCCTGGGCATGGCGCTGGCGCTGGCCGCACCCGCATTCGCCCAGGCCGCGGAGCCGGCGGAGGGCGCCGCTTCATCCTGCGAAGCGGAAGAGGCCGCGCTGGAGCACGACATGGACCTGGCCCGCTCCAGGGGCCAGATGCTGCGCCGCCGGCAGCTCGCCGAGAACCTGGACGCGCTGCGGGCGCGCTGCCGGGCATCGGAGCCGCCGCAAAGCCGCGCGGCGCGCATCGACAAGCTGGAGCACGACGTCCGCGCGCTGCGGGCCGAGCTCGAACATGCCGAGGCGCAGCTGCGCGAGCTCAAGAACGAACGGCCCTGACGGCCGCGCCGGTCCGCGTCAGAGCCTGGGCAGCTGCATGCGCAGGCGCCGCGCCGCTTCTTCCTGGCGCGCGTCGTCCACCTCGCGCAGCACGTTGCCCAGGTCGACGGGGCCGGTGTCGCGCGCATGCGTGCCGCTCAGCACCGACTCGACGCGCAGCAGGCCGCGCTCGTACAGGTGCCAGATCTCGTCGCCGTAGTGCGTGCCCAGGAGCTCCGGCGCGAACTGGCCGAAGAAGTTGCGCAGGTTCTCCACGTCGCGCAGCAGCATGCGCTTCGCGTGGTTGTTGCCCGCCGCATCCACCGCCTGCGGCAGGTCGATCACCACCGGGCCGTCGGCCGCGAGCAGCACGTTGAATTCCGACAGGTCGCCGTGCACCACGCCCGCGCACAGCATGCGCACCACCTCCTTCAGCAGGCTGGCGTGGTGCTGCACGGCTTCCTCGCGCGTGAAGGCCACGTCGTTCAGGCGCGGGGCCGCATCGCCGTTGGCATCGGTCACCAGCTCCATCAGCAGCACGCCTTCCAGGAAGTTGTAGGGAACGGGCACGCGCACGCCGGCCGCCGCCAGGCGGTAGAGCGCATCGACCTCGGCGCTTTGCCAGATGGCCTCGGTCACCTGGCGGCCGAAGCGCGTGCCCTTGGCCATGGCGCGCGTTTCGCGCGAATTGCGCACGCGGCGGTTCTCGGTGTAGTCGACGGCCTGGCGGAAGCTGCGCTTGTCGGCTTCCTTGTAGACCTTGGCGCAGCGCGTCTCCTCGCCGCAGCGCACCACGTAGACCATGGCTTCCTTGCCGCTCATCAGCTGGCGGACCACCGTGTCGATCAGGCCTTCGTCGACCAGCGACTGCAGTCGTGGTGGTGCTTTCATTGGTACCGCTCCATCGGATCCAGCGGGCGGGTCGAGAGGAAGGCCCTCAGGCTTTCCGGGCCGATCTGGTAGACCGCATCATGCCTGTGCGGCGCGAAGCCCAACCGGTGGTTGATGGAGAGCATCGGCGCGTTGACCTCGGCGTTGCTGGTGATGACGGTGGCGACCTCCGGGTGGCGCTCGCGTACCAGCGCCAGCATGGAGGCCTTCACGCCCTTGGCCAGGCCCTTGCCGCGCCAGCGCGGCGCCACGGCCGTCAGCTGCTGGTACATGCGGTCCGGAAAGCGCTGGTCCCAGCTGGCGTCGCACATGGCGGCCACCTCGTCGCCGTCGAGCAGCAGCACCAGAAAGTGCTCTCCGCCGCGCTGCGACATGTCGGCATACCAGGTGCGGTAGTTCTCGAGCTCGTAGCGCATGCGCGGCATGTCCAGCGCATTGGTGGGCGCGTCGTTGATGAGCGCCGAGAAGGGCGCGATCAGGCTGGCCAGGCGCTCGAAGGGCACGCGGCCGGCGTGGATTTCGGCGCGCAAGCCCCCGCCGGCGGCGAATGCCTGCGATTGCCAGCGGGCGAGTTCGTCCCACGGCAGTGCATCGAAGGCGGCCCGGTTCTCGACGGCGCGGTGCTTCTCGATCGCGCCGATGGCTGCGAGAAACGCATGCCCTTCGGGCAAGTGGGCCTTGATGCTGGCCGTGGTCTTGCCTTGCGCTTCCATGAAGCCGAGCAGCACGCGCAGCAGTGCGCTGGCCACGCCGCGCCGCCGGTGCGGCCGCAGTACACCGCCCCAGGCATCGAGATAGGGCGCGAAGGCGGCATGGTCCGGCGAGCCTTCGCGGCGAAAGCTCAGCGTGAGGCTGCCGATGAACTCGCCTTCGCAACTCGCGAGGACCCGGTGGAAGGCCAGCAGCGGCAGGTGCTCACGCAGCGCGCGCTCGGTGTCGGCGCTGGGGATGCGGCGCTCGCCGGGGTGGTCTTCCTCGGTGCGAAGCTGCCAATAGCGATGGAACTTCTCCCAGCTTTCGGTGGACGCCTGATGGGGATCGAAAACGGATATCGAAAACGGCCGCGGATGCGCGGCGCGGGTTTCAAGCATGGTGAGCCTTGAGGATTCTGGAAACGGACAGATCGCGGCCGGCAACTGCTTGCCGGCGGCGGCGTTTGAATCTCGGGCGGTTTGCGGTTGCGGCCAGGAAGCGCCGCAAGGGTCGAATTGGCTGTATCAGCAACTCTTCGAAGAACCGACAAACCGGCCGATCGTGGAGCAATGAATAGCTGTGTCTTCCATCGCGCACCTCCGATCCGGGTTGTTTGTCGAGGCGTCGAATGTAGCGGCCTTGCCGCGGCCTGTGAAGTGCCGCGTGGCATGGGCGCCTCTGCGCGACCCGATCGCTATCAGCTTTCGCGCATCGCTTCAAAGGGCGGCCGGCTGTTTCCACGTCGCGATTGCCGGGATTGCGTGCGCCATGAGGTTGTACCTGGATGCCATCGCAAAATCGATTTCACGGACCAGCCCAAAAAGCAAGAACGGTTCGCAGCCTCCCTCCATCCAATCATTGAATCGAAGGAAATCCGAATGACCATCTCCAACGCCAAGCGTCTTTCTGCCATCGCACTGGCCCTCGCTGCCGCCGCCGGCGCCGCCCATGCCGAAACCTATGAAGGCGTCCATCCCCTGACCACCGCCGAGAGCCGCGCCAACGTGGCTGCCGGGGCCGTGGTGGCCGCACGCATTGGCAATCCCTATGCCACGGGTGTCGATGCCGGCCCGAAGCATCCGCCGGTCGCCATGAACAACCGCGACACCGTGCGTGCCGAAGCGGTGGCCGCCGCACGCGCACCGGACCCGTACGCCGAAGCGGCCTCCTCGGGCACCACGCCGATCGTCGCCGGTGCGGTGGACCGCGCAACGGTGCGGGCCGAAGCCTATGCCGCCGCACGCGGCAATGCGCTGCCGCTGTAGTTGCAGAAAGGCAAGAAGGCCGGGCCTGCGAAAGCGGGCCCGGCTTTTTTGCGTGGAGCGCCGGCCGGCGCCGCACCTGGCCGATGTAAGGTGGCGGGCCCAAGCAGAGATTCGAAATGAACAAGAGCAAGCTCGCCGCATTCCTCCTTGCCTGCGCATCGGCAATGGCCGCCTCCGCCCAGGAGTGGCCGACCAAGCCCGTACGCCTGATCGTTCCCGCGCCCGCCGGCAGTTCGCTCGACCTGATCGCGCGCACGCTGGCCGACCGGCTACGCCCCCTGTGGAAGCAGCCCATCGTGATCGAGACCAAGGCCGGTGCGGGCGGCCTGATCGGCATGGACGCCGTGGCCAAGGCGCCGGGCGATGGCCATACGCTGGGCATCGGCTTCAACGGGCCGATCGCCTTCGGCCCCTACATGTACAGCCGCATGCCGTATGCGCCCGCACGCGACCTGGTGCCGATCGTGCTCACCACCTCGCAGCCCAACGTGCTGGCGGTGCAGGCCGGCAACCCTGCCAACACGCTGCCGGAATTCGTCGCGTGGGCGAAGAAGCAGGGCCACCCGTTCAGCTATGCGTCGGTGGGCGCGGGGAGTTCATCGCACCTGACGATGGAGCTGTTTCGCAGCGTGGCCGGCATCGAGGCGGTGCACGTGCCCTATGCCGGATCGCCGCCGGCGGGCCTTTCGGTGGCGGCCGGCGACACGCAGGCGCTGTTCACCGTGGCACCGGCGCTGCTGCCGCTCGTGCAGGGCAAGCGCATCAAGCTGCTCGCGGTCACGAGCGCGAAGCGCTCCGAGCTCATGAAGGACCTGCCCACCGTGGCGGAGTCGGGCTATCCGGGCTTCGAGTCGCTGGCGTGGAACGGCCTCTTCACCGCGAGCGGCACGCCGCCCGAGGTGGTTCGCCGCATCAATGCCGATGTGAACACGGTGCTGCAGGAGCCCGCCGTGCGTGAACTGCTGGCCAACCAGGGCCTGGTGGCGGGCGGCGGCTCCGCCGAGGAGTTCGGCTCGTTCATCGACAGCGAGGGCCGCAAATGGGGCGCGATCATCGCCAGGCGTGGCATCCGGCTCGACCAGTGAGATTTTTCGGGCGATCTGGAATTCAGATCAATTGATCCGAATTTTCGATTTTACGGATGACGGCGGGCTGCCTAAAGTCCGCCTCGATGAATGCCAATGCACCGCCCCCACTGCTGATCGGCTGCGCGGCCGGCTTTTCCGGCGACCGCACCGATGCGGCGGGGCAGGTGGTCGACACGCTGATCGCGCGGCTCGCCGGCGGCCCGGCCGGCCAGCGTGCCTTCCTGATCTTCGAGACGCTGGCCGAACGCACGCTCGCGCTCGCCCAACTGCGCCGCCGCGACAACCCCGACGCCGGCTACGAGCCCTTGCTCGACGCCATGCTGCGGCCCGTGCTGGCGCGCAGCCTCGCGCACGGCATCCGCATCGTGAGCAACTTCGGCGCGGCCAACCCCCGCGCCGCGGCCCGCCACATCGCCCGCATGGCGCGCGAACTGGGCGCCGATGCGCCGCGCATCGCGGTGGTGGAAGGCGACGATCTTTCGGGCCCTTCGCACCGCGCGCTCTTGCATGAAACGCTGGGCGCGCAGATGGAGGGCCTGCGCATCGTCAGCGCCAATGCCTACATCGGCGCCGAGCCGATTGCCGCCGCGCTCGACGCCGGCGCGCAGATCGTGGTGTGCGGCCGCGTGGCCGACCCTTCGCTTGCGGTTGGCCCCGCCATGTCGCACTTCGGCTGGCGCGCCGACGACTGGCACCGGCTGGGCCGCGCCACCATGGCAGGCCACCTGCTCGAATGCGGCGCGCAGGTGTGCGGCGGCTATTTCGCCGACCCGGGCTACAAGGACGTGCCGGGGCTCGACAACGTGGGTTTCCCGATTGCGGAGATCGATGCCGACGGCCAATGCACCATCGGCAAGGCTGACGGCACCGGCGGCCTCGTGAGCGAAGCCACCGTGAAGGAACAGCTGCTCTACGAAGTGCACGACCCGAGCGCCTACCTCACGCCCGACGTGGTGGCCGACATCGCAGAAGCCGAAGTGCGCGCGCTGCCCGGCGAGGACCGCGTCGAACTCTCCGGCGTGCGCGGCCACGCGCGGCCGAGCCATTACAAGGTCAATGTCTGCCATGAAGGCGGCTGGCTCGCCGAGGGCGAAATTTCCTACGCGGGGCCGCGTGCCGAGGCGCGCGCCCGGCTCGCGGCCGAGGTGCTGCGCAAGCGGCTCGACGGGCTGGCGCTGCGCGTGGACCTGATCGGCGCGCTGAGCATCCTGGGCGACGACGCCGGCCGCATGCTCGCGGACACGCCCGACACGGGCCTGCGCGACGTGCGCCTGCGCGTGGCGGCCACGCATGCGGAGCGCGCGCAGGCCGAGCGCCTGGCGCGCGAGGTCATGGCGCTCTACACCTGCGGACCCGCGGGCGGCGGCGGCGTGCGCACCGCGCTCACGCCGCGGCTCAACACCCTGTCGTGCCTGCTGCCGCGCGAAGCGGTGCCGGTGCGCTTCGAACTGCTCGGCGCGGAGGCCCTGGCATGAACACACCGACCGACGAGATGATCGAAGTGCCGCTCTACCGCGCGGCCCACGGCCGCACCGGCGACAAGGGCGACCGCTCCAACATCAGCGTGATCGCCTGGCATCCCGATCTGTATGCCTTGCTGGCCGAGCAGCTCACGCCCGAGCGCGTGTCGATGCAGTTCCGCCACCGCGCACCGGCGCGGGTGCAGCGCTTCCTGCTGCCCCGGCTGCATGCGATGAACTTCGTGCTCGACGCGGTGCTCGACGGCGGCGTCAACGATGCGCTGAACCTCGATGCGCACGGCAAGGCGCTGTCTTTCCTGCTGCTCGACATGCCCATCCGCGTGCCGCGCGCGCTCGTGCCGCTGCTGGCGGGGCCGTAGCGGCAGCCATCCATTTTTTTACCAGCCATCCATCCGGAGACAAAACAATGAAACGACGTTCCCTCACCCTTTCGGCCGCCGCGCTGGCCCTGGTGCCGCTGCTGGGCCACGCACAGCAGCAGGCCTTCCCGGAAAAGCCCATCACCTTCGTCGTGCCCTTTGCGGCCGGCACCGCCACCGACCAGATCGCGCGTGCGCTGGGCAACAGCATCACGGCCGAAACGAAGCAGCCCGTGGTGATCGACAACAAGGCCGGCGCCAGCGGCTTCATCGCCTCGCAGCAGGTGGCCAAGGCCGCGGCCGATGGCTACACCGTGCTGATCACCACCAACACCACGCATGCCGCCAACGAGCACCTGTTCAAGAAGCTGCCGTACGACCCGGTGAAAGACTTCGCGCCCGTCACCGCGCTCGGCAAGGGCGGGCAGATCATGGTGGTGAACCCATCGTTCCCTGCCAAGAGCGTGGCCGAGTTCGTGGCGCTCGCGAAGAAGGAGCCGGGCAAGTACAGCTTCGGCAGCGGCAGTTCGTCCAGCCGCATGGCGGGCGAGCTGCTGCAGCAGATGGCCGACATCAAGCTGCTGCACGTGCCCTACAAGAGCAACACGCTCGCCGTCACCGACCTGCTGGGCGGCCAGATCCACATGATGATCACCGACGCGGCCACCGGCCTGCCGCAGGTCAAGGCCGGCAAGCTGCGCGCATTGGGCGTTTCGAGCGCCGCGCGTTCGCTGCTTGCACCCGACGTGCCCACCATCTCGGAAGCCGGCGTGAAGGGCTACGAGATGGGCTACTGGTTCGCGGCCTACGCGCCCGCGAAGACGCCGCCGGCCGTGGTCAAGCGGCTCAACGAACTGCTGGTGAAGGCCGCGAAGAGCGCGTCCGCGAAGACGGCTTTCTACGAGCCCACCGGCACCGAGGTGTTCACCACCTCGCCCGAAGAGCTCGCCAGGTTCCAGACGGCCGAGTCGCAGAAGTGGGGCCGCATCGTGAAGGCCGCCGGCATCGAAGCCGAGTAGGGCGCGCACCGGCCGCAGCGGAGATCGGCACCGCGCAGACACCCCAACGAAGGAGACAAACCATGAAACGCTGGAGCCTGTTGGCTGCCACGGTGGCTTCGGCCGCCCTTTTCCTGAGCGCATGCGGCGGAAGCGGCGGTGGAGGGGGCGGTGGCTTCGTGCTGCCGCCGCCGGCCGCAACCACGCCGCCGCCGGCAACTGCCGAAGCGCCCAAGTTCAAGCTCGCGATCTCGAAGACCGAGGACGTGGCCGGCACCTTCGGCAGCGTCGGCGCCTACGAGAAGATCACCGGCACCTTCACGGGCGAGGTCGATCCGAAGGATGCGCGCAACGCCATCATCCAGGACCTGTCGCTCGCGCCGCTCAATGCCAACGGCAAGGTCGAGTACAGCTCCGACTTCGTGCTCTTCAAGCCCAAGGACATGGGCAAGGCCAGCGGCGTGCTGCGCTACGACGCGCCGAACCGCGGCAACATCGTCAACCTCGATCCGTACTTTGCATCGCGCGGCTACGTGTTCCTCACGGCGGCCTGGCAGGGCGATGTGCCGGCCGCGGCGGGCAAGCTCACGCTCAAGGTGCCCGTGGCCCGCAATGCAGACGGCAGCAGCATCACCGGCACCTACCGCGCCGAGCTGCTGCCCACGGCGGCAAGCAACGATTCGCTGCCGCTGCCCGGCGGGCCGTTCAACGCGGCCATGCAGGCCTATGCGACCGCGAGCCTGGACAACACGCAACCCGGCTACGTGCTCACGCGGCGCATCAACGAAGCCGATGCGCGCCAGCTCATTCCCGCGAGCGACTGGAAGTTTGCCAAGTGCAGCGCCGCCGCACCGTTCCCCGGCACGCCCGACGAGACGAACGTGTGCCTGCGCGACAAATGGGATCCGGCCTACATGTACGAGCTGGTCTACGTCGCGAAGGACCCGAAGGTCATGGGCCTGGGCCTTGCCGCGGTGCGCGACATGATCGCCTTCTTCCACCGCGAGGCGAGCGATGCCGCGGGCACCGCCAACCCGGTGGCGGCCGCCATCAGGAACACCATTGCCTCGGGCGTGTCGCAGTGCGGCAACTTCATGAAGACCTTCGTGCACCTGGGCTTCAACCAGGACCTCGCGGGGCGCAAGGTGTTCGACGGCGTGTTCGCGCAGATCGCGGCGCGGCAGACCAACATCAACATGCGCTTCGCGATCCCGGGCGGCGGCGGAGGCGTGCGCACCGACCACACGGCCTTCGGCCAGGCCGGCACGCGCGGCCTCTCGAAGGACTACGTGGACGACGTGGCGCAGCGCCGCGGCGGCATCCTGTCGCGCTGCGAGGCGAGCGGCACCTGCCCCAAGCTCTTCATCGGCATCAGCGGCACGGAGTTCTATGTGCTGCAGGGCTCGCCGCTTTTGACCGACGCCTGGGGCACGGCCGACCTCGTGCAGCCGGACAACGCGCGCATCTACTACTACGCGAGCACGCACCACCTGCTGGGCCTGCCCTCGCTGCCGGGCGCGAGCGCCGGGGCGCTCTATACCACCAATGCGAACGCCGGCGTGGTGCCGGTGGTGCGCGCGCTCTACCAGAACCTGGAAGACTGGGTCGTCAAGGGCGCCACGCCGCCCGACAGCCAGGTGCCCAAGCTGGCCGACGCCACGCTGGTGCGCCCGCAGCAGCTGAAGTTTCCGGCCATTCCGGGCGCGAACTACACGGGCCTGGTCAACACCTATTCGCTGCTCGACTGGGGGCCGAACTACCGGCCGCAAGACGAGAGCGGCATTGCCACGCAGGTGCCGCCTGCATACCTCGGCCGCGACTACGCCATCCTCGTGCCGCAGGTGGATGCCGACGGCAACGACATCGCGGGCATCCGCAGCCTCGACGTGGCGGTGCCGGTGGGCACCAACACCGGCTGGAACTACACCAGCAAGCCGGGCACCATCGACCTGGCAGGCTTGTTCGGCGCGTACTTTCCGTTTGCGAAGACGGCGGTCGAGCGTTCGGGCAGCGGCGATCCGCGGCCCTCGCTGCAGGAGCGCTACACCGACCAGGCCGGCTACCTCGCGGCCCTGACTGCCGCCGCCAACGACCTCGTCGCCAGGCGCTTCATGCTGCGCGCCGATGCGGATGCGGCCATTGCCAACGCGGCGGCGAATCCGGTGCTGCCTTAGCCCGAGTTCCTGCCGGCCGGCGCGGCGTGCACCGCGAAGCCCGCCTCGCCCGGTGCGATGTCGCCCCGCAGTGTGAGCGCGGGAATCTCGTAGTCGCCGGCGTTCTGCGGGCGGAACGGGATCGGCTCGGTGGTTGCGAGCGTATCGAGCCGGCGGCCCAGTTCTTCGGTGATGCGCGCGTAGGCCGCGGCATCGACCTTGCCGGTGCGGTACACCACGTAGGGCGGCAGCACCTCGAAGCCGGGGTAGTAGAGAATGCCGTGGTGGATCGGGAACAGCAGGTCGTCCATCGGCCCGTTGATGCCGCGCGCGCTGTAGTGCGAGGCCCAGCCGCCGGTCGTGACCACCAGCATGGCGCGCTTGCCGGCCATCACGCCCTGGCCGAAGCGGTCGCCCCAGTGCCTGTCGGAATGCTCGCCCACGCCGTAGGCAAAGCCGTAGGCGTAGACGCGGTCGACCCAGCCCTTGAGGATGGCCGGCATCGTGTACCACCACAGCGGAAACTGGAAGATCACGGTGTCAGCCCAGAGCAGCTTGGCCTGCTCGGCGGCGACTTCCTCGCGCTGGGTGCCGGCCTCGAAGGCGCGCTGGGAATCGGCGATGGGGTCGAAGGGTGCGCCGGGCTCGAGATGCGCGAAGTCGTCGGCGGCCAAGGTCGCCTTCCATTGCATGGCGTACAGGTCGGACACCTGCACCTCGTGCCCGGCCTGCACGAGACGTTCGCGCATGAACTGTTTGAGCGAGCCGTTGAGTGAACGGGCTTCGGGATGGGCATGGACAAGAAGGATTTTCATGGCTGCATGGTTCGTCGGATGAAGATGCAGGCAGGTTAGGCCTCGTCGAGCTATATTGGAAATGAATATTCAGAATTCCAGGAATAGCGATGGACAATTTCAAGCGGCTCGACCTCAACCTGCTGCTCACGCTCGACGTGCTGCTGGCCGAACGCAGCGTGACCCGTGCCGCCGAGCGCCTGAACCTCTCGCAGCCCTCGGTGAGTGTGCAGCTCGCCCGGCTGCGCGAGGTGTTCAGCGATCCGCTTCTGGTGCCCGCGCAGCGCGGCATGCGGCCCACCGCGCGCGCCGACGAATTGCGCGAGCCGCTGCGCGAAGCGCTCGAATCATTGGGCCGCGCGGTGGCGCCCACCAAACCCTTCGACCCCGCCGAGGCGACCACCACCTGGCGCGTGGCCGCGGCCGACTATGCCGAGTCGGCGATCCTGCTGCCGGCGCTCGCCGGTCTGCGCGCGGCCGCGCCCCACACGCGGCTGGCCGTGGTGGAGGCGGTGCCCTCGCGCATGGCGCGGCAGCTGGAGCAGGGCGAGATCGACCTGTTCTTCCACACCAGCGTGGGCGCGCCGTCCGGGCTGCACCGGCGCGTGCTGTTCAACGAGCGCTATGTGCTCGCCGGGCGCACCGGCCATCCGCGCCTGAAGCGCCGGCCCACGCTTGCGCAGTTCTGCGCGCTGGAGCATGTGGTGGTGTCGCTCGGCGGCGGCGGCTTTGCCGGGCCCACGGACGATGCGCTGGCGCAGCAGGGGCTCGCGCGGCGCGTGGCGCTCTCGGTGCCGCATTTCCTTTTCATGATGTCGGTGCTGGCGAGCACCGACATGGTTGCGATGCTGCCAGAGCGGCTGGCGCGCGGCGCGCCGGGGCTGCGCGTGGTGGAGGCGCCGCTGGAAGTGCCGGGCTACGAGATGGCGATGCTGTGGCACGAGCGGCGCCATCGCGACCCGGGGCATCGCTGGCTGCGGGAGCGGATTGCGGCGAGCCTGTAGGCGCCGGGCTACTTGGCCTGAGCCCTGAGGACATCGGACTGCCCGGCAGGGCAGGCAAGGGGCGAAGCGCCTGCGCCCTCGAGGCGATAGGCAATCCGAGCCAACTGGCCAGGCCTGTCGGCCGGGTATGGCGGGGCTGCCGGTTCGCGCTGCGGGATGAACCTCTCCAGAACCGGCTCGGCGAGCCCGGGCCGGGCGAGATGCCAGCGGCGGCTGTGCTGGCCCTGCTTCGCGAACACATGGGCGAGGTGCTTCTTGACCGTGTTGACGCTGATCCCGAGTTGCTCGGCGATTTGCTTGTTGGACAAGTCCCGGTGCATCAGCGACAGCACCTCGTCCTCCCGCGCTGTCAGCCGGATTGCAGGCGGCGTCGAACCCGATGCCGGACGCCCGCCCGCCACAGTCCATCGCAGCACGGAAAGATAGAGTGCCTGCAATACCGGCCCCGGAAAGCCCAGGATCCCTGCCAGCACGGCATCGAGCGATTGCGCGAACTGCTCCGCGCTCGCTTCCCATTCGACGCAGCCGCGCGCCTGGATCCGGATCGCCGCATCCAGGCCCTTCGCCGAGGGCTGCTCCCAGCCAAGAAGCCAGTCGGTGGCTGGGAAGTGGCGGCGCAGATCGCCCAGCTTGCCGATCCCTTCCGGGGAAAGAAGCGCGATGTCCACCAGCAGCAGGCGAGGCGCCTGCTGGCGGCAACAGGCTTCCAGGTCGCAGATGCTGTTCATCTGCGCATGTTCGACGCTGTACATCCGCTCGGGACGGTGCCTCGACGCCAACAGGTCCAGTCCCAGCAGCGTTGATGCGCAGCTCGGACAACATGCAATCAGAACCGGAACGCGGGTTGCGAACGCATGCGGCGAAAGAGATGGGCTCTCCACGCGAACGGGATGAAAGCATTTCGATGTCCGCGGTGCGCTCGGCGCGAATGGCGGCAGCGGGCGAGGGTCTGGCGTCGAGGGCCGCGGATCCGCGTTCCAGGCGGAGCCAAGCCCCGCAGACGAGCGTGGGACATGTTCCATGTTTTCCCCCGGGATGCCTGTTCGTTGCACCCTTAAATTAATGATAAAGGGTTACACGATTGTTCGGAATGATTCCTGGGCGTTGCAAGGTATCGAGATGTATGCGGCGGTCCAGGCCGCGATGGCGGCGCGGCGCGTCACCCTATGGGTGACAACTTTCGAACTATGGACAGTGCGCGGGCCCGCGGTTCAGCATCGTCTCCCCTTTGCTGATAAGTGAACCTGCTCCATTGCCAGCAAGCGCGGCCCGTTTCGAGTTGCGCGGTTCTCCGTCGGCCGTATTTTTCCTAACTCGAGGAGCGTTTATGTCTGTGCTGATCACGACGGCCATCTCGACCGTCACCCTGGATGAATCCGCCGGGCTGCAGAACTCTGTCGCTACCCCCGCACCTGCGCAAGACGCTAACGACAATGACATCCTCGCAAGCTCGCTGCCGACCGCTTTCAGCAGCCGCCTGAGCACCCTGGGTGCGGCGGCTCCAACCAAAGCCGCCTTGAGCGGCTATGCGGGGGGGAGCAGCACCGGCGCCAACGCATTCACGTTCACCGCAACCGGCACGGTCACCGATCTTTCGTTCACCGGCTCGACGGGCGCTCCGCTCAATGGCCTGGACAGCGGTCTCAACACCGCCGATGGCGAAGACATCTTCCTGTTCACCGATACGGCCAACAACAACATCGTCCTGGGAAAGACCAGCGCCGGTGTCATCGTGTTTGCCGCCTACCTGGAGGAAACGGGAACCCCGGTGTCGGGCGCCAAGATCTGGATGGTCCAGTATGAAGCGATATCGAACCCCGATCCGGCCAACGCCGACGATTCAGTCAACCTGCTGAACAAGGTCTTCGTGAGCGTCAGCCAGGATGCGGAGTTCAATCTCGAAGGTGCGCCATCCGGCCAGAACCTGTTCCTGATGTTCACGAAGGAGAACCCGACCATCGTCAACGGCCGCATTTCCGACGTGACGATCATCGCGACCGGAAAGGACCCGGCCAATCAGTCCGGGGCCGATGCAGCCGACACCCATGACGACATCAACATCAGCACCGGAGACACGATCAACACCAGCAAGGCCGGCGGACCGACCACGTTCGGCACCAACAGCCAGATGATCACCGAGCAGGAAGGCATCCGCTTCACGTTCGTGACCGGCGCCAAGGCCGATGTCACCATCCCGAACCTGGACCAGAACGAAGCCGATCTGGAGTCGAACATCGACTTCACCGGCATGTTCGGTGCGAGGACCGCCGACTTTGACGTTGTGCAGTTGCAAAGCGGAAAGAGTGCCCAGGTCAAGATCAGCGCGTACAGCACGGCGGTCGAGTCCGGCACCAGCTTCGTCGATGGCTATGCGGGCGACACGGTGATCTCGATCACGAGCGTGCGCGTACTCGACTCCGTGACCGGGGCGGTCTACGAAACCTTCGCGAACGGCGCCGAGGGCGGAGTGAGTTCGGCCATCGGCATCAGCATTACCGGCGGCGTTGCGACGATCACCGGCGTCAAGGCCGGCCAATCCATCGAGTACACGACGTCGGCCGACCACAACCGCGTACTCATCGAAAACGGGGCGGCCCTCAATGCATCGGGCAACACCCACGCCGACTTCGACATCGGGGGGTTCAGGCTGCTGCAGGTCTCCTCCGCAACGGCAGAGGTCGGCTCGACGATGAATTTCGAGGACGACGGGCCGTCCATCGTGCTGGCGACGCCCACCGACACCGCGCTGGTCAACACGCAGGACGCCGACACCATCGGAGCCAACACCGACTCCGCCAACACGAACTTCGCGACCGCCTTCGGCACGGCGTCGAGCAGCTATGGCGCCGATGGAGCGGGCTCCACCGACGCGGCCTTCGCGCTCGGCGTGAAAACGCAAGGTGGGGACTCAGGCCTCAAGAGCGATGGCGCGACCATCTACCTGTATCTGGTGAGCGGCAAGGTCATTGGCTCGACCTCCGGCACCGAAGCCGGCATTCTTGCGACCAACACTATTTTCGACCTGGCCGTGAGCGCAAGCGGTTCGGTGACGCTGCAGCAGTTCTCGGAAATCGACCACGCGCTTCCGGGGTCCTCGTCGAACTACGCGGCCCAGCAGGCCACGATGGCCGACGACCTTGTCACGCTCAGCGATACGGTGACGATCACCGACCAGGACGGCGATACCGCGAGCGATTCCAAGGCGCTCAACATCGGCGGCAACATCAAGTTCGATGACCACGGCCCCTCGGTCGTGCTGGCAACGCCCACCGACACCATCCTGCTCAACACGCAGGACGCCCAGACCATCGGCGCAGCCACCGACTCCGACACGCAGAACTTCGCGACGGCCTTCGGCGTCACATCGAGCAGCTACGGCGCCGACGGGCCGGGCACCACCGGTTCGGCCTTTGCGCTCGGCCTGTCCGCGCCGGGCGGAGCATCCGGACTCACGAGCGACGCCGTCTCCATCAAGCTGTACCTGGTGGGCGGGAATGTCATCGGTTCGACGGCCGCCGCCGCGGGCGCCATCACGGCGGACAACACCATCTTCGACCTGGCGGTGAGCGCGACTGGTTCGGTGACCTTGCGGCAGTTTGCGGAAATCGACCACGCGCTGCCGGGCGCGGGTTCCAACTACGCGGCCCAGCAGGCCACGCTGGCCGACACGCTGGTCACCTTGACCAACACGGTGACGGTCACCGACGGGGACGGCGACACCGCCAGCGATTCGAAGGTGCTCAACATCGGCGCCAACATCAAGTTCGACGACCACGGCCCGACGGTGACCGCCATCTCGGACCTCACCGGAGCGAACGACGCCCAGCCCATTGCCGGCACCTACAACTTCTCCGTGGGCGCGGACGACGTGGACAACGCGTCGATCGACGGCATCGTGCTCAACAGCCTCACGGGAACGACCGCCGGCGGGCGCCCCATCACCGATGCGGCCGTCGCGCACTTTGCCGAAGACGCCACGACGGTCACCTACAACTTCAGCTTCAACTACTACCCCGGGCCGACGTCGACGACGACGCAGGCGGCAACCGGCACGGTCATCTTCAACAAGACGGACGGCACTTTCACCTTCGACCTGGACCAGGTCTTCGGTGGACAGACGACGTTCTCCACGAGTGCGCCGCTGACCTCCTTCAACTACGACACGGAAGGCAACAACTCGCCGGAGATCGTGGTCCAGCAGTACAGCAGCGACTTCTTCGGCGTGCTGTCCGCCAGGGCTGCCACGCCTCCAAGCGACACCAGCGACCTGGTGTCAGGCACCGATCACGCATATACGGCGGGCGAAACCTTCAACAGCGTGAGCGCCGGCTTTGTCAATGTCGCGACCAACACGCTTGGTGTGAACTCCGACACCGTCCAGGCCGGCGAGTTGCTGAACTTCGACTTCTACAGGTCGAATCCGGTGAGCGATCCCAACCTGACGAGTCCGCCGCAGCGGCCCAACGCCACCGTCGTCGGCACGGACAAGGCCTACGCAGACGGATTGAACATCACGATCGATCAGATCACGGACGGCGAAGACGTGGCCGTCATGCTGAAGCTGGTCAGCAAGACGGACAGCAGCGTCTCGATGACCACGCTGCTCGTTGCCAACGCTGCGACGGACTACCAGTCCGCCGCAGGAGGCATGAAGATCGTCAGCATCGGCACGGACGACTACGACAGCGCCCACTACAAGATCGCGGGCGTGCAGGTCATGAGCAGCACCGAAGACATCACCGGCACGGGCATCAGCCTGAGTACCCACGGCTCGGTGAACCTGACGGCGACCGGGATGAACTATGCAGATACGTCGGACAACGACGTGTTCAAGATCATCAAGATCGACGTGATCACATCGGCGACCATCAATTCGGACGTGGACCTGAACTTTACCGGCCAGGTGATCGACGGCGATGCCGACTACGCGAACTTCGACTTTGGTGTCCACCTGGAGATCGATGGCGTGGCCAACCTGATCGGCACACCCACCCAGCAGACGGAGGCCGTCTAGGGTATCGATTGTCGAATCTGCGAGGTGCCATGAAACCTCAGGAAAAGTCTGGCGAACTGCGCGGGGCGGTGACAGCGCTCAACGCCTGCTTCGTGCGGGCGGCCTGGTTCAGCGTGTGCTCGGGCCTTCTCCTGCTGGCGCCTAGCGCGTACATGCTCGAGGTGTACGGGCGGGTCGTGAACAGCCGCAGCACGCTCACGCTGGCCATGCTGACGCTGCTGGTCCTGGCCGCCTACGGCCTGATGGAAGTGCTCGACTGGGCGCGCGCCGAGGTGATGTACCGGGCTGGGCAGAAGCTCGATCAGAGGCTGCGCAATCGCGTCTTCGCCGCCATCTTCGAAGCCGGCCTCAAGCGCTTGCCGGGCGGCACCGTGCAGCCGCTCAACGACCTTCGCACCTTGCGCGAATTCCTGTATTCACCGCCGCTGCTGGCGCTGATGGAAGCGCCGGTGGCTCTGGTCTTCATGGGGCTGATGTTCGCCATCAGCCCCGTGCTGGGCTGGTCGGCCGTGGTGGGCTCGCTGCTGCAGGTGTTCGTCGGCTGGCTCAACGACCGGAACACGCGTCCGCCGCTGGTGGCGGCCAATCGATGCGCGATCGAGGCGCAGCAGTATGCGGATGCGGCGCTGCGAAATTCGCAGGTGATCGAGTCGATGGGCATGCTGCGGGACGTGCATCGCCGCTGGATGGGCAAGCGGCGCGATTTCCTGCAGCGCGAAGCCCTGGCCTCGGACAACGCCGGGGCCTGCCAGGCCGTCGGCAAGTTCATGCAGGTCGCCATGGGTTCCCTGTTGCTCGGCCTCGGGGCCTGGCTGCTGCTGAAGAACCAGCTCAACGGCGATGCCGGGATGATCATTGTCGGCTCGATCCTGGGCGGCCGGGCCCTGGCACCGCTGGTGCAGCTGGTGGCGCAATGGCGCATGGTGGTCCACGCGGGCGATGCATGGCTGCGCCTGGGCAGCCTGTTGAGCGCCATCGCGCCGCGGCCGCAGACGATGGCCCTGCCGCCGCCCAGAGGCGCGCTGCAGGTCGAAAGCCTTGTCGCGGGCGCTCCGGGCGGCGGCCCGGCCATCTTGAAGAACGTGGCTTTCAGCCTGCTGCCTGGCGAGGTGCTTGCAGTTGTCGGCCCCTCCGCCGCGGGGAAGACGACCCTGGCGCGCCTCATCGTGGGCCTTTGGCCGGCCGCGAGCGGCAAGGTGCGGCTGGACGGCGCGGACGTGTTCGCGTGGGACAAGGCCGAACTCGGCCCGCACATCGGCTATCTGCCCCAGGACGTGGAGTTGCTCGAAGGCACCTTGGCCGAGAACATTGCGCGCTTTGGAGAGGTGCGGCCTTCGAAGGTCAAGGAGGCTGCGCTGGCCGTCGACCTGCATGCCGGCATCACGAGCCTTCCGCTGGGCTATGACAGCCCGGTCGGGCGCGAAGGCACGGCACTGTCGGGCGGCCAGCGGCAGCGGGTTGCACTGGCGCGCGCTCTTTACGGCGAGCCCGCGCTGGTGGTGCTCGACGAACCGAACTCGAGCCTCGACGATGCCGGTGACGCCGCATTGACGGCCGCCATCCTGAAACTCAAGGCGCGCGGCACCACGTTCGTCGTCATGACGCACCGCACCAGCGTGCTGGCCGTGGCCGACAAGATGCTGGTGCTGAGCGACGGCGCGATGCAGGGGTTCGGCCCACGCGACGAAGTGCTGGCCGCGCTGCGGCGAGCCGGCGAGCAGGCGATGGAGCGCGTGCGCAAGGCGGCCAACGCCGCGAGCGTCGCGCCAGAAGCGGGCGCGCAGCCATGAACAAGCCTTCGTTCTTCAGCCGCAGCGAACTGGCACGCGCGCTCTGGGGGTTCCGCAGGGAGTTCCTGCTGGTCGGGTCGCTGAGCTTTCTGGCCAACCTGCTCATGCTCGCGCCGACCCTCTACATGCTGCAGGTATTCGACCGCGTGCTGTCCAGTCAAAGCGAGCTGACATTGCTCGCGGTGTCCTTGATCACGCTGCTCCTGTTCATGGCGCTGGCCTTGTCGGAATGGCTGCGATCGCGCCTGCTGGTCCGGGCCAGCCTGCGCTTCGACCGGCAACTGAGCACGCGGGTGTTCAACGGAAGCTTCCTGGCTTATCTGGCCCAGTCGGCGTCCAGCCAGTCCAGGCCGTTCGCAGACCTCAACCAGATCCGCCAGTTTCTCACCGGCTCCGGCGTCTTTGCGCTCTTCGATGCGCCCTGGACGCCGATCTACATTGCGGTGATCTCCTTTCTTCATCCCTGGCTCGGCATCCTGGCGCTGGGGTTCGCGCTGGTCCAGGCCGCACTGGCCTGGTTCGGACAGCGGCAGACCGTCGCGCCGTCGGAAGAGGTCCTGAAAGCCGCGGGAGAGACGGCGGGCGACTTGCAGGACAAGCTCCGGAACATCGAGGTGCTCGAATCGATGGGCATGGTCGCCAATCTGCAAAGGCGCTGGAAT
Source organism: Variovorax sp. 01N425 (assembly GCF_056399465.1). Taxonomy (NCBI): domain Bacteria; kingdom Pseudomonadati; phylum Pseudomonadota; class Betaproteobacteria; order Burkholderiales; family Comamonadaceae; genus Variovorax; species Variovorax sp. 01N425. Next base: position 267,985 of record NZ_JBFTRJ010000003.1, on the reverse strand, counting down.
CGCCAGCATGCGGCCACCATGGACAAGGGTGCGCTCGCGCAGGGCCTCATCAACCGCGTTGCCGGCTGGAGCAAGTTCATACGCTACAGCCAGCAGTCGCTCGCATTGGGGGCCGGCGCGCTGCTGGTGATCGATGGCCAGTTGTCGCCAAGCGCCATGATTGCGGCGAACGTGCTGATGAGCCGTGCGCTCGTGCCGATCGACCAGTTGGTCGGCACATGGCGCGGCTTCTTCTCCTGCCGCAGCGCGTTCCAGCGTCTCGAAAGGCTGCTGGACGAATTTCCCGAACGCGGCCACCCCCCTTCCCGGGGCCGGCCGACCGGCACCATCAGCCTGGAGGCTGTCTCTGCAGGGGCCGCCGGCCGCGCGGCGCCGATCCTCCAGGGTATTTCTTTTGCGGTTCCCGCAGGAACCGTGGTTGCGGTGCTGGGCCCTTCGGGCTCGGGCAAGTCGACGCTCGCGAAGGTGGTGGTGGGCATCTGGAGCCCGTCTTCCGGCGCGGTGCTGCTCGACGGGGAGCCGATCGGCGGCTGGAACCGCCTGGAACTGGGGCCGCATATCGGCTATTTGCCGCAGGACGTGGAGTTGTTCGGCGGCACCATCGCCGAAAACATCGCGCGGCTCGGGGAGATCGACTCGCGCAAGGTCATCGAGGCCGCAAGCAGCGCGGGCATGCACGAGACGATCCTGCGTTTTCCCAAAGGCTACGACACCCCCATCGGCGATGCAGGCAGTCTGCTGTCTGGCGGGCAGAGGCAGCGCATCGGACTCGCGCGTGCGATCTATGGCGACCCGTCGCTCATCGTCCTGGATGAGCCGAATGCCAACCTCGACGACGCCGGGGAGGCCGCATTGGTGTGCGCCATACGGCAGTTGAAGGCCAAGGGAAAGACGGTGTTCCTGGTGACGCACCGCCAAGGCGCGGTTTCGATTGCCGACCGCCTCATGGTCTTGCGGGACGGCGTGCTGGCCGCGGACGGGCCGCGCGATGCCATGCTCGCATCCCTTCGTCGCCCGCAGCCGCCGGTGCGAACGGCGGTCCTGGTGCAGTCGGCTTGAGCCGGCGCTTTCCTCCTGTCATCGATTCATCTCCGGGAGCTTCAAATGGCCAGACCGAATCTGCGGGACGTCGCTTCCAACCCCCTGCCGGCCGAGGACAACGGTCTGTCGCAGGACGATGCCAACGGCCTCGGAAACGAGTTCGGCCGTGCAGGGCGCATCGGTGCGTGGGCGCTGGCTGCCGGATTCGGCGGCTTTCTGCTGTGGGCTGCCTTTGCTCCGCTGGACGAGGGCGTGCCGAGCCAGGGGCAGGTGGCCATCGACACCAAGCGCAAGGCTGTCCAGCACCAGATCGGCGGCATTCTCAAGGAGGTGCGGGTGGGCGAGGGCGACCAGGTCCAGGAAGGCCAGTTGCTGTTCAAGCTCGACGACGCCGCGGCCAGGGCGAGCTTCGAAACCGTGCGGCAGCGCTATCTGGGCTTTCGTGCCATACAGAGCCGGCTGCTGGCCGAACAGGCGGGCCAGGACACCATCGACTTTCATCCGGACCTGCAGGCGGCGGCCTCGGACCCGCTGATCCGCCAGCAGATGTTCAACCAGGAGCACCTGCTCAGGTCGCGCCGCGCCGCCTTGCGCGCCGACCTGCAATCGATCGAAGAGAACATCCAGGGCCAGCAGGAGCTGTCCCAAGCCTATTCAAGCATGTTGGGCAGCCGCCGGACCCAGCTGTCGCTCCTCGACGAAGAACTGGGCCAGATGCGCAAGATGGTCGGCGAAGGCTTTGCCCCGCGCAATCGCCAGCTGGAGATGGAGCGGCAAGTGGCGGAATCGAACACCTCCATCGCAGAACTCATCGGCAACATGGGCCGGGCGCGGCGATCGGTCGCGGAGCTTCGCCAGCGCGCCATCGTTCGGCAGCAGGAGTACCACAAGGAGGTGGAAACCCAGCAGGCCGAAGTCAGCCGCGAGGTGCTTGGAGATTTCGAGAAGTTCGTTGCCTTGCGCGATGAACTGGGCCGCACCGAAATCCGCTCGCCCGCTTCGGGCCAGGTGGTGGCGCTGGTGGCGCAGACCGTTGGCGGCGTGGTCGCGCCAGGGCAGAAACTGATGGACGTGGTTCCTGCCAACGAGCCCTTGCTGCTCGAGACCAGGGTGCCGCCCCACCTGATCGACCGCGTCCGCGCCGGCATACCGGTGGATGTGCGCTTCTCGAATTTTGCCCATTCTCCGCAGCTCGTGGTGCAGGGCAGGCTGGTCTCGGTCTCCGGCGACCTGCTGGTCGATTCGCAGACCAACGCGAGCTACTACCTTGCGCGGGTGGCCGTGACGCAAGAGGGCCTGAAGAAGCTCGGAAAGCGCTCGCTGCAGCCGGGCATGCCGGTCGAGGTGGTCTTCAAGACGGGAGAGCGCTCGCTGCTCGTCTACCTCTTGCATCCGCTCACCAAGCGCATCGCCGCCTCGATGACGGAAGAATGAAGGTGAAGCAAGACCTGCTGCCGCGGATACGGCTGCAGGCGCTTGCGGGCGGTCCCAAGGCCGATGCGATCGACGAGATCGACGGCTGGCTCGTGTGCCGGCCCAGCCCCCTCAGATCACCGGCACGCTGGTTTCCTTGAGCACGCGCAGCACGAAATGCGACTTGCTGTGGCGGATGCCCGGGATCTTGTAGAGCTTTTCGCGCAGCAGCCGTTCGTAGTCGCGCGTGTCGCGCACCGCAATGCGGATGTAGTAGTCGTAGTCGCCCGACACAAGATAGGCCTCCTGGATCTCCGGAATGGTCGCGAGCACGCGGCCGAAGTCGTAGAGCGTTTCGTCGGTGTGGCTTTCGAGCGTGACCTGCACGATCACGGAATCGTGGTAGCCGAGCTTGGCCGGATCCACGTCGATGGTGTAGCGCTTGATGACGCCATGGGCTTCGAGCTTCTTGATGCGCGTCCAGCAGCTGGTGGGCGACAGGCCGACCTCGTTGCCGATCTCCTGCAGGGTCTTGCGCGAATCGAGCAGCAGCACCCGCAGGATCGCCATGTCGATCTTGTCGAAAGATCCTTCTTCAATGGAGGCTGTTTTCCGAAGAGTTTTCATGAATTGGACCGAAAGAGCCAAAAGAAAGAAGCAAATTCTGCATCAGAAGCGGAAAAATAGACGGCATGCGACTGCTCGACCTTCCCCTCACGCCTTCCCCGTCCCTCCACCCCGAAGTCCCCGGCGCCGCCTTCCGCGTGCGCAACGGCGCCGAGGCCCTGCTCGACACGCTGGTCGAGTGCGGCGTCGACACCATCTTCGGCTACCCGGGCGGCGCCGCGCTGCCGCTGTACGACGCGCTGCATGGCGAGCCGCGGCTGCGCCACGTGCTGGTGCGCCATGAGCAGGCCGCGGTGCATGCGGCCGAGGGCTATGCGCGCAGCACGGGGCGCGTGGGCGTGGTGCTGGTCACCTCGGGGCCGGGCGTGGGCAACACCATCACGGGGCTGCTCGATGCCATGAGCGATTCAGTGCCGGTGCTCTGCATCAGCGGGCAGGTCGCGACCGCGGTGATCGGCACGCAGGCCTTCCAGGAGAGCGATGCGCTGGGCATGTCGCGCCCCGTCACCAAGTGGAACCAGCAGGTGCGCACGGCGGACGATGTGCCTTCGCTGGTGCGCCGCGCGCTGGAGATCGCCGCCTCGGGCCGGCCGGGGCCGGTGCTGCTCGACGTGCCGAAGGATGTCCAGCTCGCGCGCCTCGCGCATGGCACTGCGCCAAAGCCGCTGCGCGCGCTCCGCACGGGCAGGGCGGCGCTGCCGCCGAAGGCCATGCTGCAGCGCGCGGCCGACCTGCTCTCGACCGCGCGCCGGCCCGTGCTCTACGGCGGCGGCGGGCTGATCAACTCGGGGCTGGCCGCCTGCGAGGCCTTCGCGCAGCTGGTGCAGCGCCTGCATGCGCCGTGCACGCTCACGCTGATGGGGCTCGGCGCCTTCCCCGCGTCCGACCCCAAATTCATCGGCATGCTGGGCATGCACGGCATGCTCGAAGCCAACCTTGCGATGCACGAGGCCGACCTGGTGGTGTGCGTCGGTGCGCGCTTCGACGACCGCGTGACCGGCAAGCTCGACGAGTTCTGTCCGCATGGGCGCAAGATCCACATCGACATTGATCCGGGCAGCATCAACAAGGTGGTGAAGGTCGATGTGCCCATGGTGGGCGACTGCGCCGCGATCCTCGACGCCGTGCTTGCGCTGCTGCCGGCCGAAGGCCTTGCGCCCGAACGGCTCGCGCCTTGGTGGGAGCGCATCGAGCGCTGGCGTGCCGAGGCGTGCCTGCGCTTCGCGCAGCGTGGCGACGCCATCCTGCCGCAGCAGCTGATGTCGTCGCTGCAGCGCGCCATCGCGGGCCGCGACGCGATCGTCTCCACCGACGTGGGCCAGCACCAGATGTGGGCCGCGCAATACCTGCGCTTCGACCGCCCGCGCCGCTGGCTCACCTCGGGCGGCGCCGGCACCATGGGCTACGGGCTGCCCGCGGCCATCGGCGCGCAGATCGGCCACCCCGATGCGCTGACGGTCTGCGTGAGCGGCGACGCCTCGGTGCTCATGAACATCCAGGAGCTGTCGACGGCGGTGCAGCACCGCGCGCCTGTGAAGCTGGTGCTGTGCAACAACGGCTACATGGGCATGGTGCGGCAGTGGCAGGAGCTCAACCACGGCAACCGGCTGAGCCACAGCTGGAACGAGGCGCTGCCCGATTTCGTGGCGCTGGCCAAGGCCTTCGGCTGGGGCGCACGCCGCGTGTCGGACCCGGCCGAACTCGAAGCCGCGCTGGCCGAATGCCTGGCCAGCGAAGGCCCGTTCTTCCTCGACGTGCAGGTCGCCGCGCAGGAAAACTGCTTTCCGATGATGCCGGCCGGGCAGGGGCACCACCGCGTGATGCTGGCGAAGGACCGCTGGTACGAAGAAGCCTAGACGCTCTGCAGGCGCACGTCGGCGGCCGGGATCGCATTGAGCTCGGCCCAGTCCATCTCCTCCTCGAGCCGGTGGTAGGTGTCGTCCTCGATCCGGCCACTCGCGCGCAGGCCGTCGAGCGCCTGCCGCTGCGCGCGGATGGCCGTGGCGCGCAGGCGGTCGTGCGCCGTCTTCGCCTGCGGCTCGGCCGTGTCCGACGCCAGCACGCGCGCTGCGCGGTACTCGTCGCGCACGGCCTCGGCCTCGGTGCCGTTCTCGGCTTCGAGCGCAGACAGCGCCGCATCCATCATGGCGGTGCGCGCGAGCGAGATCTCTTCTTCGAGCGATGCATCGGGCGCGATCCTCAAGGCCCTGATCAGCGGCCCGATCGTGAAGCCCTGGATCACCAGCGTGCCGAGCACGACCGCGAACGCGCTCAGCACGATCAGGTCGCGTCCCGGAAAGTCGGGCGGCAGCGCGAAGGCCGTGGCCATGGTGACCAGCCCACGCATGCCCGACCATCCCACCAGCAGCCCGATGCGCTTCGACGGAATCGCGATGCGCCGGGGCTTGAAGCCCAGCCGGTGCTTGGCCGCGCGCATCACCGCACCGTAGAACAGCACCCAGCCCACACGCACGGCGATGACCAGCGCCAGCACGATGCCCGCGAATTGCAGCGCGTGCGCAAGCGCGGGCCCCGAAAGCCGGTCGACGATGCCGCGTGCCTGCAGGCCCATCAGGAAGAACGCGAGCACGTTGAGCGTGAACACCACCGCGCCCCACACCGCGTAGGAATGCACGCGGTCGCGCGGTGCGTTGCGGCCCGGCGCGTATTGGCCCAGCGTCATGCCGAACGCGACCACCGAGATGATCGGCGACAGGTGCAGCCGCTCGGCCACGATCCATGCGCCGAAGGTCATGACAAACTGGAAGATGATGGCCGAGCGCGTGCCGGCAAAGAGCGGTGCGCCCACGTGCAGGTTGAGCTTGGCAAACGCGATGCCGACCAGCGCGCCGCCCGGCACTGCAACCAGCAGCATCGGCAGCGAGCTGGTGATCGGCAGGTGCGCCGAGCCTGCGGCCGACACCGCCACGCCGAACACCAGCAGTGCGACGGCGTCATTGAGCAGGCTTTCGCCGTTGATGACCGACAGCGTGCGCCGCGGAATGCGGAACTGCTGCATCACCGCCGCGGCGGCCACCGCATCGGGCGGTGCGACGATGGCGCCGAGCGTGATGGCCGCGGCCAGCGGCAGGCCGGCGAATGCCCAGCCGGCCCATGCCACCGCAGCGGTGGTCAGCAGCACGGCCACCAGCACCAGCGAAACCAGCGGCAGCCAGTTGCGGCGCAGCTCGCGCGGCGCGGTGTCGAAGGCCGAGTCGAGCAGTGCAGGCGCGATGAAAAGCGCGAGCGCCAGGTGCGGATCGAGGCTGATGTGCGGCACCCAGGGCATCGCGCCCAGCGCCACGCCGGCCAGCGCCAGCATCGACGGGTAGGGCAGCGCAAGGCGCCGCGAAAGCTGCAGCAGCAGGCAGGCCGCGACCAGCATGAGCAGCACGTTTTCGAAGATGTCCACCGGGGCCCCTCAGTTCTTCATGTCGTTCCCAGAATACTAGGAGAGGCTCGGCCGTTTTTTGCGGGATGCCGTCGGTGCGCGCCGCTCAGGCGAAGATTTCTTCGGGAAGGGACTGTGCTTCGGGCGATGCGAGCGAGGCCAGCGGCCGCGGCGTGGCCTCCAGCAATGCCCGCGTTTAGCCATGGCGCGGCGCATCGAACACCGCGCCGCCGCTTGCAGCTTCCCACGAGGCGATGCGCTTTTTTCCTACGCGAGCACAGCTTTACAAAAAAGGAGCATCGGGTTTCGTTTGTTGCGCAGGGTACGGCAACGGGCCCATGCTCGTCTTTGCAGAGAGAGAGAACACGATGGAACCTCACGAACATGCCCCGCAGCACCAAGGCGGGCACCCCTACGGGATGTTTGCAGTGAACATGCTGCTCAGCCTCGCCGTCATGTACCTGGTCATGTTTTCGATGATCGACGGCTGGGGCGACTTCCGGAACAACCTCAACATGTTCTACATGGCGCTCACCATGGTCGCGCCGATGGGAATCATCATGCTCGCCACCATGCGAGGCATGTACCGCAGCAAGGCGCTCAATGCGGCGCTCCATGCGGGGCTCGCGATCCTGTTTGTCGCCGCCCTGGCCGGGACTCGGCAGCAGGGCCTGATCGGCGACAGGCAGTTCATCGCCTCGATGGTGCCGCACCACTCGGGCGCCATCCTCATGTGCCGCGAGGCCGAGCTCAAGGACCCGGAACTGGTCAGGCTGTGCGGGCAGATCTCGAGCTCGCAGCGCAAGGAGATCGATGAGATGAACGCAATCCAGAAGCGACTGGGTGCGAGGTAGCCCGAGCCGCGGTCCCGGCAGCCCGTCAGCGGATCACCAGCCGCGGCGCGCTCCCTTGCGCGCTGGCAGTGCCAATCACCGCGGCGTCGTCGAAGCCATGCCGGCGGAAGATGGCCAGCACCTCGTCGAGCGCCTCGGGCGCGCACGAAACCAGCAGTCCGCCGCTGGTCTGCGGGTCGGTGAGCAGGGCGCGCTCTTCCTCGGCAAAGTTCTGCGGCAGCGCCACATCGGAGCCGTAGCCGGCCCAGTTGCGGCCGGATGCGCCGGTGACGTGTCCCGACTGCACCAGGCCGCGCACGCCTTCCAGCACGGGCACCTGCTGCCAGTCGATCTCCAGCGACAGCTTTGCGCCGCGTGCCAGTTCCAGCGCATGGCCGGCCAAGCCGAAGCCCGTCACGTCGGTCAGCGCATGCACGCCGTCGAGCGCCGCGAGCTCGGGGCCGGGCGTGTTCAGCCGCGTCGTGGTGGCGATCATGCGTTGGTAGCCGGCCGCGTCGAGTGCCTCCTTCTTGAGCGCCGCCGACAGGATGCCCACGCCCAGCGGCTTGCCCAGCACCAGCAGGTCGCCGGCCTTGGCGCCGGCATTGCGCTTGACGCGCTTCGGGTGGACCAGGCCGAGCGCGACCAGCCCGTAGATGGCCTCGACCGAATCGATGGTGTGGCCGCCCGCGATCGGAATGCCCGCCGCCCGGCACACCGATTCGCCGCCTTCGAGGATGCGCCCGATGGTCGCCGTGCTGAGCACGTTGATCGGCATGCCGACCAGCGCGAGCGCCAGGATCGGCTTGCCGCCCATCGCATACACGTCGGAGATCGCGTTGGTGGCCGCGATGCGGCCGAAGTCGAACGGATCGTCGACGATCGGCATGAAGAAGTCGGTGGTGGCGATCAGCGCCTGCTCGTCGTTGAGCTGGTAGACGGCCGCGTCGTCGGCCGTCTCGATGCCGACCAGCAGCTCGGGCGGCATCGGCATGCGCGCCGTGCCCTTGAGGATTTCCGACAGCACGCCGGGCGCGATCTTGCAGCCGCAGCCGCCGCCGTGCGACAGCGAGGTGAGGCGGGGCTCGGCGGCGGGGGCTTGCGGGAGGGCAGCGTTCATGGTGGTGGTGGCTGGAGTTCGTTCAGGAGTTGGAACAGTGCGGCCTGCTCGGCCCTGGGGTCGAACAGCGGCGCGCGCAACGCGCATTGTGTGCGCAAGCTGTCGAGCAGACCGGCCGCGCGGTCTTTGGAGCCCTGGCCCGCGCGGCAGGCCTCGAGCAGCGCCGCCAGTGCGGCGGCATCCCCGTGCGGAAAGTAGCCCGCGTAGTCGTTGCCGAGCATGCCGACATTGCCCGGCACGCGCGACGCCAGCACCGGCGTGCCGCTGCGCACCGCTTCCATGATCACGTGGGCCCCGCCTTCCAGCGCGCTGGTGTGCACCAGCACGTGGGCGCGCTGGATGCGCTGGCGGGTCTGCGCATGGGGCAGGGCGCCGAGCCAGCGGTAGCCCGGGCAGTCGCTTGCCAATGCGCGCGCAAGCTCGCCCAGCCCGGCATCGCCCGCGTCGCCGATGTGGTCGATGCGGATGTCCTCGCGCCCGCACAGCAGGCGCGCCGCGTCGAACAGCGTCTGCGGCGACTTGACCTGCCGCAGGTGGCCGACCATCACCGCGCGCAGTTGGCGTGCGGACTTGGGCAGCTCGGCGCGCGCGGATGTCGACTGGTACACCACGCGCGCCTTGGCCCGGCACTCCGGCGGCAGGGCCTCGGCGCCCAGCGCCTGCAGCACGACCAGGCGCTGCGCCAGCTGCAGCGAGCGCTGCGCCTGCGGGTCGCTGCCGATGTCCTGGTACAGGTCGGTGCCGGTCAGCACCACGCCCAGGCCGCGGCCGGGGTGGGCGTGGGCCCAGTGCGCGATCGATTCCGCGGAGCGCCGCGCGTGCAGCGCCAGCATCACGGTGTCGGCCGATGCGTCTGCATCGGGCCATTGCTGCACCACGCGCGCGCTGCAGACGGGCGACAGCAGGGCCTTCCAGCGCTGGGCGGTGCGCCAGTTGCCATTGTTGGCGCCGGGCAAGGCCGGGCTTACGATGACAAGCGATGGATTCGACATTGCCTGTTTATAGCGTGGCCGGTGCGCCCGAGGCACTCGCGCTGCGCGCGGGGCCGCCGGCATCGGTGCGCGCGGCGCTGCTGGCTGCACGGCGGCGCACGCTCGACCTCGCGGACGATTTCCGGGCCGCGCTGGGGGATGCCTATCCCGGCATCGGCTACGCGCCCGAACTCAATCCGCCGCTCTGGGAGCTGGGCCACGTGGCCTGGTTCCAGGAATGGTGGATCGGCCGCAACCGGCAGCGCGCACGCGGCGTGGCCTGCGAGCCGGACCACGCGCGCGAGCCTTCGCTGCTGCCGCAGGCCGATGCCTGGTACGACTCCGGCCGCGTGGCGCACCGCACCCGCTGGGCGCTCCCGCTGCCCGATGCCGAGGCCACGCGCGACTACCTCGAACGCACGCTCGCGCAAACGCTGGCCCTGCTGGACGAGCTCCCGCCCGATGCGCACGACGATGCGCTCTACTTCTTCCGCCTGGTCGCCCTGCACGAGGCCATGCATGCGGAAGCGGCGGCCTACATGGCCGAGGGCCTGGGCATCGCGCTGCGCGAGGGCGGGGTTGCGCCGCAGCTTGCAGAGGATGCCGAACTGGAACTGCCGGCGCAGCGCTTGCGCATGGGTTCCGATGCAGGCACCGGCTTTGCGTTCGACAACGAGCTCCTGTCCCACGACGTGAGCATCGAGCCGCTGCGCATCGATGCGCAGGCCGTGAGCTGGGCGCGCTTCCTGCCGTTCGTGGAAGCCGGCGGCTACGAGCACCCGGCGTGGTGGTCCGACGCGGGCCGCGACTGGCTCGCGCGCCAGCTGCTGCGCCACCCTGCCCATCTGCGTGCGGCGGGCACCGGCTGGCAGCAGCGGCGCGGCGGCCGCTGGCTGCCGCTCGACCCGCAGGGCGCAGCGGTCCACCTGAACGCGCACGAAGCCGAGGCCTGGTGCCGCTGGGCCGGGCGGCGGCTGCCGACCGAAGCCGAATGGGAGTGCGCGGCGCTCACGCTGCCGGGCTTCGCCTGGGGCCGGGTCTGGGAATGGACCTCGAGCCCGTTCGAGCCTTACCCAGGCTTCGCGCCCCATCCCTACCGCGACTACTCGGCGCCGTGGTTCGGCACCCGGCGGGTGCTGCGCGGCGCCTGCCACGCCACGTCGGCGGCGCTCGCGCATGCGCGCTACCGCAACTTCTTCGAGCCGCACCGCCGCGACATCTTCGCCGGCTTCCGCAGCTGCCGGGCCCCCGGCGGGTGATTGGGGTCTTGCGGTCTAATCCCCGCCTTGTTCTTCGCTTTTCGGGAGTCTCATGAAATTCGCTGTCTTGCCGCGCTTCGTGCTGGCGCTGGCCCTGCTGGCCGGTGCCATCGCCGCGCAGGCCCAACAAACCTTCCGCATCACCGCGATCCCCGACGAATCGCCGACCGAGCTCGCGCGCAAGTCGGCGCCGCTGGCCGCCTACCTGGAGCGCAAGCTGGGCGTGAAGGTCGAATTCACGCCGGTCACCGACTACGCCGCCGCCGTCGAGGCCCTGGCCAACAAGCAGGTCGACCTGGCCTGGCTCGGCGGCTTCACCTTCGTGCAGGCCAGCCATCGTTCGGGCGGCAAGGTGGTGCCGCTGGTGCAGCGCGAGGAAGACGAGAAATTCCGCTCGGTGTTCATCACGACGAATCCGGACATCCGCTCGCTCGCCGACCTCAAGGGCCGCAACCTGAGCTTCGGCTCGCAGTCCAGCACCTCGGGCCACCTGATGCCGCGCAGCTTCCTGCTGGCGGCCGGCATCGACCCCGACCGCGACCTCAAGCGCGTGGCCTATTCCGGCGCGCACGATGCCACGGTGGCCGCGGTCGCATCCGGCAAGGTGGACGCGGGGGCGCTCAACATCTCGGTGTGGGACAAGCTCGTGGCCGACAAGAAGGTCGATCCGGCGAAGGTGCGGGTGTTCTACACCACGCCCGCCTACTACGACTACAACTGGACCGTGCATGCCGACATGCCGGCCGCCCGGCGCGAGCAGCTGGTGCGCGCGTTCATCGAGCTGAGCCCGGCCACGCCTGAGGGCAAGGACATCCTCGCGCTGCAGCGTGCCACGCGCTTCGTGCCGACGCGCGCCGAGAACTACAAGGGCATCGAGGCCGCGGCGCGCAACGCCGGGCTGCTGAACTGACCGGCGCAATGCAGGAGCGAAGCTGGTGAACATCGAGCTGCGGTCGGCCTCCGGCCGGCACCCGGCGGCCCCCGCCGCGGCGCCGCCGGCGCTGCGGGCGCTGGACCTGCACGTGGCGGCGGGCGAGCAGGCTGCGGTGATCGGCCCTTCGGGCGCCGGCAAGACGACGCTGCTGCACCTGATGGCCTGCGCGCTGGCGCCCGCGGCCGGCAGCATCGAGCTCGACGGCCGCGATCCCTGGCGGCTGCCCCGGCGCGAACTGCAGCGCCTGCGCGGCCGGCTGTTCCTGGCGCCCCAGGTGCCGCCGCTGCCGCCGCGCCAGCGCGTGGTGACCGCGGTGCTGGCGGGCCGGCTGCCGCGCATCGGGCTGTGGCAGGCGCTGCGCAGCCTGTTCTATCCGACCGGCATCGCGCAGGCCGACGCCGCGCTCGCGCGCTTCGACATGGCGGACAAGCTCTTCGCGCGCGTGGACCGGCTGTCCGGCGGCGAGCGGCAGCGCGTGGGGCTGGCGCGCGGCCTGCTGTCCGAGGCGCAGCTGGTGCTGGTCGACGAGCCCTTGTCGGCGCTGGACCCGGCCCGCGCCGGGCAGGCGCTGGACACCCTCACGCAATGGGCGCGCGACAGCGGGGCCACGCTGGTGGCCACCCTGCACGACGTGCCGCTCGCGCTGCAGCACTTTCCGCGCATCATCGGCCTGCGCGACGGATTGCTGGCCTTCGACCTGCCGACCGCGCAGGTGACGCCGGCCTTGCTGCGCGAACTCTATGCGCAGGAGCCGGCGCAGGCCGGCGTCCTCGACGAGGGTCCGGTCGCAGCGGCTCCTGTCGTGATGCACTGCCGCTGAGCATGGCCGCCGTCCCGTCACGCACAACACCGGCCGAGCGCGACCCCGCCTGGGCGCACCGCGTGTTCTGGCTGCTGGCCGCGGCCGTGGTGCTGTGGCCCATGCTCGTGCTGACCGAATTCAAGCCCTGGCTGCTGCTGGCGCCTGGCGGCATGGAGCCGGCGCTGCAATTTCTGGCCGGCTTCGTGCCGCCGCGCATGGACGCGGAGTTCCTGGCGCTGGTGGCGCGGGAAACCTGGCGCACGGTGGCCATTGCCACGGCCGGGCTCACGCTGGCCATGGTGCTGGCGGTTCCGCTCACGCTGCTGTCGGTGCGCTCGCTCTCCATCTCCGGCCTGGCCGGCCGCATGGCGGCGCTGCCGGCGGTGCTGCGCTTTTCGGTGCGCGGCCTGCTCATCGTGCTGCGCAGCGTGCCGGAACTCATCTGGGCGCTGGTGTTCGTGCGCGTGGTCGGGCTGGGCGTCACGGCCGGCGTGCTGGCCATCGCGCTCACCTATGCCGGCATGCTGGGCAAGGTCTACGGCGAGATTTTGGAAAGCGGCGATGCCCATCCGACCGAGACGCTGCTGCGCAACGGCGCCGGCCGCATCCAGGCCTTTTTCTACGGCCTGCTGCCGCAGAACGCGGCCGAGCTCACCAGCTACACCGTCTATCGTTGGGAGTGCGCCATCCGCTCGTCCGCGGTGCTCGGCTTCGTGGGCGCGGGCGGGCTCGGCCAGCAGATGGATGCGTCGATGAAGATGTTCAACGGCGCCGAGGTCAGCACCATGCTGCTGGTGTTCGTGCTGCTGGTCGCGGCCACCGACCGGCTGAGCGCCTGGCTGCGGCGCGCCCTGGCCTGAGAGCCTCCTCGCCATGCCCAAGACCGAACCGCAACCATCCGCCGCCAACGAGGTCTACCGGCTGCCGCCGCCGCTGTTCGATGCGCGCTGCCGCGCCTGCTGGATGGTCGCTGCCTTGGCGGCGCTGGTGGTCGCGAGCTTCTGGTCGCTCGACCTGCAGTGGGCGCGCTTCTTCTCGATCGATTCGCTGGCCCGCATGGGCCGCTTCGCCGGCGAGCTCGCCAAGCCGGCCCTTGGTGCGGCCTTCCTGCAGAAGCTGCTGCCGGCCGCGCTCGAGACGCTGGCGATGTCGGTGGTCGGCACCTTGCTGGCCGTGGTGGCCGGCCTGCTGCTCGCGCTGCCCGCGAGCAAGCTGCACGCCGGCGACCCGGCGCGCTGGCGCGGCCCCACGCGGCTGCTGCTCAACGCCCTGCGCAGCGTGCCGGAACTGATGTGGGCCGCGCTGCTGCTGATAGCGGCCGGCCTCGGGCCTTTCGCGGGCACGCTGGCGCTGGCGGTGCACACCTCCGGCGTGCTGGGCCGCCTGTTCGCCGAAAGCATCGAGAACGCGGCCCAGGGCCCCGCCTTTGCGCTGCGCGTGCGCGGCGTGCCGGAAGGGCGGGTGTTCCTCTATGCGACGCTGCCGCAGGTGCTGCCGCAACTGATGAGCTATGCGCTCTACCGGTGGGAGAACAACATCCGCGCCGCGGCCGTGCTGGGCGTGGTCGGCGCCGGCGGACTGGGCCAGATGCTGGCCTTCCACCTGGGCCTGTTCCAGATGCGCGAGACCAGCGCGGTGCTGCTGGCCATGATCGTGCTGGTCGCGCTGGTGGATGCCGCGAGCTACATCGCGCGGCGGCTGATGGGGCGGTGAACCGCGCTCGGGCGGCCGCTGCATGAGAAACTACAGCTGAAGGCCATCTGTATGAACGAAAGCGCCAAGCTGTTGAATTTGAAAGAAAAAGTCGTTTCCGTCGCTCCCATGATGGATTGGACGGACCGCCATTGCCGTTACTTCCATCGCCTGATGTCGCGCCACGCGCTGCTCTATACGGAGATGGTCACGACCGGCGCGCTGGTGCATGGCGACGTCCCGCGGCACCTGCGCTTCAACGAGGAAGAGCATCCCGTGGCCCTGCAACTGGGCGGCAGCGAGCCGGCCGATCTCGCGCATTGCGCCAGGCTCGGCGAGGAGTGGGGCTACGACGAGATCAACCTCAACTGCGGCTGTCCCAGCGAGCGGGTGCAGCGCGGCGCCTTCGGTGCCTGCCTGATGGCCGAGCCGGCGCTGGTGGCCGATTGCGTGAAGGCCATGGTCGACGCCACCCGCCTGCCGGTCACGGTCAAGCACCGCATCGGCATCGACAAGATCGAGAGCTACGAGTTCGTGCGCGACTTTGTCGGTGCGGTGAGCGAGGCCGGCTGCCGGGGCTTCATCGTGCATGCGCGCAACGCCTGGCTGCAGGGCCTGAGCCCGAAGCAGAACCGCGAGATTCCGCCGCTGCGCTACGAGCTCGTGCACCGCCTGAAGCACGAATTTCCGGAGCTGGATTTCTCGATCAATGGCGGCATCTCGGCCAACGCGCAGGTGCACGAGCACCTGCGGCTGCTCGACGGCGTGATGGTCGGCCGCGAGGCCTATCACAACCCCTGGTGGCTGGCCGAGTGGGACGCGGAGTTCTACGGCGCCGCGCCGCAGCCGCTCACGCGCGAGGACGTCGAGGCGCTGATGTGCGACTACATGGTCCGCGAGGCGGCCGAACATGGCACGCAGTGGTCGTCGATTGCGCGCCACATGCTGGGCCTGCGCAACGGCCTGCCCGGCGCGCGCCGCTGGCGCCAGGTCTGGAGCGACCATCGCCTCAAGGCGCGTCCGCCGCACGAGGTGATGGCGCTGGCGCACGAACCCGCGGCGCAAGAGGCCTGAAGCCGCGCGGCCTCAGGCTGCCATCAGCGTGGCCTCGGGCACGTCCTCGATGGTGGTGCGGCGCAGCTCGCGGCGCTCGCCGATGTCGTAGCGCCGGCCGCGGTGCAGGGTGCTGCGGTTGTCCCACATCACGAGGTCGCCCACCTGCCATTCGTGCGTGTAGACGAATTCGCGGCGCGTTGCATGCTCGAGCAGATCGGACAGGAACATGCGGCCCTCGGCGACCGGCCAGCCGATGATCTCGCGTGCATGCACGCCCACGAACAGCAGCTTGCGCCCCGAGCCCGGGTGCGTCTGCGCCAGCGGCCACACGGCGGGTGGAATGGCTTTCTTCTGGTCGTCGGTATAGGCCTCGTCGCCCAGCAGGATGCGGGTGTGCAGCGCATAGTGCTCGGCGCACAGGCCTTCGATCTCCGAGCGGGTGCGCTCGGGCAGGGCGTCATAGGCGGCGCGAAGATCCGCGAACTCGGTGTTGCCGCCCCAGCTCGGCAGCACCAGTGCATGCAGCATCGAATAGGCGGCGCGCGGGTTCTGGAAGGAGCTGTCGCTGTGCCAGAGCTGGTTGGCAAAATTCGACAGGTTCTTGGGCGAATCGCGGCGCGCCACCTTGCCTTCTGCATCGACGTTGGAGATGTCGATGAGCCGTTCGTCCTCCAGCCGCTCGGGGCGCTTGAAGACCTTCTTCAGGCCCAGGTCGAGCGGGCCGAACGACTTCGCGAAATCGATCTGCTGCTGGCCCGTGAGCGGCTGTCCGCGCCACACCAGCACGGCATAGCGGTTCATGGCCGCGTTGATCTGCTTCACCTCGGAAGGCGAGAGCGGCTGCGTGATGTCGATGCCGCGCGCCTCGGCGGCGAAGAGCGGGTGCAGGGGGGTGAGTTCGAGGGAGGACATGGGTCTTGCCAATGAGGATGGAAAATGGCGATGCCTATTCGGCCTGGATGCCGGCTTCGGCGATCACGCGCGACCAGCGCTTCATCTCGCTCTGGACGAAGGCGTCGAACTGCGCGGGGGTGGAAGCCACCACGTCCATGCCCTGTTCCTCGACGCGGCGGCGCATCTCGGGGTCGTGCAGCACTTTGGCGGTGTCGGCCTGGATCTTCGCGACCACCGCAGGCGGCGTGGCGCGCGGCGCGACGAAGCCGAGCAGGGCGCTCACGTGGAATCCCGGCAGGGTCTCGGCCACGGTCGGATAGCCGTAGCCCGGAATCCGCTTCTCGCCGAGCGTGGCGATCATCTTCATCCGGCCCGCCTTGACGTATGGCAGCACCGAAAGAAAAGGGTCGAACACGAGGTCGAGCCGCCCACCCAGCAGTTCGGTGTGCGCCGGCGCGCTGCCCTTGAAGGGCGCGTGCAGCATGTCGAAGCCCGCCTCGCGCTTGAGCAGCTCGGCGCCCAGGTGCGTGGTGCTGCCGGCGCCGGGCGTGCCGTAGCTGAGCTTGCCCGGGTTCTTCTTCGCGTAGGCGATGAGCTCGGCCAGCGTGCCGAAGGGCGCATCGGGCCGCGCGACGATCGCGAGCTGCAGGTTGGCGATCTGCGTGATGCCCGCGAGGTCTTTCACCGTGTCGTACGGAAGGCTCTTGCGCAGCGACGGATTGACCGCAAAGGACGAATTCACCATGCCGAAGGTCAGCCCGTCGGCCGGCGCCTTGGCGACGAAGTCGACGCCAATGGCCGTGCCGGCCCCCGGCTTGTAGTCGACGAGCACCGGCTGGCCCCACATCTCCTGCAGCTTGAGCGAGATCAGGCGCGCCACTGTGTCGGTCGGCCCGCCGGGCGCAAAGGGGACGATGAGCTTGACGGGCCCCTTGGGGTAGCCGCCCGCGTCGCCCGCGGTCGCCGCCGGGGCGGCGGCCGCAAAGCCGGACAGCGCCAAGCCGCTTCCCGCCAACAGCAGCAGGCGCCGGTCTCGCGAGGGAAGAAGGGCGGTTGAGCCGCCAGCGGAATGTCTCGAATTTCTGTATAAATGGAACATTGTTTCGAAATAATGATTCCCGAGCGCCGTCACGTCAACCGCTTTTTGCTGAAGAATGAACGAACATCTAAAAAAAAGGGTTTGGATACATGAATGACGCGATTGGCGGCAAAGAAGAAGTCAGCGCGCTTGCCAGGGGGCTGGCCTTGCTCAAGGTCATCGGAATGGCAGCCGCACCCATCAGCAATCGCGACCTGGCCGAAACCACCGGCATCCCCAAGGCCACCGTGTCCCGCCTCACGGCCACGCTGGTGGCCGCGGGCTACCTGAAGCAGTCGCAGGACAGCGACCGCTTCAGCCTCGGGCCCGCGCTGCTCGACATGAGCAGCCGCTACCTGCGCCACTTCGACCTGCGGACGGTGGCCCGGCCGCATCTTTCAGAGCTGTCCGAATTTGCCGGCGCCAGTGTCCACATGGGCGTGCGCGACGAGCTCGACATGCTCATCATCGATTCGCTGCGCCCCCGCTCCGCGCTGATCAGTTCGCGCATCGAAGTGGGCTCGCGCATGACCATTGCCACCTCGGCCGCGGGCCGCGCCTACCTGGGCGCGCTACCCGCCGCCGAGCGGGCCGAAGTGCTGGAGCAGATCCGCCTGGAGAGCGGCGAGAACTGGCCCTCGATCGAACCGCGCCTGATGGCCGGGCTCGATGAATACGCGCGCCTGGGCTATTGCAGCTCGTTCGGCGAGTGGCATCCGCACATCCATGCCCTGGGCTTTGCGCTCAAGGGCCCGCGCGGCGAGCGCTACGGCGTGAGCTGCGGCGGCCCCGCCTACCTGCTGCCCAAGGACGTCATGCTCGGCCGCGTCGCCCCCAGGCTCCTCGAAACCGCCCAGCGGATCTCCCAGGAAGCCGGCACCGTCAGCACCGACTGATCCCCGCCGCTGCCACGGCTCCCTTCGTGAAACACCGGGGATCCGGCTTTGCCGGTCCTCTGGTGTTGCCCCCGGAAGGGGGTTGGCGGAGCGACACGAAGTGCGCGAAGACTGGGGGAGAACTCAGTTCGCGGCTTCCAGGCCGTTCGTGAAATGCTCGCGCATCCGCGCCATCGCCGCCGCGGCATCCCGTGCCTCGATGGCCGCCATCACCGACCGGTGCTCCGCGAGCGATTCCGCGATGCGCCCCGCCTTCAGCAGCGAGTTGTGCCGGTTGAGCTTCATCACCTTGCGCAGGTCGGCCACCATCTGGTCGCGCCACTTGTTGTTCGCAATGGCCAGAAGGCACATGTGGAAGCGCTCGTTGACCGCGAAGAAATGCTCGCGGTCTTCCTTGCCGGGGGCGCCTGCCGCTTCGAGTTCGGCATGCAGCGCCTTGAGCTCCGCGCGCTGGGCCTCGCTCGCGCGCTCGGCCACCACGCCGGCCGCATCGCTTTCCAGCAGCGAGAGCAGGTGGTAGACGTCCGCCAGGTCCTGCTCGGACACCTCGGTGACGTAGGCGCCGCGCCGCACCTTCATGGTCACCAGGCCTTCGGCGGCCAGCACCTTCAGGGCTTCGCGCAGCGGCGTGCGGCTGATGCCGTATTCCTCGGCCAGCTTGAGTTCGTCGATCCAGCTGCCCGGCTCGAGCTCGCGGCGGAAGATCCGCTGGCGCAGCAGTTCGGCCACCTCTTCATAGAGGGCGCGCGGGGTGAGGGTGAGGGCGGACATGGGGCGGACTGTACCGCAAAAACGGGTTTGAATTAATAATTACGGATCGGTTAGACTCGCGGCCGGCTTGCAAATCCCTTGCAGGCGAATTTGCGACTACCCTGCAAGACACTGCGAAAAGCCCCTCATGAGCAGCAAACCCGAACCCACCTTCAAGCCGGCCAACCTCGACGACTGGGCCAAGGCCGCCGCCAAGTCGGCACCGGGCGGCGACCTGGGCGCGCTCAACTGGCTCACGCCGGACGGCATCACCGTGAAGCCGCTCTATACCGCGGCCGACCTGCAGGGCCTCAAGTACACCGACACGCTGCCCGGCTTCGAGCCCTACCTGCGCGGCCCGCAGGCCACCATGTACGCGGTGCGCCCCTGGACCATCCGCCAGTACGCGGGCTTCTCGACCGCCGAGGAATCGAACGCTTTCTACCGCAAGGCGCTGGCCGCCGGCGGGCAGGGCGTGAGCGTGGCCTTCGACCTGGCCACCCACCGCGGCTACGACAGCGACCATCCGCGCGTGACCGGCGACGTCGGCAAGGCCGGCGTGGCCATCGATTCGGTCGAGGACATGAAGATCCTGTTCGACCAGATCCCGCTCGACAAGGTGAGCGTGTCCATGACCATGAACGGCGCCGTGCTGCCGGTGCTCGCGGGCTACGTGGTCGCGGCCGAAGAGCAGGGCGTGAGCCAGGACCAGTTGAGCGGAACCATCCAGAACGACATCCTCAAGGAGTTCATGGTCCGCAACACCTACATCTTCCCGCCCGCGCCGAGCATGCGGATCATCGGCGACATCATCGAGTACACGGCGCAGAAGATGCCCAAGTTCAACTCGATCTCGATCAGCGGCTACCACATGCAGGAAGCCGGCGCCAACCAGGCGCTGGAGCTGGCCTTCACGCTGGCCGACGGCAAGGAGTACGTGAAGACCGCGCTGGCCAAGGGGCTCGATGTCGACGGCTTTGCCGGGCGCCTGAGCTTCTTCTGGGCCATTGGCATGAACTTCTATCTCGAAGTGGCCAAGATGCGCGCCGCGCGCCTCTTGTGGTGCCGCATCATGAAGGAGTTCAACCCCAAGAACCCCAAGAGCCTGATGCTGCGCACGCACTGCCAGACCTCGGGCTGGAGCCTGACCGAGCAGGACCCGTACAACAACATCGTGCGCACCACCATCGAGGCCATGGCCGCGGTGTTCGGCGGCACGCAGAGCCTGCACACCAACGCGCTCGACGAAGCGATTGCGCTGCCTACCGAGTTCAGCGCCCGCATCGCGCGCAACACGCAGCTCATCATCCAGGAAGAGACGCACATCACGAATGTGGTCGACCCCTGGGCTGGCAGCTACATGATGGAGAAGCTCACGCAGGACATGGCCGACGCGGCCTGGGCCATCATCGAGGAGGTCGAGGCGATGGGCGGCATGACCAAGGCCGTGGACAGCGGTTGGGCCAAGCTCAAGATCGAGGCCGCCGCCGCCGAGAAGCAGGCGCGCATCGATTCGGGCAAGGACGTGATCGTCGGCGTCAACAAGTACAAGCTCAAGAACGAAGACGCGATCGACAGCCTCTCCATCGACAACGTGATGGTGCGCGACCAGCAGGTGGCGCGGCTGCAGAAGATCCGCGCCTCGCGCGACACTGCGAAGGTGCAGGCGGCGCTCGATGCGCTCACCGAGGCTGCCGAAAACGGCACCGGCAACCTGCTGGCGCTGAGCATCGACGCGGTGCGCGCGCGCGCCACGGTCGGCGAGATTTCCGACGCCCTCGAAAAATCATTCGGCCGCCATCGGGCCGACACGCAAAAGGTGACCGGTGTGTACGCAGCTGCCTATGACTCGGCCGAAGGCTGGGAAACCCTCAAGACCGAAATCAACGCCTTCGCCGAGGAACAGGGCCGCCGCCCGCGCGTGATGATCTCCAAGCTGGGCCAGGACGGGCACGACCGTGGCGCCAAGGTGGTGGCCACCGCGTTCGCCGACCTGGGCTTCGACGTGGACATGGGGCCGCTGTTCCAGACGCCCGAGGAATGCGCGCGGCAGGCCATCGAGAACGACGTGCATGCCGTCGGCGTGAGCACGCTCGCGGCCGGCCACAAGACGCTTGTGCCCGCCATCATCAACGAGCTCAAGAAGCAGGGCGCCGACGACATCATCGTGTTCGTCGGCGGCGTGATTCCGCGGCAGGACTACGACTTTCTCTACGAAGCCGGCGTCAAGGGCATCTACGGTCCGGGCACGCCCATCCCGGCCAGCGCCAAGGACGTGCTGGAGCAGATCCGCGCGGCGGTTTCGGCCTGAGAAGCAGAGCGTGGGCGATCTCTTGTCGCGGCTGTCGCTGCAGCCGGTTGAATCCAGCGATTTCGAGGCCATGCTGGCCCTGCGCGTCGATGCGATGCGCCCCAGCCTGGAGCGCGTGGGGCGCTTCGACCCGGCGCGCTCGCGCGAGCGGCTGCAGGCCGGTTTCGTCGTGCCCTTCATGCACCACATCGTGCTCGACAGCGAGCTGCGCATCGGCTTCGTCACGCTCAAGCCCGAGGGCGCGGATGCGCTGCGGCTCGACCACCTCTACCTGCGCACCGGCTTCCAGGGCCTGGGCATCGGCGAGTGGGTGCTCGAGTGGGCCAAGTCGCAGGCGCGCGAACAGCGGATGGACATCAAGCTCACCGCGCTCGTGCAGAGCGATGCCAACCGCTTCTACCTGCGGCACGGCTTCGTGCTCGAAGGCGAAGAGGGCGTCGACCTGCACTACCGCTGGCGCGTGTCGTCCCCGGAGGACGCGTGCTGAACAAGCCGGCGGCTGCACTGGAGCGCGCGATTGCCGAATCAGGCGGCATGGCGCAGCGCCGCGCGATTGCCAAGGCCATCACGCTGCTCGAATCGACCCGCGCCGACCACCGCGCGCAGGCCGACGAACTGCTCACCGCGCTGCTGCCGCGCACCGGCCATTCGTTTCGCCTCGGCATCTCCGGCGTGCCGGGCGTCGGCAAGTCGACTTTCATCGAGGCGCTGGGCCTGCTGCTGATCGGCAAGGGCCACCGCGTGGCGGTGCTCACCATCGATCCTTCCTCCACTGTCTCGGGCGGCTCCATCCTCGGCGACAAGACGCGCATGGAGCGGCTCTCGGTGCACGAGCGCGCCTACATCCGCCCCAGCCCCTCGAGCGGCACGCTCGGCGGCGTGGCCGAGAAGACGCGCGAGGCCATGCTGGTGTGCGAGGCCGCAGGCTACGACATCGTGATCGTCGAGACCGTGGGCGTGGGCCAGAGCGAAACCGCCGTGGCCGGCATGACCGACATGTTCGTGCTGATGCAGCTGCCCAATGCGGGCGACGACCTGCAGGCCATCAAGAAGGGCGTGATGGAACTGGCCGACCTCGTCGTCATCAACAAGGCCGACATCGACAAGGATGCCGCGACGCGCGCGCAGGCCCAGATCACCTCGGCGCTGCGCCTTTTCGGCCACCAGGGCAACCCGGACCATGCGCATGCCGTGCACGACGCGCACAGCGGCGCAGAGGTGCGCTTCTGGCTGCCCCAGGTGCTGCAGCTGAGCGCATTGGCCGGCACGGGCGTCGACGCCTTCTGGGATGCCGTCACGCAGTTCAGGCAGCTGCAGAGCGCCAACGGCAAGCTCGCCAGGCGCCGCGAAAAGCAGGCCACCGCGTGGATGTGGGAGCGCATCGACGCCGGGCTCAAGCAGGCTTTCAGGCAGCACGCGCAGGTGCGCGAATTGCTGCCGCAGCTCACGCGCCAGGTGGCGGAGGGCGCGCTGCCCGCATCGACGGCGGCGCGCCAGCTGCTTGCGGCGGCCGCCATCACCGCCAGGCCATGACCCCACACCAAATTCAGGACCACAGCTTCGGAAGCACACCATGCAAGAACTGATCGAACAACTCGAAAAGCGCCGCGCCCAGGCGCGCCTGGGCGGCGGGCAGAAGCGCATCGACGCGCAGCACGCCAAGGGCAAGCTCACGGCGCGCGAGCGCATCGAGCTGCTGCTCGACGACGGCACTTTTGAAGAATGGGACATGTTCGTCGAGCACCGCTCGGTCGATTTCGGCATGGCCGAGCAGAAGATCCCGGGCGACGGCGTGGTCACGGGCTACGGGATGATCAACGGCCGCCTCGTGTTCGTGTTCAGCCAGGACTTCACGGTCTTTGGCGGTGCGCTCAGCGAAGCGCATGCCGAAAAAATCTGCAAGGTGATGGACCAGGCCATGAAGGTCGGCGCGCCGGTCATCGGCCTCAACGATTCGGGCGGCGCGCGCATCCAGGAAGGCGTGGCGTCGCTCGGCGGCTATGCCGACGTGTTCCAGCGCAACGTGATGGCCTCCGGCGTGGTGCCGCAGATCAGCATGATCATGGGCCCCTGCGCGGGCGGCGCGGTGTACTCGCCCGCCATGACCGACTTCATCTTCATGGTGAAGGACAGCAGCTACATGTTCGTCACCGGCCCCGAGGTGGTGAAGACCGTGACGCACGAGAGCGTCACGGCCGAAGAGCTCGGCGGCGCCGTCACCCACACCACGCGCAGCGGCGTGGCCGACATGGCGTTCGAGAACGACGTCGAGGCGCTCATGATGCTGCGCCGCCTCTACAACTACCTGCCGCTCAACAACCGCGAGAAGCCGCCGGTGCGCCTGGGCAACAACGGCCAGGGCGATCCGGCCGACCGGCCCGACTACTCGCTCGACACGCTGGTGCCAGACAATCCCAACAAGCCCTACGACATCAAGGAGCTGATCCTCAAGGTGGTGGACGATGGCGACTTCTTCGAGCTGCAGCCCGACTACGCCAAGAACATCGTGATCGGCTTCGCGCGCATGGAAGGCCAGACCATCGGCATCGTGGCCAACCAGCCGCTGGTGCTCGCGGGCTGCCTGGACATCAAGAGCAGCATCAAGGCCGCGCGCTTCGTGCGCTTTTGCGACGCCTTCAACATTCCGGTGGTCACTTTTGTCGACGTGCCCGGCTTCATGCCCGGCACGGGGCAGGAGTACGGCGGCATCATCAAGCACGGCGCCAAGCTGCTCTACGCCTATGCGGAGTGCACGGTGCCCAAGATCACCGTCATCACGCGCAAGGCCTACGGCGGCGCCTACGACGTGATGGCCTCCAAGCACCTGCGCGGCGACGTCAACCTGGCCTGGCCGCGTGCCGAGATCGCGGTGATGGGCGCCAAGGGCGCGGTGGAAATCATCTTCCGAGAGGACAAGAACGACCCCGAGAAACTCGCCGCCCGCGAAGCGGAATACAAGGCGCGGTTCGCCAACCCATACGTGGCGGGCGCGCGCGGCTACATCGACGACGTGATCCTGCCGCACGAGACGCGCAAGCGCATCTGCCGCTCGCTCGTGATGCTGCGCGAGAAGAAGCTCGAGAACCCGTGGCGCAAGCACGGAAACATCCCACTGTGAGCGGCACGGAGAAGAAGAACATGTTCAAGAAGATACTGATCGCCAACCGCGGCGAAATCGCCTGCCGTGTGATCCAGACCGCGAAGAAGATGGGCATCCTCACCGTCGCGGTCTACTCCGACGCCGACAAGGAGGCCCGCCACGTCGAGCTGGCCGACGAGGCCGTGCACATCGGTGCCGCGCCCAGCCGTGAGAGCTACCTGCAAGCGGACCGCATCATCGCGGCCTGCAAGCAGACGGGCGCCGAGGCGGTGCACCCGGGCTACGGCTTCCTGTCGGAGAACGAGGCCTTCGCGCGCAAGGTCGAGGAAGAGGGCATTGCCTTCATCGGACCCAAGCACTATTCGATCGCGGCCATGGGCGACAAGATCGCCTCCAAGAAGCTCGCGAACGAGGCCAAGGTCAACACCATCCCGGGCTGGAACGACGCCATCGAGACGGCCGAGCGCGCGGTCGAGATCGCCAAGGACATCGGCTACCCGGTGATGATCAAGGCCTCGGCCGGCGGCGGCGGCAAGGGCCTGCGCGTGGCCTACAACGACAAGGAGGCCTTCGAGGGCTTCACCTCGTGCCGCAACGAGGCACTGAGCAGCTTCGGCGACGACCGCGTGTTCATCGAGAAGTTCGTCGAGGAGCCGCGCCACATCGAGATCCAGGTGCTGGGCGATTCGCACGGCAACGTCATCTACCTGAACGAGCGCGAATGCTCGATCCAGCGCCGCCACCAGAAGGTGATCGAGGAGGCGCCTTCGCCGTTCATCAGCGACGCCACGCGCCGTGCGATGGGCGAGCAGGCGGTGCAGTTGGCCAAGGCCGTGAAGTACCAGAGCGCGGGCACGGTGGAGTTCGTGGTCGGCAAGGACCAGAGCTTCTACTTTCTGGAGATGAACACGCGGCTGCAGGTGGAGCACCCGGTGACCGAATGCATCACGGGGCTCGATCTTGTCGAGCTGATGATCCGCGTGGCGGCCGGCGAGGAACTGCCGCTCACGCAGGAACAGGTCAAGCGCAACGGCTGGGCCATCGAGTGCCGCATCAATGCCGAGGACCCGTTCCGCAATTTCCTGCCTTCGACCGGCCGCCTCGTGAAGTTCCAGCCGCCGGGCGAGACCATGTTCGCGGCCGACACCGAGCGCCTGAACGGCGTGCGCGTGGACACCGGCGTGTACGACGGCGGCGAGATCCCGATGTACTACGACTCGATGATCGCCAAGCTCATCGTGCACGGCAAGGATCGCCAGCATGCGATTGCCCGCATGCGCGAGGCGCTCAACGGCTTCGTGATCCGCGGCATCAGCAGCAACATCCCGTTCCAGGCCGCGCTGCTCGCGCATCCGAAGTTCGTGGCGGGTGATTTCAACACCGGCTTCATCGCCGAGCACTACGGCAAGGGCTTCCATGCGGAAGACGTGCCGCACGCCGATCCGGCTTTCCTGATTGCGCTTGCGGCCTATGTGCACCGCCGCTATCGCGCGCGGGCCTCCGGCATCAGCGGACAGCTCGAAGGCCACGGCGTGAAGGTGGGCGAGCAGTTCGTGGTGGTGGAGCTGGGGCCGGAGGGCAGGCATGTGCACCATCCGGTGTCGGTCACCGACTTCCATGGCAAGACCGGCGCCAGCGCCGTGGCCGTGGGCGGCAAGAGCTACAAGATCGACAGCGGCTTTGCGCTCGGCGCCATTCGCGTGCAGGGCATGGTCAACGACCGGCCCTTCACCGCGCAGGTCGAGCGCGGTGCCGGCAAGAACCCGCTGGCGCTGCGCGTGTCCCACGACGGCACGCAGATCGAGGCGATGGTGCTGTCGCCCCTGGGTGCGCGCCTGCTCGAACTGATGCCCTACAAGGCGCCGCCGGACCTGAGCAGGTTCCTGATGTCGCCAATGCCGGGCCTCCTGGTCGAGGTGTCGGTGCAGCCGGGTCAGCAGGTGCGCGCCGGCGAGAAGCTGGCCGTGATCGAGGCCATGAAGATGGAAAACGTATTGTTCGCCACGCAGGACGGCGTGGTCGGCAAGATTTCGGCGGGCAAGGGCGAATCGCTCGCCGTCGATCAAATCATTCTGGAGTTCAACTGATGGGTGCCAACGACTTGCAAACAACGATCACGCTGCACCGGCCCGCCAAGGCCGTGGCGCCGCAAGGCCCCTGGACGGTCGAAGCGATTCAGGCCCTGCTCGACAAGCCGCTGATGGACCTGCTGTTCGAGGCGCAGACGGTGCACCGCCAGCATTTCCCGGAAGGCGACATCGAGCTGGCGACGCTGCTCTCGGTCAAGACCGGCGGCTGCCCCGAGAACTGCGGCTACTGCCCGCAGTCGGCCGAGTTCGACACCGGCGTGAAGGCGCAGAAGCTCATGGAAGTCGACGAGGTGGTGCGCGCCGCGCAGGCCGCCAAGGACGCCGGCGCCACGCGCTTCTGCATGGGCGCCGCATGGCGCGCGCCGAAGGACCGCGACGTCGAGAAGGTGGCCGTGCTGGTCGAGGCCGTGAAGGGGCTGGGCCTGCAGACCTGCGCCACGCTCGGCATGCTGGAGCCGCACCACGCGCACCAGCTCAAGGCCGCGGGCCTGGACTACTACAACCACAACCTCGATACCGCGCCCGAGTACTACACCGACGTGGTCGACACGCGCACCTACCAGGACCGGCTCGACACGCTGGCCCATGTGCGCAGCGCCGGCATCAGCGTGTGCTGCGGCGGCATCGTCGGCATGGGCGAGCAGCCGGTGCACCGCGCGGGACTGATCGCGCAGCTGGCCAACCTGGATCCGTACCCGGAGTCGGTGCCGATCAACAGCCTGGTGCGCGTGCCCGGCACGCCGCTGGCCGATTCGGAACCGGTCGATCCCTTCGACTTCGTGCGCATGATCGCGGTCGCGCGCATCACGATGCCGACCGCACGCGTGCGGCTCTCGGCGGGCCGCCAGCAGATGGGCGATGCGGTGCAGGCGCTGTGCTTCATGGCCGGCGCGAATTCGATCTTCTACGGCGACAAGCTGCTCGTCACCGGTAACCCCGACGTCGAAGCCGACACGGTGCTGCTGCGCAAGCTCGGCCTCAATGCGCGGCAGGTGCAGGAGCAGCCCGAAGGTTGCGCCGCATGATCACCGCCGCCGCACGCCCCTTCAAGGTGCTGGGCATCCAGCAGATCGCCATCGGCGGCCCCGACAAGCTGCGCCTGCAGAAGCTCTGGGTCGATATGCTGGGGCTCGAGGTCACGGGCACCTTCAAGAGCGAGCGCGAGAACGTCGACGAAGACATCTGTTCGATGGGCAGTGGGCCGTTCAAGGTCGAGGTCGACCTGATGCAGCCGCTCGACCCCGAGAAGAAGCCGGCCGTGCACGCCACGCCGCTCAACCACGTGGGCCTGTGGATCGACGACCTGCCCAGGGCCGTCGAGTGGCTCACTGCGCAGGGCGTGCGCTTTGCGCCCGGCGGCATCCGCAAGGGCGCCGCCGGCTTCGACATCTGCTTTCTGCACCCGAAGGCGAACGACGAGTTTCCGATCGCGGGCGAGGGCGTGCTGATCGAGATGGTGCAGGCGCCGCCCGAGGTGGTGAGCGCCTTCAGCGCGCTGGCCGCTACGCGTTGAGCACCTTCCTGATAGGCGGCTTCACGTCCGAGCGTTGAGGCGGCAGCATCGGCTGGTGCTCGCGCGCCGGGTTCAGGATGATCGAGGTGGCGGTTTCGGTGAGGATGCAGAACTTGGTGACCACCGCATCGAGGTGGCTCACGTCGATGACCGCGATCTCCAGGATCCAGCTGTCGTCGCCGGTCACGTTGTAGGCATTGACGCATTCGGGCGTCTGCTGCACCAGTTCCACCACGCGCGCATAGTCGGCGCGGCCCACGCGGATGATCGCGCGGATGCCATAGCCGAGCTTGCCGAGGTTCACGGTCGCGCGGTAGCCGCTGATCACGCCCGCCGCCTCGAGCTTTTTCACGCGCTCCGTCACGGCCGGCTGGCTCAGGTGCACGCGGCGGCCGAGCTCGGCCATGGTGAGCCGCGCATCGGCCTGCAGTTCGGCCAGGATGCGGGTGTCATGCGCGTCCAGCGCGGGGTTCAAGCTGAAGTCCATGCAACTCCTTCAAATCGACGGTATGAAACGCAAAGAACCATGAGATGTGCATGGTTGCGAGAAGATTGCTTTCATACCATGGACGGCGTTTCCATACCAACAAGACAACACCGACATGCCCACTCTCGCATCCCCCGCCCAAGCCGCGTCCGGTCCCGC
This sequence comes from Variovorax sp. 01N425, assembly GCF_056399465.1. NCBI lineage: Bacteria > Pseudomonadati > Pseudomonadota > Betaproteobacteria > Burkholderiales > Comamonadaceae > Variovorax > Variovorax sp. 01N425. The sequence goes on along the minus strand of NZ_JBFTRJ010000003.1, from coordinate 239,568 downwards.
GCGCACCGCACTGCCGCCGCTGCTGTGGCTCTGCCTGGCCGCCACCTGGGTGGTCTGGGGCTCGACCTATCTCGCGATCAAGTACGCGCTGATCAGCTTTGCGCCGTTCCTGCAGATGGGCTCGCGCTTCCTGTTCGCGGGCGTGCTGCTCGCCGCCTGGATGCGCTGGCGCGGCGCGGCCTGGCCTTCGCGCCTGCAGTGGCGCAATGCCCTCGTGGTCGGCACGCTGATGCTGGGTGGCGGCATGGGCGGCACGGCCCATGCCGAGGTGTCGATCGGCTCCGGGCTGGTGGTGGCCTTCATCGCGGTGGTGCCGCTGCTGATTGCGCTGCTCAACCTGATCTGGGGCGTGAAGCCGACGCGGCTGGAGGCGGCGGGCATTGCGCTCGGGCTCATCGGCGTGCTGATGCTGACGCAGGGCAGCGGCTTCCAGTCGTCGCCAGCAGGCCTGGCGGCAATTTCCATTGCCTGCATCTGCTGGTCGATGGGCAGCGTGCTGAGCCAGCGCAGCCTGCCGCTCGCGCCCGGCGCGATGGGTTTCGCGAGCGAAATGATCTGCGGCGGCGTGGTGCTGCTGGTGCTCTCGGTGCTGTCGGGTGAACAGCTGGTGTGGCCACCGCAGCCCGAGGCGGCAGCTGCCTGGCTGTACCTCGTGGTGTTCGGCTCGCTGATCGCGTTCAACGCCTACATGGTGCTGCTCGCAAGGGCGCCCGCCGCCCTGGCCGCGAGCTACACCTTCGTCAATCCGGTGATTGCGATGCTGCTGGGCGTGTGGGTTGCCAACGAGACCGTGACGCGCTTCGAGTGGTACGCGGTGGCCGTGGTGCTGGCCGGTGTTCTGCTGCTGCTCTTCAAGCGCCCGCAGAAGGCGAAAGAGAGCTGAAGCTCGTGCCGTTCAGGTGCCCGGGCGGCGCCAGAAGGCCAGCGTGGCGGCCAGCAGCCACATGCCAGCCGCGCAGCTGCGGTTCAGCGCCTTGAGGCCGCGGCGCGAGAGCCAGCGCACGGCCTGCGTTCCGGCGGCCGCATAGGCCAGCATCACGCAGGTGTCGAGCGCCACGAAGATCGAGCCGAGCAGCAGGTACTGCGTGCCTTGCGGCCTTGTGATGTCGATGAACTGCGGCAAAAAGGCCGCGAAGAACAGCACGGTCTTGGGATTCGACAGCGCCACGAGCAGGCTGCGCATGAGCGCGACGCGGCCATGCGGGCGAACTTCGATGGCGGATTTGGCCAGCGCGGCGCCAAGGTCGGCCCCTTCGCTGCGCCACAGCTTGACGCCGAGCCAGACCAGGTAGGCGACACCCGCCACCCGGATCGCGTTGAAGAGCAGTTCCGATGCGGCGAGCAACGAACCGAGCCCGAGCGCAACCACCGCGATCAGCGTGATGCTCCCGAGCGACGCGCCGGCAATGCCCCAGCTCGCGCGGCGCATGCCGCCGTCGATGCCGTTGGAGAGCGCCAGCAGCATCGTCGGGCCGGGAATGACGGCCAGCGCGAGCGAAGCGACGAGGTAGATCAGCAGCGTGTCGAGGGTCATGGCTTGGCAGTGGGTGGGCGTTGTTGCTGTTGCGAGGCGGCGCGCGCGCGCGCCAGCGCGGCTTCGACGATGGAGCGCTTGCGCGTGTCGGCGGCCTGCGGCTCTGCGACCGCGGGCGCTTCTTGCCCGCTCTTGCGCTTGTCGTTTGCGCGGCGGTGCTCTGCGTGCAGCTTGTAGCGCCGCAATGCGGCCTCGGCCTGCGCCTGCGACCAGGCCTGCCAGCCGCTGCGGCCCGGCGTCTCGACCTCGAGCGAGATGCAATCGACAGGGCACACCGGAATGCAGAGCTCGCAGCCCGTGCAGTGCGCTTCGATCACGGTGTGCATGCGCTTGTTGATGCCCACGATGGCATCGGTGGGGCAGGCATCGAGGCAGAGCGTGCAGCCGATGCACCAGGCTTCGTCGATGACCGCCATCGCGCGCGGGCCTTCGGTGCCGAACTGCGGATCGAGCGGGAGCGGCTCGCGGCCGGTGAGCCGCGCCAGCCTGGCCACGCCTTCGGCACCGCCGGGCGGGCACTGGTTGATGCCGGCCTGGCCGTCGGCCAGGGCTTGCGCGTAGCCGGCGCAATCGGGGTAGCCGCAACGTGTGCACTGCGTCTGCGGCAGTGCATCGTGGATGCGTGCGGCCAGCCCGTTCACTTCCTGCGTGCCGCGGGCTTCTTGGCGGGGGCGGCCGCCACGGCTTTCCTGGCTGCGGTGCTCTTGGTGGCTGCAACGGCCGCCGTGCTCCGGCCCGGCTTGATGCGGTCTTCGGCCGGCAGGCTTTCGCGTGCGCCGGCGCGGCGCTGGGGCTGGTCATGGGCCGCGATGAACTTTTGCACCTTGGGATAGACCAGTTCGCGCCAGCGGCGGCCGCTGAAGATGCCGTAGTGGCCGGCGCCCTTGACTTCGTAGTGCTCGCGGTGCGAATCGGCAATGCCGGTGCACAGGCTGTGCGCGGCCTCGGTCTGGCCCGAGCCTGAGATGTCGTCGAGCTCGCCCTCGACGGTCAGCAGGGCGGTCGAATGGATGTCCTGCGGGCGCACGCGCTCGATCTGGCCCTTGGGGTTCTTGACGTCCCAGGTGCCGTTCACGAGTTCGAATTCCTGGAACACGGTGCGGATGGTGTCCAGGTAGTAGTCGGCGTCCATGTCGAGCACGGCGTTGTACTCGTCGTAGAACTTGCGGTGGGCCTCGGCGCTTGCGTCGTCGCCCTTGATGAGGTCCTTGAAGTAGTCGTAGTGGCTCGAGGCGTGGCGATCGGGGTTCATGGCCACGAAGCCCGTGTGCTGCAGGAAGCCCGGGTACACGCGGCGGCCTTCACCCGGGAAGCCCTGCGGCACGCGGTAGATCACGTTGTTCTCGAACCATTCGAAGCTCTTGTTCATCGCGAGGTTGTTCACCGCGGTGGGCGACTTGCGCGCGTCGATCGGCCCGCCCATCATCGTCATCGTGAGGGGCAGCGGCTCGCCGCGGCTGGCCATCAGCGACACGGCCGCCAGCACCGGCACGGTCGGCTGGCACACGCTCACCACGTGGCAGTTGCCGTACTCGGCCTGCAGGCGGCGGATGAACTCCTGCACGTAGTTGACGTAGTCGTCGAGGTGGAACTCGCCCTCCGACATGGGCACGAGGCGCGCGTTCTTCCAGTCGGTGATGTAGACCTTGTGGTCCTGCAGCATGGTGCGCACGGTGTCGCGCAGCAGCGTGGCGTAGTGGCCCGACAGCGGCGCCACGATCAGCACCACGGGCTGGCTCTTGAGCGTCTTGAGGATGTGCGGTTCGTCGGTGAAGCGCTTGAAGCGGCGCAGCTCGCAGAAGGGCTTGTCGAGCTCGACGGCCTCCTGGATGACCACGTCCTCGCCCTCGACCTTGACGGACTTGATGTTGAACTCGGGCTTCTCGTAGTCCTTGCCGAGGCGGTAGAGCAAGTCGTAGCCCGCCGCCATGCGCTGGGCCATGGGCAGCTGGCCCCACACCGCGCCTTGGCCATAAAGCTTGGACGCCGCTTGCGCGAAGTCCGAAAACGGCTCCATGAGGGAACGCTGGGCTTCGTAGAGTTGATAGAGCATCGCTGGTCTTGGAGTGGAATGTTGCAATGCAATATATCAGCGCATTCGCTGACTTGCAGGGGGCCTAACCCCTACATCGGCCCTGCCGAAAGGGCCGTTTTTAAGCCACGAATGTGAAGGAATCGCAAAACGCGGATTCCCTCACATCCTGCTGACGGCTAGATGACCTTGGCGATCGACGCGCAGACGTAGTCGATGTTCTTGCTGTTGAGCGCGGCCACGCACATGCGGCCGGTGTCGGTGCCGTACACGCCGAACTCGTTGCGCAGGCGCACCATCTGGTCCTTGCTGAGGCCCGAGTAGCTGAACATGCCGATCTGCGTGGTGATGAAGCTCATGTCTTCCTTCACGCCAGCGGCCTTGAGGCCGTCGACCAGCTTCTGGCGCATGGCCTTGATGCGCACGCGCATTTCGCCGAGTTCCTTTTCCCACAGGGCGCGCAGCTCGGGGTTGCCGAGCACTGCGGCCACCACGGCGCCGCCGTGGATCGGCGGGTTGCTGTAGTTGGTGCGGATCGCGATCTTGAGCTGCGACAGCACGCGGCCGGCTTCTTCCTTGTTCTCGCACAGCACCGACAGGGCACCCACGCGCTCGCCGTAGAGGCTGAAGCTCTTCGAGAACGAGGTCGAGACGAAGAAGGTCAGGCCCGCGTCGACGAACTTGGCGACCGCCGCACCGTCTTCCTTCAGGCCGTAGCCGAAGCCCTGGTAGGCCATGTCGAGGAAGGGCACCAGGCCCTTGGCCTTGACCGCGGCCACGACCTGGTCCCACTGCTCGGGCGTGATGTCGTAGCCGGTCGGGTTGTGGCAGCAGGCGTGCAGCACCACGACGGTGCCGGCCGGCGCCGCGTTCAGGGCGGCCAGCATGCCGTCGAAGTTGACGCCGCGCTTGGCGGCGTCGTAGTAGGGGTAGCTTTCGACCTCGAAGCCCGCATTGGTGAACAGGGCGCGGTGGTTTTCCCAGCTCGGGTCGCTGATCAGCACCTTGGCCTTGGGGTTGAGCTTCTTGAGGAAGTCGGCGCCGACCTTCAGGCCGCCGGTGCCGCCGATGGCCTGGATGGTGGCCACGCGGCCCGATTGCACCGGCTCGCTGTCGGCGCCGAAGACCAGGCCCTTGACCGCGTTGTCATACGCCACGATGCCGTCGATCGGCAGGTAGCCGCGCGCCGTGGGCGCCTTCATCATGTTCTGTTCGGCGGCCTGCACGCACTGCAAAAGCGGCAGCTTGCCGTTGTCGTCGTAGTAGACGCCGACGCCGAGGTTGACCTTGTTGGGGTTGGTGTCGGCTGCAAACTGCTCGTTGAGGCCGAGGATCGGGTCGCGCGGTGCCATTTCGACCGCGGTGAACATAGACATGGAGAAAGTCCTTTGGGATGAAAGCTTCGCTGGCAACCGGACTTGCGCTACGCTTTCCGGTTGCCTTGAATTTTACCGGCGCCATCGCCACCTGTCGGGAACAGCCATGCCAGAGAACAACGAAGCCATAGCAGACCTGAAGAAACTGGACCCGATCGGGCCGGCGAAGCAGGGCGAATTCATCAAATACCCCGGTTCGCCTTTCGAACTTTTCCAGCCCTACCCGCCGGCCGGGGACCAGCCGAAGGCCATTGACGGCCTGGTCGAGGGCGTGCTCGACGGCGAGGTGTTCCAGACGCTGCTGGGCGTCACGGGCTCGGGCAAGACCTTCACCATGGCCAACGTGATCGCACGGCTGGGCCGCCCGGCCATCGTGTTCGCGCCCAACAAGACGCTGGCGGCGCAGCTCTACAGCGAATTCCGCGAGTTCTTCCCCAAGAACGCCGTCGAGTACTTCGTGAGCTATTACGACTACTACCAGCCCGAGGCCTACGTGCCGCAGCGCGACCTGTTCATCGAGAAAGACTCGTCGATCAACGAGCACATCGAGCAGATGCGCCTGTCGGCCACCAAGAGCGTGCTGGAGCGGCGCGACACGGTCATCGTGGCCACGGTGAGCGCCATCTACGGCATCGGCACGCCCGAGGACTACACGCAGATGCGTTTCATCATGCGGGTGGGCGACCAGATCGGCCAGCGCGACGTGATCGGGCGGCTGATCCGCATGCAGTACACCCGCAACGAGCAGGACTTTTCGCGCGGCACCTTCCGCGTGCGCGGCGACACCATCGACGTGTTTCCGGCCGAGCACAGCGAGCTGGCCATCCGCATCGAGCTGTTCGACGACGAGATCGAGACGCTGCAGCTGTTCGATCCGCTCACGGGCCGCATCCGCCAGAAGATCCCGCGCTTCACCGTATACCCGTCCAGCCACTACGTGACGCCGCGCGACAAGGTGCTGAGCGCGGTCGAGACCATCAAGATCGAGCTGGCCGAGCGGCTCAAGGAATTCGTCTCGCAGGGCAAGCTGGTGGAGGCGCAGCGCCTGGAGCAGCGCACCCGCTTCGACCTGGAGATGCTGGCCGAGATCGGCCACTGCAAGGGCATCGAGAACTACACGCGCCACCTCTCGGGCGCCGCCCCGGGCGAGCCGCCCGCCACCTTGACCGACTACCTGCCGAAGGACGCGCTGATGTTCCTCGACGAGAGCCACCAGATGGTCGGCCAGCTCAGCGCCATGTACAACGGCGACCGGGCCCGCAAGACCACGCTGGTCGAATACGGCTTCCGGCTGCCAAGCGCGCTGGACAACCGCCCGCTCAAGCTGGAGGAGTTCGAGACGCGCATGCGCCAGTGCATCTTCGTCTCGGCCACGCCGGCGCAGTACGAGAAGGACCATGCCGGCAACGTGGTCGAGCAGCTGGTGCGGCCGACCGGCCTGATCGACCCCGAGGTCGAGGTGCGCCCCGCAACCCACCAGGTGGACGACGTGCTGGGCGAAATCCGCATCCGCGTCGACAAGAACGAGCGCGTGCTCATCACCACGCTGACCAAGCGCATGGCCGAGCAGCTGACCGACTACCTGGGCGACAACGGCGTGAAGGTGCGCTACCTGCACAGCGACGTCGACACCGTGGAGCGGGTCGAAATCTTGCGCGACCTGCGCCTGGGCAGCTTCGACGTGCTGGTGGGCATCAACCTGCTGCGCGAGGGCCTGGACATTCCCGAGGTGTCGCTGGTGGCCATCCTGGACGCCGACAAGGAGGGCTTCCTGCGCGCCGAGCGCTCGCTGATCCAGACCATCGGCCGCGCGGCGCGCAACCTGAACGGCAAGGCCATCCTCTATGCCGACCGGATGACAGACTCCATGAAAAAGGCCATCGGCGAAACCGAGCGCCGCCGCGCCCGGCAGATTGCCTACAACGAGGCCAACGGCATCACCCCGCGCAGCATCGTCAAGCAGGTGCGCGACCTGATCGACGGCGTCTACAGCGAAAAGACCGGCAAGGAAATGGCCAAGCTCGACCTGGAGCGCGCCAAGGTCGAGGACATGAGCGAAAAGGACATCGCCCGCGAGATCAAGCGGCTCGAAAAGCTCATGATGGAGCACGCCCGCAACCTCGAATTCGAGAAGGCGGCCCGGGTGCGCGACCAGCTGGCGCTGCTGCGGGAGCAGGCTTTTGGCGCCTCCGGCGGGGACAATATCGCCGTCCTGCCGTCCTAGGAGGGGGTTCCGGTTTCTTCAAGCGATTCCCGCTGGGGTTTACCCGAGCAGACCTGAAGGTCTTCTGCTATACTTGAGCGAAATACTCAACAACAACAAAAAAGAACTTCGCGATGAAGAACCGATCCCACTGGCTGGTTCACCAGCGCCAGGGGTCGGGCAGGGCGGAGACGAAGTCACCGCGGCCTTGGGGCACGGTGTCATTTCAACGGTAAGCACTTGAAGGAGCTTGCGATGCGTCTCACTACCAAAGGCCGTTTTGCGGTCACAGCAATGATCGATCTGGCGCTGCGTCAGAACACCGGTCCGGTCACGCTGGCTGCGATCAGCCAGCGGCAGCAGATTTCGTTGTCGTATCTCGAACAGCTGTTCGGCAAACTGCGCCGCCATGAGCTGGTCGAGTCGACCCGCGGCCCCGGCGGCGGCTACAGCCTCGGCCGCAAGGCTGCGGATATCACCGTCGCAGACATCATTGTTTCCGTCGATGAGCCCATCGATGCCACGCAATGCGGCGGCAAGGAAAACTGCCTGGGCGAAGCCGGCCGCTGCATGACGCACGAGCTCTGGGCCTCGCTGAACCAGCGCATGGTCGAGTTCCTCGATTCCGTCACGCTGCAGAAGCTGGTCGACGACCAGATCGCCAAGGGCGTGCAGATCGAGAACAAGCCAGTCGTCAAGCGCGCGATTTCCGCGCAGCCAGTGGTCAAGCCGATTCGCGTGAACGCGCCGAATTCGGTGTTTGCCCTCGGCAACGCCTTCGCGAAGTCCTGAAGAAGCCGCGGAGCGCCTTCGGGCGCTGCCGCGAGAAGCCCAGATCAAAGAAACAACCCCACGCCAGCCCGAGCCAGCCATGGACGTCACTCCTCATTTCCCGATCTATCTCGATTACGGCGCCACCACGCCGGTTGACCCGCGCGTGGTCGACGCCATGATCCCCTGGTTGCGCGAGCACTTCGGCAACCCGGCGTCGCGCAGCCACGCCTGGGGCTGGGAGGCTGAAGAGGCGGTCGAGAAGGCGCGCGGCTACGTGGCCGAGCTGATCGGAGCCGACCCGCGCGAGATCGTCTGGACCTCCGGCGCCACCGAGTCGAACAACCTCGCGCTCAAGGGCGCGGCCCATTTCTACAAGGGCAAGGGCAAGCACCTCATCACGGTGAAGACCGAGCACAAGGCCGTGCTCGACACCATGCGCGAACTCGAGCGCCAGGGCTTCGAAGTCACCTACATGGACGTCGAGGAAAACGGCCTGCTCGACCTGGACAAGTTCAAGGCGGCGATCCGCCCCGACACCATCCTTGCGAGCGTGATGTACGTCAACAACGAGATCGGCGTCATCCAGGACGTGGTCGCGCTCGGCAACGCCTGCCGCGAAAAAGGCGTGATCTTCCATGTCGACGCGGCCCAGGCCACCGGCAAGGTCGAGATCGACATTGCCAAGCTGCCCATCGACCTGATGAGCCTGGCTTCGCACAAGACCTACGGCCCCAAGGGCATCGGCGCGCTGTACGTGCGCCGCAAGCCCCGCGTGCGGCTCGAGGCACAGATGCACGGCGGCGGCCACGAGCGCGGCATGCGTTCGGGCACGCTGCCCACGCACCAGATCGTGGGCATGGGCGAGGCCTTCCGCATCGCCAAGCTCGAAATGAAGGAAGACATCGCCAAGGCGGCGCGCCTGCAGAAGCGCCTGCTCGACGGCCTGAAGGACGTGGACCAGGTGTTCATCAACGGCGACCTCGAGCAGCGTGTGCCGCACAACCTGAACATGAGCTTCAACTACGTGGAAGGCGAGTCGCTGATCATGGGCATCAAGGGCCTGGCGGTGTCGTCGGGTTCGGCCTGCACCTCGGCCAGCCTCGAACCCAGCTACGTGCTGCGCGCCCTCGGCCGCAGCGACGAGCTGGCCCACAGCAGCCTGCGCATGACCATCGGCCGTTTCACGACCGAGGAAGAAATCGACTACGCCATCTCGACCATCAAGCACAACGTCGCCAAGCTGCGCGAGCTGAGCCCCCTGTGGGAGATGTTCCAGGACGGCGTCGACATCAGCACGATCCAGTGGTCGGCCCACTGACGCATTGAACAAAGTTTGAGAGGTACACCATGGCATATTCATCCAAGGTCATCGACCACTACGAAAACCCCCGCAACGTCGGCTCCTTCGAAAAGGGCGACGACTCGGTCGGCACCGGCATGGTCGGCGCGCCGGCCTGCGGCGACGTCATGAAGCTGCAGATCAAGGTCAACCCCGAAACCGGCGTGATCGAAGACGCGCGCTTCAAGACCTACGGCTGCGGCTCGGCCATCGCGTCGTCCTCGCTCGTGACCGAGTGGGTCAAGGGCAAGACGCTCGACGAAGCCGCGGCGCTCAAGAACGCGCAGATCGCCGAGGAACTGGCGCTGCCGCCCGTCAAGATCCACTGCTCGATCCTGGCCGAAGACGCCATCAAGGCCGCCGTGAGCGACTACAAGGCCAAGCACGGCGCCAAGACGGCAGAAGCCGAACCATCGGCAGTCCACTGACATGGCCGTTACGCTGACCGAAGCCGCCGCGCGCCACGTCACCCGCTACCTCGGCAAACGCGGCAAGGGCGTGGGCGTGCGGCTGGGCGTGAAGACCACCGGCTGCTCGGGCCTGGCCTACAAGCTCGAGTACGTGGACGAGTTCGCGCCTGAAGACGTGGTATTCGAAGACCACGGCGTGAAGGTGCTGGTCGACCCCAAGAGCCTGGCCTACATCGACGGCACGCAGCTCGACTTCGTGCGCGAAGGCCTGAACGAAGGCTTCAAGTTCATCAATCCGAACGAGCGGGACCGCTGCGGTTGCGGAGAGAGTTTCCGCATCTGATGCGCCGTCGCTGACAGCGACCACAGCCGCCACCATGTCATGTGCTGGCGGTTTTTTCTTGCCATGAACCTCAACGACACCGACTTTCAACTGTTCGCAGTCCCCGCAACCTTCGCGCAGGACCGCGCCGTGCTCGACGCCCGGTGGAAGGAACTGCAGCGCGAGGCCCATCCAGACCGCTTTGCCGCGCAGGGCGCCGCGGCGCAGCGCGTGGCGATGCAATGGTCGGTGCGCATCAACGAGGCCTACCAGCGCCTCAAGGACCCGATCCGGCGGGCCAGCTACATCTGCGAGCTCCACGGTGCGCCGCTGAACGCCGAGAACAACACCGCCATGCCGCCCGATTTCCTGATGCAGCAGATGGAATGGCGCGAGGCGCTCGACGACGCCGGCGACGTTGCCGCGGTCGAGCAGCTGCAGGCCGAAGTCGAAGCCGGCCGCGCCCGCGCGCTGTCGTCGCTCGACTGGCTGATCGACGAGAAGGGCGACTACCCGGCCGCCGCGCAGCAGGTGAGAGCCCTCATGTTCATTGAGCGCTTCGGACAGGACGTCGAAGCCAAATTCGATCAGTTGGGACAATAGCCGGTATGGCTCTTCTTCAAATTTCCGAACCCGGCCAGGCGCCCGATCCGCATCAGCGCCGCATTGCCGTGGGCATCGACCTGGGCACCACGCATTCGCTGGTGGCAGCGGTGCGCAATGGCGTGGCCGAATGCCTGCCTGACGACCAGGGCCGCGTGATCCTGCCTTCTGCCGTGCGCTATCTCGACCGCGAGCGGCGCCAGATCGGCTTCGACGCGCTCGCCGCGCGCGCGCAGGACGCCGCGAACACCATCACCTCGGTCAAGCGCCTCATGGGCCGCGGGCTGGCTGACATCGCCAACCGCGAGTCGATGTCGTACCGGCTGGTGGACGAGGGCGGCATGGTCAAGGTGGAGACGGCTGCCGGCATCAAGTCGCCGGTGGAGATCAGCGCCGAGATCCTGGCCACCTTGCGCTACCGCGCCGAAGACACCTTCGACGGCGAGCTCTACGGCGCCGTCATCACCGTGCCGGCCTACTTCGACGAAGGCCAGCGCCAGGCCACCAAGGACGCCGCGCAGCTTGCCGGCCTCAACGTGCTGCGCCTGATCAGCGAGCCCACGGCCGCGGCCATTGCCTATGGCCTGGACAACGCGAGCGAAGGCGTCTACGCCGTCTACGACCTGGGCGGCGGCACCTTCGACATCTCGATCCTGCGGCTCACGCAGGGCGTGTTCGAGGTCATTGCCACGGGTGGCGACTCGGCCCTGGGCGGCGACGACTACGACCACGCGCTCGCCGACTTCGTGCTCGCGCAAACCGGCCTGCAGGTGGGCAGCGACGCCGACAAGGCCGCCGTGCTGGTGGCTGCCCGTGCGGCCAAGGAGGCGCTGACCGATGCCGATTCCGTGGCGTTCCACGCCGAGCTTGCCGGCGGCGCCGCCCGTTTCGACCTGGCGCGCGCACAGTTCGACGCCGCCACCAAGCCGCTCACCGACCGCACGATCGCGGCGGTTCGCAAGGCGCTGCGCGACGCGAAGCTCAAGCCCGACGACTTGCAGGGCATCGTGCTGGTCGGCGGCTCCACCCGCATGCCGCAGATCCGCCGCGCCGTCGCCGAATTCTTCGGCCGCGAGCCGCTCATCAACCTGAACCCCGACGAGGTCGTGGCGCTCGGCGCCGCCATCCAGGCCAACCAGCTGGCCGGCAACAACGGCGCGGGCGATCTGCTGCTGCTCGACGTGATCCCGCTGTCGCTGGGCATCGAGACCATGGGCGGGCTGGTCGAGCGCATCGTGCCGCGCAACCAGACTATTCCCACGGCAATGGCGCAGGACTTCACCACCTACCAGGACGGCCAGACGGCCCTCGCACTGCACGTGGTGCAGGGCGAACGCGACCTGGTCGCCGACTGCCGCAGCCTGGCGCGCTTCACGCTGCGCGGCATCCCACCCATGGCGGCAGGCGCGGCGCGCATCCGCGTGACCTTCACCGTCGATGCCGATGGCTTGCTGAGCGTCAGCGCCAAGGAGCAGGGCAGCGGCGTGGAGGCCAGCGTGGCGGTCAAGCCTTCGTACGGACTCTCGGACGACCAGATCGCGACCATGCTGCAGGAGAGCTTTTCCACCGCGCAGCAGGACATGCAGGCGCGTGCGCTGGTGGAGGCGCGCGTCGATGCCGAGCGCATGCTGCTTGCCACCCAGAGCGCGCTCGATGCCGACGGCGATCTGCTGGGCGAAGAAGAGCGCGCTGTCATCGATGCGTCGATGGCGAAGCTGCGCGAAGCCGCCAAGGGCAATGACGCCGCGGCCATCGAAGGCGCCACCAAGGCGCTGGCCAACGACACCGAAGCCTTTGCCGCCCAGCGCATGAACGCGGGCATTGCGCGCGCGTTGTCGGGCCGCAAGCTCGAATCCCTCTGAGAACCACATGCCCACCATCAAGATATTTCCGCATCCCGAGTACTGCCCCGAGGGTGCAGAAATCACGGCGCCGGCCGGCACCTCGATCTGCGAGGCGCTGCTCGACAATCACATCAACATCGAGCACGCCTGCGAGATGAGCTGCGCCTGCACCACCTGCCACGTGGTCGTGCGCCAGGGCTTCAATTCGCTGAACGAGGCCGAGGAGGGCGAGGAAGACCTGCTCGACCGCGCCTGGGGCCTGGAGCCACAATCGCGCCTGAGCTGCCAGGCGATCCTGGCGCAGGAAGATGTGACGATCGAGATTCCCAAGTACTCGATCAACCACGCCAAAGAAAACCACTGAAAGAGCCACTGCATGTCGCGCCAGATCGTCCTCGACACTGAAACCACCGGCCTGTCCGCGGAGAACGGCGACCGCATCATCGAGCTCGGCTGCGTGGAGCTGTTCGCCCGCAAGCTCACCGGCAACGACCTGCACATCTACTTCAATCCCGAGCGCGAGAGCCACGAGGACGCGCTCAAGGTGCACGGCCTCACGACCGACTTCCTGCGCGACAAGCCGAAGTTCGCCACGCTGGCCAACGACATCGTCGAGTACCTGCGCGGCGCGGAGCTGATCATCCACAACGCGGCCTTCGACGTCGGCTTCCTCAACAAGGAACTCGAGCTGGCCGGCCTGCCGCCGCTGCGCAGCTTCGTCGGCGAGGTGACCGACACGCTGGCCATGGCCAAGCAGGTCTACCCGGGCAAGCGCAATTCGCTCGACGCGCTGTGCGACCGCTTCGGCGTCGACCGCTCGAACCGCACCTTCCACGGCGCCAAGCTCGACGCGCAGCTGCTGGCTGACGTGTACATCAATCTCACGCGCGGCCAGGACGCCCTGCTGATCGACGTGGCCTCGAACGAGCCGGCGCAGGGCACCACGGTGGTGGCCATCGACCTGAGCCAGTTCGACCTGCCGGTGATCATGGCCGCCGAGCAGGAGCTTGCGGCGCACGAAGCCGTGTTGTCGCAGCTCGACAAATCCAGCAACGGGCGCACGCTGTTTCGGCAAAACAGCTGAAATCCTGTGGCATAATCGAAGGCTTCGCGCAACGCGATTAATTCCAAGGCACTGCAGCAGCGGCGCCAAGGGATTGAAAGGGCGGTTAGCTCAGGGGTAGAGCACAGCATTCACACTGCTGGGGTCGGAGGTTCGAAGCCTCCACCGCCCACCAATTTTCTGAATAAAGCGACCTGGATTGTCCAAGTCGCTTTTTTTGCGTCTACCTACTTCATGCCGAACAGGTCATTGCAGGTATCGCAGGCGAAGTACAGCCGCTGTTCCCCGCACTGAACCGCGCCCGTGGCGCCCGCGCGAATCTGCCAGTCGCATGATTTGCCGCGCTGCTTCAGCGTACCTTCGACAAAGCAGGGCGCCTGCTCATAGTTGTCGTGCAGTGTCTTGTAGTCAACCTGTTTGGCCCGCGAGAAGAACTCGCGCGCCTTGGCGTGGTTTTGCGGCACATCCGTCGGGCGGCAGGTGGCGGGTTGGTCGGATCGGAAGTCGGCGACAAAGACGTCCGTGAACCCTGTGCTGCCGGTTGCACACGCTGCAACGAGCAACGCCGCGGCTGCCGTGGCGGCGATCCGAGACTTCATTTCCATATCGCCGAGCTCGCTTCGCCCGGATTTTTGTATGAAACCGTCGGGTGTCTGTAGACATCGGCGGGCTTCAGGTTGAACTGGGCATACAGCTCGTCGATGAGCCATTGCAGCGCCGTGTTCTGCGCAGCCGTCACCGCTTCATAGGTCTTCTCGTCGATGTGCAGTCCCACGAGCTCGATGCCGATGGCCTCGCTGTTGACCGGGTACCGGTCCGGATACGACTTGGCGCGTTCATGCGCATCCAGTGCGTTGATCTGCTGAATCCACGACATTGCCAGCATCTTGGCCATGGCTGCCGTGTCGCACGTGTTCTTGTTGACGGTCAGGCACTTCGACTTGATCAATTTGCCGACGTGATAGCAGCGCGAGTACAGGCTGGCCGTTTGATAGATCTGGCCATTCTTGTCGATGAGGAAATGGGCGCCATTGCCACCATCTCCGTAGCTGTTGAGACTGGACTCGGCGGTCGATGAGTCTGTTTGATGGACGACGATGGCCAGCACCTTGGGCAGGGCGCCGTGTTCGATGCCGGATGAACGTCTGGCGATCACTCTGCTCTGGGATCGATGAGCATCCCGTTCGCGTCGATGGTCGACATATCTCTCTCCCTGTGGAACGACGCGTCAAAGTACATCACATCTGCCTTCGATGCGGAAGCGTACCGTTTCGTCGTACATAGCGGGTCAAGCCCTCGTTGTGGTGGCCTGATTCAAGAAACTGTCGGCTCGCGCTGACGCCGATCGCCGCCCTGTGCTGGCTGAAGGTTTACCGCAGCAGCTTAGAAAAAGGCAAAGGAGAGCATCCGCCATGGCCACCCATCCCGACCTTCCGTCCCCCATCACGCCGGACCTGCCCGTGGAGCCCGACGAAGGGCCGAGCACGCCGCCCGACGAGCCGACCGATCCCGAGCCGCCCCCCACCACGTCCTGAGAAATCCGCCCGCGAGCCGCGATAAGCTCGCACGATGGATGAACTCGATTGCGCCGTCATCGGCGGCGGTGTGGTGGGGCTGGCAGTGGCGCGCGCCTTGGCGCTCGCGGGCCGGGAGGTGGTGGTGCTGGAAGCCGAAGGTGCCATTGGCACCGGCACCAGTTCGCGCAACAGCGAGGTGATTCATGCGGGCATCTACTACCCGCAGGGCTCGCTCAAGGCCAGGCTTTGCGTGGAGGGCAAGGAGGCGCTTTATGACTACGCAGCAGAGCGCGGCGTGCCCCACCGGCGCTGCGGCAAGCTGATCGTTGCGACTTCGGCCGAGCAGGTGGCCCAGCTGGAAGTCATCCGTGCCAAGGCGGCCGCCAACGGTGTTGGCGACCTCGTGCTGCTGACTGCGCAGCAGGCCATGGCCCTGGAGCCGCAGCTCCACTGCGTGGCGGCATTGCATTCGCCGAGCACCGGCATCGTCGACAGCCATGCCTTGATGCTGAGCCTGCTCGGCGACCTGGAGAACGCGGGCGGCATGCTGGCGCTGAAATCGCCCATCGCCCGTGCGGAATGCGGCCGGGACGCTATCGTCCTGGTAGCTGAAGACGGGACGGCGCTGCGCTGCAACACCGTGGTCAACGCGGCCGGGCTCCTCGCGCCCGAACTGGCCCGCCGCTTCGAAGGCCTGCCGTCGGCGGCCGTGCCCACCGCCTACTTTGCCAAGGGCAGCTATTTCACGCTGTCGGGCCGCGCGCCCTTCAGCCGCCTCGTCTATCCGGTGCCCGAACCCGGCGGATTAGGCGTGCACCTGACGATCGACCTGGGCGGGCAAGCCAAGTTCGGCCCCGACGTGCAATGGGTGCAATCGGCCGACGACCTCGTGGTGGACCCGGCGCGCGGCCATGGCTTCTACGCCGAGGTGCGCAAGTACTGGCCTGCCTTGCCCGACGGAGCGCTGATTCCGGGCTACGCAGGCATGCGGCCCAAGATCTCGGGCCCGGACGAGCCGGCGCGCGACTTCATGATCGACGGACCCGAATCGCACGGCGTGCACGGGCTGGTCAATCTCTTCGGCATCGAGTCGCCCGGGCTCACGAGCAGCCTGGCGATCGGGCGGTACGTCGAGCGCCTGCTCGCGGCGGGCTGACCGCGGACGCAATGCCGGGCCCATCGCGTGCAGAAGTCTGCATAACTGCCGTGCATGAGGGGCTTTTGTGCCTGTAACATGACACCACGCCATTTGCTGGCGTGAAGCCGCCGGCGCGGTGCCGGTGTCATCACGGAGGAAAGTTTCCAATGAGTGCATCCAACAATATCGAAGCGGCAGCCGAAGACATCGCGAGCGACGTGCGCGGCGTGCTGGCCAGCAAGGACCTGGATTCGGTTCCCCACATCAAGGCGCTGCGCCAGCGCATCGACACCAAGCTCGCCATTGCACGCGAACTTGCCGCGGAAAAGAGCAAGCTGGCCGCCAAGAAGGCCCGCGAAGCGGCCAACTCTGCCAACGCCTACGCCCACGACGAACCGTGGCAGATCGCCGGCGCCGCGCTGGCTGTCGGCGTGCTGGTGGGCCTGCTGCTTGGCCGCCGCTGACCTGAACGCAAGCCGCCGCCGCGCCGTTCCTCGCCGAGCCGGATTCGGCGCATGAGATTGCTGTCCCTGTTCGGGCTCGATGCCCGTTTGCGGCGGCTGCGGATCGCTGCGGCCGAAGGTGCGCTGGCGGCCGAAGACCGCGTGCAGCTCCTGCGCATGGCGTGGGAGGACGAGAAGCAGCGCCTCAAGCTGATGCTGGTGCTGGTGGTGGCGGTGCTCGGCCTGACCACGGTGGCGGTGGCCTTGCTGTCGATGGCGGTGGTGGTGCATTTCTGGGAAACGCCGCACCGCATCGCGGCGGCGTGGTCGGTGGCCGGCGTGTGGGTCCTGCTCTGGCTGGGCGCGGCGCTGGGGCTGTTCCTGACCCTTCGCAATGCTTCCAACAGCTTCATGCCGGCACGCCGCGAATTCGAACGCGACTGGGCCTGGGTGCAGGACAGCTTCGGCCTCGGCAAGGATCCCGACCAGGATGAAGAAGCGCCGCGCCCCCGGCGGCCCGCCACGCGCGAGGAACTGCTCGCCCGCATGGATCGCCAGCGCGAGCGCATTGCCACCATGCAGGGCGCAGGCCCGGCACGGCCCGCCGGCGCAACGGCTGCTTCCTCCGAGGCACCGCCGGCCGACGAATCGGCGGCAGCTGCGGCATTGCGCATTGCGCGGGAGCACCCCGTGGCCACCGGCGTCGCCGCCGCGGTGGCCGTGGTGGTGATCCGTCCCAAGCGGCTGCTGCGCTGGGCTGCGTTCATTGCGCCAGTGCTCTGGCGCATGCGCTGAGAAAGAGAAAAGCGCGGAGGCTCAGGCGGCGCTGCGGCCTTGCAGCAATGCCTGCGCCGCTTCGCGCACCAGCGCCGGGCCGCGGTAGATGAGGCCGGTGTAGATCTGCACCACGTCCGCGCCCGCGGCAATCTTGGCCCTGGCATCGGCCGCGCTCAGGATGCCTCCCACCCCGATGATCGGAAAAGCCGGCCCCAGCGCCGCGCGCAGTTGCGAGACCACGCGGTTGCTCGCCTCGCGCACGGGGGCGCCCGAGAGCCCGCCTGCTTCGTTGGCATGCGGCAGGCCGGCAACCGCATCGCGCGCCAGCGTGGTGTTGGTGGCGATCACGCCGTCCATGCCGTGGCGCTGCAACGTGGCGGCGATCACGGCGACCTGGCCCTCGTCCAGGTCGGGAGCGATCTTCACGAACAGCGGCACGCGCCGATGGCTGCGCTCGGCCAGCGCATGGCGGCGCTCGGCGATGGCGCCCAGCAGGGCGTCGAGTGCCTCGTCGCTCTGCAGCGTCCGCAGGTTGGCGGTGTTGGGACTCGAGATGTTGATGGTCACGTAGTCGGCATGCGGGTACACGCCGTCCAGGCAGACCAGGTAGTCGTCCACCGCCTTCTCGATGGGCGTGGCGGCGTTCTTTCCGATGTTGAGCCCGAGCCGCATCGGCTTCCTGCCGCCGCTGCCGCTCCTGCGGAAGCGCGCCTTCTGCACGTTGGCAAGAAAGGCATCGAGCCCTTCGTTGTTGAACCCGAGCCGGTTGATGAGCGCGTCGCGCTGGGGCAGGCGGAACATGCGCGGCTTGGGGTTGCCCGGCTGCGCCTTGGGCGTGACCGTGCCGACTTCGACGAAGCCGAAACCCATGGCGGCAAAGGCGTCGATGCAGCGGGCGTTCTTGTCGAGGCCAGCGGCCAGGCCGACGCGGTTGGGAAATTCCAGCCCCGCCAGCGTGACCGGATCATCGACGCGCGGCGCGGCGTAGGCGCAGGCCAGCGGCGTGTTCTGCGTGCGGGCCAACCCGTCGAGCGTGAGTTCGTGGGCATGCTCCGGGTCGAAGCCGAACAGAAAGGGCCGGGCCAGGCCGTAGAGCGAAGAGGGGAGCAGGGGCATCGGATAATTCTCGACTTCAATGAGCCAAGGATTCTCCGCGATGACTGCACCCGTTTCCCCTTCTTCCGCCGCCGGCGCCGCGAACGGCGCGGGCGCCATCTCCCAGGACGAACTCAAGGCCCAGGTCGGCCGCGCCGCGCTGGCCTACGTGGCCAAGGGTGAAATCGTCGGCGTGGGCACGGGCTCCACGGTGAACAAGTTCATCGACGCGCTGGCCACCATCAAGGACCAGATCAAGGGCGCGGTGTCCAGCTCGGTGGCCTCGACCGAGCGCCTGCGCGCCCTGGGCATCCCGGTGTTCGACAGCAACGAGGTCGACGAACTCGGCGTCTACATCGACGGCGCCGACGAGATCGACCCCCGCGGTTTCATGGTGAAGGGCGGCGGCGCGGCGCTCACGCGCGAGAAGATCGTGGCGGCGCAGTCGCGGCGCTTCGTCTGCATCGCCGATGCATCCAAGCTGGTCGATACGCTCGGCGCCTTTCCGCTGCCGGTGGAGGTGATTCCGATGGCGGCGCGCCGCGTGATGCGGCAGTTCGAGGCCATGGGCGGCATCGCGCAGGTGCGCGAGAAGGACGGATTGCCGCTCGTGACGGACAACGGCCAGCACATCGTCGACGTGACGGGGCTGCGGATCAGCGATCCGCTCGCCTTCGAATCCGAGGTGAGCCAGTGGCCGGGCGTGGTCACGGTCGGCGTGTTTGCCCATCAGAAGGCCGACGTGTGCCTGCTGGGCACGCCCGCGGGCGTGCGAACGATGCAGTTCGACTGAGGACCAACGGCCGCCAGCCCTGGCCGGCGGCCGGCCGGGTCAGAACTTGATGCCGGCCGGGTTGCTCGGGCTCGGACCGCTCGGTGCGGGCGCGGCCGGCGCCGGTTGGGCAACGGGCGCGGGCTCGCGTGCAGCGGGCGCCGGCTGCGCCGCCACCAGCGGCCGGGCCGGCGGATTGCGGTAGCCGGCAGGCAGGCTGTTGCTCTTCGGATAGCCCGCGGCGTCGAGGTATTGCGACCATTCGGCGTCCGAGTAGCCCTTGAGCTGCTGTGAGCCGATCGTCAGCAGCGGCAGCGAGGACTGGTTGCTCAGGCGCTGCAGCGCCTCGACGTCCTGGTTGCTCTTGACGGTGCGCTCCTCGAAGGGGATGCCGCGCGTGACGAGCAGCGAACGGGCCGTGCCGCAGGGCGCGCATTCCTCGCTGCTGTAGAGCGTCACGGGGTAGCGCTGCGCCACCTGCCGCAGCTCGTAGGGCAGCCCGGCATTGGCGGGAGCCGTGATGCCGGCCTGCGGCGCCGCGGCCGGTTCCGTGCTCGCGGTGGGCGCACGGTCCGAGAAGGTGACCTTGCCGTTCTTGTCGACGTTGCGGTAGATCGGCTGGGCCATCGCCCCCGCGGCGACGAGCAGCAGGGCGGCGCCGGACAGGCGATGCAAGGAGGATTTCTTGTGGGTCGGATGCATCGCCCGAGTATCGCAAGCTTCAGGCCCGCATCAAGCGGGCTGGGTCTGCGCCATGCCCTGGTGTCGCAGCAGCGCATCAAGCTGGGGCTCGCGGCCGCGGAAGGCCTTGAACGAATCCATGGCGCTGCGGCTCCCGCCGGCTTCGAGGATGGCCTGGCGGTACCTGCGGCCGGTCTCGATGTTCGGCTGGCCGTCGGCGCCCACGGTTTCCTCGAAGGCCGCATAGGCGTCGGCGCTCAGCACCTCGGCCCACTTGTAGCTGTAGTAGCCGGCCGCGTAGCCGCCCGAGAAGATGTGGCTGAAGGTGTTCGGCGTGCGGCTGAAAGGAGGCGAAGGCATCACGGCCACCTCGGCGCGCACCTTGCCCAGCAGCGCGAGCACGCCGCCCGGCTGCGCGGCGCCGGCCTGGTACTCGGTGTGCAGCAGCATGTCGAACAGCGAGAACTCGATCTGGCGCAGCGTCTGCAGGCCGCTCTGGAAGTTCTTGGCGGCGGTCATCTTGTCGAACAGCGCGCGCGGCAGCGGCTCGCCGGTGTCGATGTGGGCCGTCATGTGCCTGAGCACATCCCACTCCCAGCAGAAGTTTTCCATGAACTGGCTCGGCAACTCGACCGCGTCCCACTCGACGCCGCTGATGCCCGACACGTCGCGCTCGTTCACCTGCGTGAGCATGTGATGCAGGCCGTGGCCGAATTCGTGGAACAGGGTGGTCACGTCGTCGTGCGTGAGCAGCGGCGGCTTGCCGTCGACGCCGCTCGCGAAGTTGCACACGAGTTGCGCCACGGGCGTTTGCAGCACGCCGTCGTCCGGGCGCAGCCAGCGCGCGCGCACGTCGTCCATCCAGGCGCCGCCGCGCTTGGCGGCGCGGGCCGAAGGATCGAGGTAGAACTGGCCGACCTTCTGCCCGGCCCGCTCGATGCGGTAGACCTCGACGCTCGGATGCCAGGTGGGCGCGCTGTCGCGGCGAATCGAAACCTCGAACAGCGTCTCGACGATCTTGAACAGGCCGGCCATCACCTTGGGCGCCGGGAAGTACTGCTTGACCTCCTGCTCGCTGAAGGCGTAGCGCGCTTCCTTGAGCTTCTCGCCGATGTAGCTCCAATCCCAGGCCTGCGGATCGGTGATGCCCAACTGTTCCGCGGCGAAGGCGCGCAGGTCGGCCAGGTCGCGTTCGCCGTACGGCTTGGCCTTGGCCGCGAGATCGCGCAGGAACTTGATCACCTGCTCGGGCGACTCGGCCATCTTGGGCACGACCGAGAGCTCGCCGAAATTCTTGTAGCCGAGCAGTTTGGCTTCTTCTTCCCGCAGCGCGAGGATCTCGTTGATCAGCGCCGTGTTGTCGAAGGCCGGATCGCCGAGCTCGCTGGCACGGGTGACGTAGGCGCGGTAGAGCGTTTCGCGCAGCGCGCTGCTCCTGGCGAACTGCATCACGGGCAGGTAGCAGGGCATCTTGAGCGTGAGCTTGTAGCCCTGCTTGCCTTCGGCTTCGGCTGCTGCGCGGGCCGCGCTCACCACGTCTTCGGGCACGCCCTCGAGCTCGCCCAGCGCCGCGTAGTACGAGAAGGCATCGGTCGCATCGAGCGCGTTCTCGCTGAACTTCTGGCTCAGCTCGGCCTGGCGCTCCTGGATGTCGGCAAAGCGCTTCTTCGCCTCGCCCTGCAGTTCCGCGCCGCCCAGCACGAAGTTGCGCACGGCATTCTTGTGCGCCTGGCGCTGCTCGGGGTTGAGGGTGGCCACGTCGATGGCCTTGTACTTGGCGTAGAGGCGCTCGTCGGAACCCAGGCGGGTCCAGAAGGCGGTCACGCGCGGCATGGCCTCGTTGTAGGCGGCGCGCAATTCCGGCGTGTCGGCCACGGCGTTGAGGTGGCCGACGGCGCCCCAGGCGCGGCTGAAGCGCTCGGACGCGACGTCGAGCACCTTGGAGATCGCATTCCAGTCGGCGGGAAAATCGGCCGCCGTCACGGCCTGCAGCGCCGCCTCGGCTTCGGCCAGCAGGATGTCGACCGCGGGCGCAACGTGTTCGGGCTTGATGCGGTCGAACAGCGGGAGATCGGTGAAGTCGAGGAGGGGATTGTTCTTCATGGCCATGGAAGTCACTTGGCGGCGCGTTCTGCGGCTTCAAGGGTGTTGACGAGCAGCATGGCGCGCGTCATGGGGCCGACGCCGCCGGGCACGGGAGTGATCCAGCCGGCCACTTCCTTGACGCCGTCGAAGTCGACGTCGCCCGCGAGCTTGCCGTCTTCCTTGCGGTTCATGCCCACGTCGATCACGACCGCGCCGGGCTTCACCATGCCGGCTGTCAGGATGTTGCGCTTGCCCACCGCGGCAACGATCACGTCGGCCTGGCGCGTGAAGGCGGCCAGGTCTTGCGTGGCGCTGTGGCAGATGGTCACGGTCGCACTCTTGGCGAGCAGCATCATGGCCATCGGCTTGCCGACGATGTTGCTGCGGCCGATGACCACCGCATGCTTGCCGCGCAGGTCATAGCCGATGGATTCGAGCATCTTCATGCAGCCGTACGGCGTGCAGGGCCAGAAGCCCGGCGCGCCGGTCATGAGCGCACCGGCGCTGGCCACGTGGAAGCCGTCCACGTCCTTGGCGGGCGAGATCGTCTCGATGACCTTCTGGCTGTCCATGTGCCTGGGCAGCGGCAGCTGAACCAGGATGCCGTGCACCTTGGGATCGTCGTTGAGGGCGCGGATGCGGTCGAGCAGCGCGGCCTCGCTCATGTCGGCAGGATAGGTTTCGAGCGTGGCCGCAAGGCCGGTTTCGGTGCTGTCGTTGACCTTGTGCTTCGTGTAGACCTGGCTGGCCGGGTCGCTGCCCACGAGGATGATGGAAAGGGCCGGGTCCACGCCCTTGGCCTTCAGTGCGGCGGTGCGGCCGGCAACCTCGGCGCGAATGGTTTTGGCGAGGGCGTTGCCGTCGATCAGTTGGGCGGTCATCGGTTTCGATTTTCCAAGTAAAAACGCCCGCTTGCGCAGGCGTGGGAGTCATTCATTGCTATCGGGGGGTTAGCTCAGGCCTCTCGCCGGGCCGCCCCAAGGGAGGCCTGCGCCCCCTCGGGGGGCAGCGAATACACGAAGTGATGAGCGTGGGGGCCCATTTCAGGCTTTGGCGGCCGGTGCCGCCTGCCCGAGTGCGATCTTGAGCAGATCGGCCACGGTGTTGGCGTTGAGCTTTTCCATGATGTTGGCGCGGTGCGCCTCGACCGTCTTGATGCTGATGCCCAGGTCGTCGGCAATCTGCTTGTTCAGGCGGCCGGCGACGATGCGCTCGAGCACCTGGGCCTCGCGGCCGGTGAGCTTGGACAGCAGCGCATCGCGGCTGGCCGACTGCTGGTGCTGCGTGAAGGCGCCGCGCGCGTGCTCGAGCATGCGCTCGACCAGCGTGACGAGTTCCTCGTCGTTGAACGGCTTCTGGATGAAATCCATCGCGCCCTTCTTCATGCTGTCGACCGCCATCGGCACGTCGCCGTGGCCGGTGATCACCACGATGGGCAGCGGGGAGCGCCGTTCGATCAGCCGGTCCTGCAGTTCGAGGCCGGTCATGCCGGCCATGCGGATGTCGACGATCAGACAGGCGACTTCGCGCGGGTCGTATCGGGAGAGGAAGGACTCGGCCGAATCGAAGCAGCGAACCCGGTAGTCCTTGCCTTCGAGCAGCCATTGCAGCGAATCTCGCACGGCTTCGTCGTCGTCGACGACATAGACAGTGCCCTTCTTCGGAATCAAACTCATGCAGGTACCTTTGCCTCGTCGCTTGCTACGGAACTGGGAGCGTCCAACACCGGAATCCAGAAGGAAAAACGGCATCCGATCACATCCGGACCATTGTAGATGTTCTCCGCCTGCATCCGGCCGCGGTGGGACTCCACGATGGTGCGGCAGAGGTTCAGCCCGATGCCCATGCCCTCCGGCTTGGTGGAGAAGAAGGCCTCGTACAGGCGGTCCATCACCTCGGGGGCCAGGCCCTTGCCGGTGTCCTGCACCGAGAACTCGATGGCGTTGTGGCCCTCGATCACCTTGGGCAGCACGCGCAGCTCGACGCTGCGGCGGGCGAGCGGCCGCTCGGCAATGTCGATGGACTCGGCCGCGTTCTTCAGCAGGTTGACCATCACCTGCTCGATCAGGATCGGGTCCACCTGCACCACCGGCAGCCGCGCGGCCACGTAGTGGTTGAGCCGCACGTTGCGCCGCCGCAGCTCGATGCCCGCGAGCTCGACCGCCTCGCTGACCATGGTCGACACGTCGGCGGCGGTGCGGTTGGGCTCGCTGCGCTTCACGAACGAGCGGATGCGCTGGATGATCTGCCCCGCGCGCTGCGCCTGCTTGGAGGTTTTCTCCAGTGCCGCGAGCAGCGCCTCGGTGTCGATGGCCTGCCCCTTGATGCGCGACATCATGCCGTTGCAGTAGTTGGTGATGGCCGTCAGCGGCTGGTTGAGCTCGTGCGCCACGCTGGAGGCCATCTCGCCCATCGTGATCAGGCGGCTCGCGGCCTGTGCGCGGTCGGCCTGCGCGGCGGCCTGCTCCTCGGCGTCGCGCCGCGGCGTGATGTCGGTGGCGATCACCAGCTGGGCCAGCCGGCCGTCGACCCAGGTGAGGTAGCGCGAGCGCACTTCGAGCCACTTGCCCAGGTGCGGCACGAAGATCTCGTTGTTGGCAGCCTGGGCGGCGGTCAGGGTGTCGATCGGCAGGCCGGCGTAGGGGTCGACGTCGTCCAGGCCCTCGTCGTGCGCATTGGAGGTGGGCACGCCGGCCTGCGCCACCATGCCCAGGTGGCCCACGGTGTCGGAGCCGAACCAGAGCCGGTACAGCTTGTTTGCGAACAGCAGTTCCTCGCTGCCGATGGGCGCAACCGACACGGCGGCGTCGAGCGCCTCCAGCACCGTGGTGAAGCGCTCGTAGGAAGCCGACAGCTGCTCGCGGATGCGCGTGGGTTCGGTGATGTCGGTCATCGACGTCATCCAGCCGGTCTGGTGGCCGCGCGCGTCGATCAGCGGCGACACATAGAGCCGGGCGTTGAACACGCTGCCGTTCTTGCGCTTCACGCGCACCTGGAAGCCGCCGGGCAGGGCGCGGCCGTGCAGTTCTTCCTCGAGCCGCTCGTTCATCACTTCGCGGTCCGACTCCAGCCAATAGGGGAACGGCGGCGACTGGCCCACCAGCTCGGCTTCGCTCCAGCCCGTCATTGCGCAGAAGGCGGCGTTCACGTAGGTGATGCGGCCCTGCAGGTCGAGCACGCGCATGCCGGTGAGCATGGAGTTTTCCATCGCGCGGCGGAAGTTGGTCTCGGCAACCAGCCGTTGCTGGGCCTGCTGGCGCCGCCGGGTGTGGCGCCAGGTGCCGATCAGCATCCAGCTGGTCAGCACGCTGAGCGCGCAGACCAGCCAGAACAGGCCGTTGCCGACCACCCCCTGCGAGGTCCGGTAGGCCTGGGCGCGCAAGACCAGTGCGTTGCCGACGGGCGACACCGGCACTTCGTACTCATTGGTTCTTTCGGGCCAGGGGAGGAGCCGCGTGCCGCCTTCCCTCAGGTTGGCCGTATTGCCCGCGAGCACGTTGCCCTTGGCGTCGAGCAGCGAGACCGCATAGCGCGCCTGCACTTCCGAGGGCATGCCGTAGCGCAGCAGGCCGTCGACCGAAAACTCGCCCAGCACCACGCCCGCGAACAGGCCCTGGTCGAAGAGCGGAATGTGCAGCTGCAGCATCGCCGCGGGATCGCTGCCCGCCACCGGCTGGGAGAAAACCGGCTGGCGCAGCTCGCGGGCCAGGGCGTAGTTGCTCTCCACGTCGCCCGGGCGCAGCACGTCGCCGATCAGGTGCTGCTGCGCGGGATGCACGCTCGGCGCCGAATAGCCGGCCTTGAAGCGGCGCCGGTCGTCGATCCAGGTGACGGTCTGCAGCTCGGGGAACTGGCTCACGAGCGATTCCGCGCGGCTCGCGAATTCGATCGGGTCGATCTCGCGGTTGGAGGCGTCGCGCGCGATGCGCATCAGCTGTTCCTGGCGCTCGAGCAGGCGCAGGCGCATGCGCTGCTGCGCGTATTCGACGTCGCGCCGCACGGATTCCTGCTCGCGCTCGACTTCCTCGGTGCGCAGGTACCAGAACGCCGACACGATGGCCGCCAGGAACAGCAGCACCGCCGCAATCGGCGCCAGCATGGCGACCGCGTCTTGCAGCACCGGCGTTTGCTGGCGCCACCAGCGGCGCCACCACGAGAGCGGAGACGCATTCACGGCGCTGCGGGCAACCGCCAGCGGAGAGGAAAAAGGCATCCTGCGAGTTTAGGTGATGGCCTCTGCGCCAAGGAGAGCAGGGCCGCAGTGCCATTGATTCCGACGCGGACGACTTTGTTTCCAAAATATCACATTAAGAAATCAGCATGCACTATTTGAAATGGAAGCATTTCTATGAGAAACTTCCGCGCGGTGATCGAAGAGCGCACTAAATTACAGCCACAGCCCTAAAGGAGAGACAAGCATGTCGGCAAATCCCGAGAACCTGTTCGGCTCGGCCGCGAACGACGCGGACGCCCAGGAAACCCGTGAATGGATGGATGCACTGTCCTCCGTCATCCAAAGCGAGGGACCTGAACGGGCCCACTTCCTTCTCGAGCAGCTGCTCGAACATGCGCGGCAGCACAGCATCGACAAGCCGTTCTCCGCCAACACGGCCTACGTCAACACCATCGAGCCCGACCAGGAAGAGCGCTGCCCCGGCAACCTCGAGATCGAGGAGCGCCTGCGCGCCTACATGCGCTGGAACGCCATGGCGATGGTGGTCAAGGCCAACCGCCACCACCCGGCCGAAGGCGGCGACCTCGGCGGCCACATCGGCTCCTTCGCCTCGCTGGCGAACATGTTCGGCGCCGGCTTCAACCACTTCTGGCACGCCGAGAGCGAAAACCACGGCGGCGACTGCCTCTACATCCAGGGCCACGTCTCGCCCGGCATCTATGCCCGCGCCTACCTCGAAGGCCGACTGAGCGAAGAGCAGCTGCTCAATTTCCGCCAGGAAGTCGACGGCAAGGGCCTTTCCAGCTACCCGCATCCCAAGCTGATGCCCGAGTTCTGGCAATTCCCGACCGTCTCGATGGGCCTCGGCCCGCTGATGGCCATCTACCAGGCCCGCTTCCTGAAATACCTGCACGCCCGCGGCATTGCCAACACCGAGAACCGCAAGGTCTGGGTGTTCTGCGGCGACGGCGAAATGGACGAAGTCGAATCGCTGGGCGCCATCGGCCTGGCCGCGCGCGAAGGCCTGGACAACCTGATCTTCGTCATCAACTGCAACCTGCAGCGCCTGGACGGCCCGGTGCGCGGCAACGGCAAGATCATCCAGGAACTCGAAGGCGAATTCCGCGGTTCGGGCTGGAACGTCATCAAGCTGATCTGGGGCAGCAGCTGGGACCCGCTGCTGGCGCGCGACAAGGAAGGTGCGCTGCGCAAGATCATGATGGAGACCAACGACGGCGACTACCAGGCCTTCAAGGCCAACGACGGCGCCTACGTCCGCAAGCACTTCTTCGGCCGCGATCCGCGCACGCTCGAGATGGTCTCCAAGATGAGCGACGACGACATCTGGCAGCTGCGCCGCGGCGGCCACGACTCGCAGAAGGTCTACGCGGCCTTCGACGCGGCCGTGAAGCACAAGGGCCAGCCCACGGTGCTCCTGATCAAGACGGTCAAGGGCTTCGGCATGGGCAAGATCGGCGAGGGCAAGAACAACGTCCACCAGACCAAGAAGCTCAGCGATGAGGACATCATGGCCTTCCGCGACCGCTTCAACATCCCGATCCCGGACAGCAAGATCGCCGACCTGCCGTTCTACAAGCCGGCCGACGACACGCCGGAAATGAAGTACCTGCACGAGCGCCGCAAGGCCCTGGGCGGCTACCTGCCGCACCGCCGCACCAAGGCCGACGAGAGCTTCACGGTTCCCTCGCTGGACACCTTCAAGTCGGTGATGGAACCCACGGCGGAGGGCCGCGAGATCTCCACCACGCAGGCCTACGTGCGCTTCCTCACGCAGCTCCTGCGCGACAAGGCGCTGGGTCCGCGCGTGGTGCCCATCCTGGTGGACGAGGCGCGCACCTTCGGCATGGAAGGGTTGTTCCGCCAGATCGGCATCTACAACCCCGCTGGCCAGCAGTACACCCCGGTCGACAAGGACCAGGTCATGTACTACAAGGAAGACAAGGCCGGCCAGATCCTGCAGGAAGGCATCAACGAAGCCGGCGGCATGTCGAGCTGGATCGCGGCGGCCACGTCGTACAGCACGAACAACCGCATCATGGTGCCGTTCTACGTGTACTACTCGATGTTCGGCTTCCAGCGCATCGGCGACCTGGCCTGGGCGGCCGGCGACATGCAGGCGCGCGGCTTCCTGCTGGGCGGCACCTCGGGGCGCACCACGCTCAACGGCGAAGGCCTGCAGCACGAAGACGGCCACAGCCACATCCTGGCCAACACCATCCCCAACTGCGTGAGCTACGACCCGACCTTCGCGCACGAAGTGGGCGTGATCCTGCACCATGGCTTGAAGCGCATGGTCGAGAAGCAGGACAACGTCTACTACTACCTCACGCTGCTCAACGAGAACTACCCGATGCCCGGCCTGCAGCCCGGCACCGAGGAGCAGATCATCAAGGGCATGTACCTGTCCAGGCAGGGCCCGGCGCTGAAGGCCAAGTCGCCCACCGTGCAGCTGCTGGGCAGCGGCACGATCCTGCGCGAAAGCTTCGCGGCGCAGGAGCTGCTCGAGAAGGACTGGGGCGTTTCGGCCTCGGTGTGGAGCTGCCCGAGCTTCAACGAGCTGACGCGCGACGGCCAGGACGCCGACCGCTGGAACCTGCTGCACCCGGACCAGGCGCCGCGCGTGCCCTTCGTGGCCGAGCAACTGGCACCCACGACCGGACCGGTGGTGGCATCGACCGACTACATGAAGGCCTACGCCGAGCAGATCCGCCCCTTCATCCCGAAGGGCCGCAACTACAAGGTGCTGGGCACCGACGGCTTCGGCCGCAGCGACTTCCGCAACAAGCTGCGCGAGCACTTCGAGATCAACCGCCACTACATCGTGGTGGCCGCGCTCAAGGCTTTGAGCGAAGATGGCACGGTGCCGGTAGCCAAGGTGGTCGAGGCGATCAAGAAGTACGGCATCAATGTCGACAAGGTCAACCCGCTTTACGCCTGAACATCAATAAGCAACAACCAACGAACGAACGGCGCCTCACGGCGGGAGACGAACAATATGGCAGCAGTGGAAGTCAAGGTGCCGGACATCGGCGATTTCGATGAAGTCGCGGTGATCGAGGTGCTCGTGAAGGTGGGCGACACGGTCAAGGCCGAGCAGTCGCTCATCACCGTGGAATCGGACAAGGCGTCGATGGAGATCCCGTCGTCGACTGCCGGTGTGGTCAAGGAACTGAAGGTCGAGGTCGGCAGCAAGGTGAAGGAGGGCTCGGTGGTGCTCGTGCTGGAGGCCGATGGTGCCGCCGCCGCACCGGCGCCCGCAGCGGCCCCGGCCCCTGCGGCGGCCGCCGCCCCGGCACCCGCAGCTGCGGCGCCTGCACCGGCTGCCGCGCCTGCGGCCTCGGGCCCGGTCGAAGTCAAGGTGCCCGACATCGGCGACTTCAAGGACGTTGCGGTCATCGAGCTGCTGGTGAAGCCCGGCGACGCGATCGCGGCTGACCAGTCGCTGATCACGGTGGAGTCGGACAAGGCCTCGATGGAGATTCCATCGTCGGCGGCCGGCGTGCTCAAGGAGCTCAAGGTCAAGGTGGGCGACACGGTCAACATCGGCGACCTGATCGCGATATTGGAAGGCTCGGCAGGTGCCGCGGCACCGGCGCCTGCGCAGGCTGCTGCAGCCGCGCCCGCTGCGGCAACCGCCAGTGCACCCGCGCCGGCCGCCGCATCGCCGGCACCGGCTGCAAGCCCGGCTGCTGCCGCAGCCGCGCCGCATGAGCCGACGGTCGCGCCCACCGGCAACCTGCCGCATGCCTCGCCCTCGGTGCGCAAGTTCGCACGCGAGCTCGGCGTGCCGCTCGAGGAGGTCAAGGGCTCCGGTCCCAAGGGCCGCATCACGCAGGAAGACGTCCAGGGCTTCACCAAGGCCGTGATGAGCGGCCAGGCCAGCACCAAGGCATCGGCCGCCAAGGCGCCGGCTGGCGGCGGCAGCGCGGATGGCGCTGCACTGGGCCTCATTCCCTGGCCCAAGGTCGACTTCACGAAGTTCGGCGCGGTCGAGCGCAAGGACCTGTCTCGCATCAAGAAGCTCAGCGGCGCCAACCTGCACCGCAACTGGGTGATGATTCCGCACGTCACCAACAACGACGAGGCCGACATCACCGAGCTGGAGGCCTTCCGCGTCTCCACCAACAAGGAGAACGAGAAGTCGGGCATCAAGGTCACGATGCTGGCCTTCGTGATCAAGGCGGTGGTGGCGGCGCTGAAGAAATTCCCCGACTTCAACGCCAGCCTCGACGGCGACCAGCTGGTCTACAAGCAGTACTTCCACATCGGCTTCGCGGCCGACACGCCCAACGGGCTCGTGGTGCCGGTGCTCAAGGATGCCGACAAGAAGGGCATCCTGCAGATCAGCCAGGAAATGGGCGAACTCGCCAAGAAGGCGCGCGACGGCAAGCTCGGCTCGGCCGACATGCAGGGCGGCTGCATGTCGATCAGCTCGCTCGGCGGCATCGGCGGCACGCACTTCACGCCCATCATCAACGCCCCCGAAGTGGCCATCCTCGGTCTCTCCAAGGGCCAGATGAAGCCGGTGTGGGACGGCAAGCAGTTCGTGCCGCGCCTCACGCTGCCGCTGTCGCTGTCGTACGACCACCGCGTGATCGATGGTGCCCTGGCTGCGCGCTTCAACGCCTACCTGGGCCAGGTGCTCGCGGACTATCGCCGAATCCTGCTATGACCACGGTAGTGGCCGTCCGCAAAGGCGGCCAGGTCACGATGGCGGCGGATTCGCTGGTGACCTTCGGCGACACGCGGCTCTCGCACCGCGCCGAGGCAAACCAGAAGATCTTCACCGTCGAGGACGCGGCGGGGCAGAGCCTGTTTGCCGTGGCCGGCGCCGCCGCGCACTTCCTGGTGCTGCAGCATGCGCTGGCCGCGCAGCCGCGCGAGGCGCTGCTGTTTGGCAGCAAGCACGAGATCTTCCGCACCTTCACGCTGCTGCATCCGGTGCTGAAGGACGCGTTCTTCATGCAGACCAAGGAAGACGAGCACGAGCCCTACGAGTCGAGCCAGTTCACGATGCTGATGGCCAACCAGAGCGGCATCTACGGCATCTACAGCTACCGCGAGGTGTTCGAGTTCAAGCAGTTCTGGAGCATCGGCTCGGGACGCAGCTTTGCGCTCGGCGCCATGCACGCGGCCTATGACATCAAGTCGCGCACTTCGCGCGACGTGGCGGAGGCGGGCATCGCCGCCGCCTGCGAATTCGATCGCAATTCGGCCCCACCGGTCGACGTTCTCACACTCAAACTGAAAGTGTCCAAATGAGCGAACAACAAATCAAGGTGCCCGACATCGGCGACTTCGACGAAGTCGCGGTGATCGAGGTGCTGGTCAACGTCGGCGACACGGTCAAGGCCGAGCAGTCGCTGATCACGGTCGAATCGGACAAGGCCTCGATGGAAATTCCGTCGTCGGCGGCCGGCGTGGTGAAGGCGCTTGCCGTCAAGGTGGGCGACAAGGTCAAGGAAGGCTCCGTGGTGCTGACGCTCGAGGTGGACGGTGCCGCGGCGCCTGCACCGGCAGCGGCCGCGCCTGCACCCGCCTCGGCGGCTCCTGCGCCCAAGGCTGCCGCTCCGGCCGCAGCCCCGGCAGCGGCGCCCGCGGCCTCCAGCTACGGCGGCAAGGTCGACGTCGAATGCGACGTGATCGTGCTCGGCGCCGGCCCCGGCGGCTACTCGGCGGCTTTCCGCGCGGCCGACCTGGGCCTCAAGGTCGTGCTGATCGAGCGCTACGCCACGCTCGGCGGCGTGTGCCTGAACGTCGGCTGCATTCCCTCGAAGGCGCTGCTGCACGTCGCCTCGGTCATGGACGAGGTCAAGCACTTCGCCGACCTCGGCGTGAGCTTTGCCGCGCCCACGGTCGACCGTGCCAAGCTGCTCGGCCACAAGAACAAGGTGGTGGGCAAGCTCACCGGCGGCCTTACGGCCATGGCCAAGATGCGCAAGGTGACGGTGCTGCGCGGCGTCGGCAACTTCATCGATCCGTACCACCTGGAGGTGGAAGAAACCTCGGGCACCAGCTGGGACACCACCGGCAGGAAGCAGACCGTCAAGTTCCGCAATGCGATCATCGCGGCCGGTTCGCAGTCCGTGAGCCTGCCGTTCATGCCGAAGGACCCGCGCGTGGTCGATTCCACCGGTGCGCTCGAGATGGGCACCGACCCCAAGCGCATGCTGGTCCTGGGCGGCGGCATCATCGGCCTCGAAATGGGCACGGTGTATTCCACGCTGGGCGCGCGCCTGGACGTGGTCGAGATGCTCGACGGCCTGATGCAGGGCGCCGACCGCGACCTCGTGAAGGTCTGGCAGAAGATGAACGCGCCGCGCTTCGACAACATCATGCTCAAGACCAAGACGGTGGGCGCCGAGGCCACGAAGGAGGGCATCAAGGTGACCTTCGAGGGCGAGCAGGCACCCAAGGAGCCGCAGGTCTACGACCTGGTGCTGCAGGCCGTGGGCCGCAGCCCGAACGGCAAGAAGATCGGCGCCGAGAAGGCCGGCGTCGCGGTGAGCGATCGCGGCTTCATTCCGGTCGACATCCAGATGCGCACCAACGTCCCGCACATCTTCGCCATTGGCGACATCGTCGGCCAGCCGATGCTGGCGCACAAGGCGGTGCACGAGGCGCATGTGGCGGCCGAGGTGATTGCCGGCGAGCAAAAGGGCGACAAGGAGCTGTCGAGCGCCGCCTTCAACGCCCGCGTGATTCCGAGCGTGGCCTACACCGACCCCGAGGTGGCGTGGGTGGGTCTCACCGAAGACCAGGCCAAGGCCGAAGGCATCAAGATCAAGAAGGGCCATTTCCCGTGGACCGCTTCGGGCCGCGCCATCGCCAACGGCCGCGACGAAGGCTTCACCAAGCTGCTGTTCGACGCCCAGACGCACCGCATCCTGGGGGGCGGCATCGTCGGCACGCATGCCGGCGACATGATCGGGGAGATTGCGCTGGCCATCGAGATGGGCGCCGACGAGATCGACATCGGCAAGACCATCCACCCGCATCCGACGCTGGGCGAGAGCATCGGCATGGCGGCCGAGGTGGCGCACGGGACCTGTACCGACCTGCCGCCGGCCAAGAAGGCGGCCTGACCGGCGAGCTT
Source organism: Variovorax sp. 01N425 (assembly GCF_056399465.1). Taxonomy (NCBI): domain Bacteria; kingdom Pseudomonadati; phylum Pseudomonadota; class Betaproteobacteria; order Burkholderiales; family Comamonadaceae; genus Variovorax; species Variovorax sp. 01N425. The sequence goes on along the minus strand of NZ_JBFTRJ010000003.1, from coordinate 206,269 downwards.
CGACCGGCCACAAAAAATCCCGCCGCGGCGGGATTTTTTTCGTCCTGATGGAGGACGCGGGATTTGGGAGGGAAGGCTCAGTTGCCGGTGTGGGTTGCCGCAGTTGCCGCGGCCTTGATCTCGTCGTTCTGGGCGCCACCGAGCACGCGGCGTGCGCCGTCGAAGCGGCGGCTCCAGTAGCTGCCGTTCATGTCTTCCACACGGACCTGGGCACCGGTGCGCGGCGAGTGGATGAACTTGCCTTCGCCCACATAGATGCCGACATGGCTGAAGGCGCGGCGCATGGTGTTGAAGAAGACGAGGTCGCCGGGCTTGAGCTGGCTGGGATCGATCTTCTCGGTGGCGGCGGCCTGTTCTTCGGCGCGGCGCGGGAGCACGTGGCCGAGCGTCTGGTTGTACATCGCGCGAACGAAACCGCTGCAGTCGAAGCCGGATTCGGCCGAGTTGCCGCCGCGGCGATAGGGAACACCGAGGAAGCCGATGGCGGTCACCACCAGGTCGGAGGTTCGTTCAGCGACGGTTTGGCGGACCTGCCTGAGTTGGCCGATGATGCCCTTGTCCGCCAGCAGCCGGGCCAGTTCGTCATCGGTTCGATCCTGTTGGGGGGCGGCTTGGACTGCGACGGCAAACAGGAGGGACGCGGGTAGGACGAAAAAACGCATGGCGCGTAGGATATTGATGACGCCCGGTTATGTCAATCTCATCCGAATTGGCGAATGTATCTTCAAGTCTTTGATTTGTTTGATTTTTTTCGATTCGATCGAAGAAAAAATGTAACGACTGATCTTTATGAACCATAAGTGATTGGCCGAAAGCGAACTTTTGTACTCGCATTGAAGAGGCAAACAGCCTGGATTCGGCCTGCATTTCGCGTCAAGATCGCGCCAACTACCCGGAAAAGACATGAACCTGCGAATTCAGGAAGCTGGGCGCCTCCTAGGAAGGGTGGCCATTGTGGCGGGCTTGGCCGTCTGGGGTGCCGCCATGGCGCAGATACGGCCGGAAACCATTTCGACCGGCCTCGAGAACCCATGGGGGGTGGCTTTTCTGCCGGGCGGCCGTTTCGTGGTCACGGAGCGGGCCGGACGGTTGCGGCTGATCGCTGCGGACGGCAAGATCGGCGCGCCCATCACTGGCCTGCCCCCCATCGCGGCCGGCGGCCAGGGCGGCTTGCTCGACGTGCTGGCCGATTCGGGCTTCGACAAGAACCGCACACTGTATTTCTGCTTCTCGGAACCCGCAGCCGGTGGTGGTTCGGGCAACGGCACGGCACTGGCCAGCACGCAGCTTTCGGCCGACGGCACGCGGCTGGAGAACCTCAAAATCATCTTCAGCCAGCAGCCCAAGGTGGCCAGCCGCAACCATTTCGGCTGCCGCATCGTCGAGGCGCGCGACGGCACGCTGTTTCTCACGCTGGGCGACCGGTTCAGCCGCAAGGAAGATGCGCAGAAGCTCGACAACCACCTGGGCAAGGTGGTGCGCATCGCCAAGGACGGCTCGGCGCCCAAGGACAACCCCTTCGTCGGCCGGGCGGGTGCGCTGCCCGAGATCTGGAGCTATGGCCACCGCAACGGACAGGGCGCGGCGCTCGGGCCCGATGGCCGCCTTTGGATGACCGAGCACGGCCCGCAGGGCGGCGACGAAATCAATATCCCGCAAGCCGGCCGCAACTACGGCTGGCCGGTGATCACCTACGGCGAGAACTACGGCGGCGGAAAGATCGGCGAGGGCATCACGGCGAGGGACGGCATGGAACAGCCGCTGCACTACTGGGTGCCGTCGATCGCGCCCTCGGGCATGGCTTTCCTCACCAGCGACCGCTACGGCGCGGCATGGAAGGGCAACCTGTTCGTGGGCTCGCTCAAGTTCGGCTATCTCGACCGCATCGAGCTGAAGGACGGCAAGGTGGTGGCCGAGCACAAGCTGCTGGCCGACGACCGGGCCCGCATTCGCGATGTGAAGCAGGGGCCGGACGGCCTGCTCTACGTGCTGACCGACGAATCCGACGGCAAACTGCTGCGCCTGCGGCCGAACTGAGGCGGGCCTTCAGTCCTCAGCCGGGGCAGCCCGGCAGCGGCAAGGTCGGCAGCATGCGGCGCCAGAGCCGCGTCCACTCGGGCCAGTCGTGGCCGCCTTCGGTCGTGAAGACGCGGTTGGCGGGCAGCGCGGCCGCCAGCAGCCGATGGCTGAAGGCAAAGCGGTCGTCGACGCCATAGCCCAGGTAAAGCGGCGGCCGCGCGCCGAAGGTGGCGGTGGCGCCGACGTAGCCGCGCAGCCACTGCCACAGCTGGGTTTCGTTCGGTATTTGCGGGTCGCTGCCCGGCGGATCGCCCAGCGGACCGGTCCAGCGGGCGAGGCCGCCGGCATTGGCGATGTCGGTGCCGAGCGCGCGTTCCCCGAGATAGGGCGCAATGGCCACGAGGCCCGCAAGCTCGCCGGGATGGGTCTGCGCGTAGAGCAGTCCGCCGAAGCCGCCGACCGAGATGCCGACGATCCAGATGGCCTTGTAGCCCTGGCTGCGCGCCGGCACCATCACGTCCTGGCTCAGGCGCTCGAGGATGGTCCTGGCGTCGTAGTAGCCCAGGTGCGCGTCGACCCGCATCACGTCCACCGCGAGCCTGTTGTCGTTCAGCGCCTTGACGAAGCCTTCGCGCTCGAATTCGTCGGGGTGCGAGTACGCGCCGGGCAGCATCACGATCAGCGTGTCGGCATTCGGCGTGCAGCTGCTCTTCTCGAGCGCGCGGTCCAGCGGCGCCTTGGCGGTGCGCAGGCCACCGCATCCGGTCACCACCAGCGCCGCGCCAAGGGCCAGAATCGGCAAATGGCGCCGGGCCGAAAAGAAGATCCGCATCCGCCCGGAGTCTAGAGAGATACGCGCCGTTTCGGTGGTACGGTCTGGCCCCATCAATTCCATCTGAATGAAAGAACCGGTTCATGCTGCTCGATGCCTCGCTTTCCCAACTCGTCCTGGTCGACTACCAGGCGCGGCTGATGCCGTCGATCTTCGAGGGCGAAGCGGTCGCGCAGAACGCAGTGCGGCTCGGCAAGATGGCCCAGCTGTTCCAGCTGCCGGTGTGGGGCACCGAGCACAACCCTTCCAAGCTGGGCGAGAACCTGCCCGACATCCGCGCGCTGTGCCAGCGCACCCTGTCGAAGATGCACTTCAGCGGCGTGGAAGAGGGGCTCGGCGAATGGCTGCGCGTGCCGGCGAAGGCGCCGCAGGGCAATGCCCGCAGCCTGCCCAAGCACCTGCAGAAGCCCGCGGCGGCTGCCGAAGAGCGCAATTCCATCGTGATCGCCGGCTGCGAAGCCCATGTTTGCCTGCTGCAGACCGCGCTCGACCTGCTGGAGGACGAGTTCGAAGTCTGGGTCGTCACCGACGCCTGCAGCTCGCGCACCGAGCGCAACCGCGACGCCGCCTTCGACCGGCTGGCCGGCGCCGGGGCCGAGCTCGTGACGACCGAGATGGTCGGCTTCGAATGGCTGCGCACCGCGGAGCACCCCGCGTTCTCTGAGCTGCTCACCCTGGTCCGATAGCCGCAACCGGCGGCGCACCGCAAGGGCTCGGCCGGATTGTTCCGGCCGTCAGCTTGCTGCAAGATCGGTCTCCATAATTATGAATTCAGTTTTGGCGATGCCGCCAGGGCCGAACGAATCAACGGAGACAAATCCAGATGAGCCGCTACGAAGAGTTCTACCGCCAGTCCGTCGATGCGCCCGAGGCCTTCTGGGCCGAGCAGGCGAAGCTGATCGACTGGCAAGCCCCCGCCGAGCAGATCCTCGACGCCAGCCAACCGCCTTTTGCGCGCTGGTTCGTGGGCGGCACCACCAACCTGTGCCACAACGCGGTCGACCGGCACCTGGCCGCGCGCGGCGATCAGCCCGCGCTGATCTTTGTTTCCACCGAAACCGGCGTTGAAAAGAGCTACAGCTTCAGCGAACTGCACGCCGAGGTGCAGCGCACCGCCGCCAGCCTGATGGAGCTGGGCGTGGGGAAGGGCGACCGCGTGCTCATCTACATGCCGATGATTCCCGAGGCCGCCTTCGCGATGCTGGCCTGCGCACGCATCGGCGCGATCCACTGCGTGGTGTTCGGCGGATTCGCGAGCGGCTCGCTGGCCACGCGCATCGAGGACGCCGAGCCCAAGGTGGTGGTGAGCGCCGACGCCGGCTCGCGCGGCGGCAAGGTCATTGCGTACAAGCCGCTGCTCGACGAGGCGATCCGGCTGTCGAAGTACAAGCCGGCCGCGGTGCTGCTCACCGACCGCGGCCTCGCACCCATGGAGCTGACGGCCGGCCGCGACCACCTGGCGGCCGAATTGCGGCAGAAGCACCTCGACGCCCAGGTGCCCTGCACCTGGCTGGCCGCCACCGACATCAGCTACACCATCTACACCAGCGGCACCACCGGCAAGCCCAAGGGCGTGCAGCGCGACGTCGGCGGCTACGCCGTGGCGCTGGCCGCGAGCATGAAGCACATCTTCGACGGCCGCGCCGGCGAAACCTATTTCTCGACCAGCGACATCGGCTGGGTGGTGGGCCACAGCTACATCGTCTACGGTCCGCTGATCGCCGGCATGGCCACCCTCATGTACGAGGGCTTGCCCACGCAAGGCATCGACCGGCAGCCGGACGGCGGCATCTGGTGGCGCCTGGTCGAGAAGTACAAGGTGACGGTGATGTTCAGCGCGCCCACGGCGGTGCGCGTGCTCAAGAAGCAGGACCCGGCGCTGCTGAAGAAATACGACCTGTCGAGCCTGCGGGCGCTGTTCCTGGCGGGCGAGCCGCTCGACGAGCCCACCGCGCGCTGGATCAGCGAGGGCCTGGGCGTGCCGATCATCGACAACTACTGGCAGACCGAATCGGGCTGGCCGATGATCACCATTGCCAACGGCGTCGAGGCCAAGCCCAGCAAATTCGGCAGCCCCGGCGTTCCGATGTACGGCTACCGCATCAAGATATTGCACGAATCGACCGGCGAGGAACTGACCGCCCCCAATGAAAAGGGCGTGGTCGTGGTCGAAGGCCCGACCCCGCCCGGCTTCATGCAGACCGTGTGGAAGGACGACGCGCGCTTCGTCAGCACCTACTGGAAGAGCGTGCCCGGCAAGATGGTCTATTCGACCTTCGACTGGGGCATTCGCGACGAGGACGGCTATTTCTACATCCTCGGGCGTACCGACGACGTGATCAACGTGGCCGGCCACCGACTGGGCACCCGCGAGATCGAGGAGAGCATCTCGGGCCACGCCAACGTGGCCGAGGTCGCGGTGGTGGGCGTGGCCGATGCGCTCAAGGGCCAGGTGGCGATGGCTTTCGTGGTGCCGAAGGACGGCATCGCCGTGACCGATGCCGACGCGGCGCTGAGGCTCGAAGGCGAGATCATGAAGGTGGTGGCCGACCAGCTCGGCGCGCTGGCGCGGCCTGCCCGGGTGCGCTTCGTCTCGGGCCTGCCCAAGACCCGCAGCGGCAAGCTGCTGCGGCGCGCCATCCAGGCCGTGTGCGAGCAGCGCGATCCGGGCGACCTGACCACCATCGACGACCCCGCCACGCTGCAGCAGATCAGGCAGCTGGTTTCTTCGGCCTGAGTGAGCAAACCGGGCCTTGCGAAGCCGCGCCGCGCCGTCATATGTTTGACGTGGCACAATGCGAAGGTACTCAGGCCCTTCCCCAGCCACAGTCGCATCCGCCAACCGGTTCAGCCGTGTCGCGGAAGGTTTCTTAACCAGCTAGTGCTTCCTTCAGGGAAGCGAAGGTCAGCGGATCATGAGCGATTCCTCCAAGCCCACGGCGTATGCCGCGTACCAGGGCAACACGTACCTCTTCGGTGGCAATGCGCCCTATGTCGAAGAGATGTACGAAAACTACCTCTCCAATCCCGGCAGCGTGCCTGACAACTGGCGTTCGTATTTCGACGCCCTGCAGAACGTGCCCGCAGCCGATGGCTCCAACACCAGGGACGTCCCGCACCAGCCGGTGATCAACGCCTTTGCCGAACGCGCGAAGCAAGGCACCACCAAGGTCGTGCAGGCCAGCGGCGCGGATTCCGAGCTCGGCCGCAAGCGCACCGCTGTCCAGCAGCTGATTGCGGCTTATCGCAACGTCGGCGCCCGCTGGGCCGACCTGGACCCCCTCAAGCGCGCCGAGCGCCCGGCCATTCCGGAACTCGAGCCCTCGTTCTACGGCTTCACCGATGCCGACCTCGAGACGGTGTTCAACACCAGCAACACCTTCTTCGGCAAGGAGACCATGTCGCTGCGCGACCTGCTCAATGCCTTGCGCGAAACGTACTGCGGCACCATCGGCGCCGAGTACATGTACACCACCGACCAGAACCACAAGCGCTGGTGGCAGCAGAAGCTCGAAAGCGCCCGCACCAACCCGCAGCTCAATGCGGAGCAGAAGAAGCACGTGCTCAACCGCCTGACCGCGGCCGAAGGCCTCGAGCGCTTCCTGCACACCAAGTACGTCGGCCAGAAGCGCTTCTCGCTCGAAGGCGGCGAAAGCTTCATCGTCTCGATGGACGAGCTGATCAACCAGGCCGGCATCAAGGGCGTGCAGGAAATCGTGATCGGCATGGCCCACCGCGGCCGCCTCAACGTGCTGGTCAATTCGCTCGGCAAGATGCCGGCCGACCTGTTCGCCGAGTTCGACCACACCGCGCCTGAAGACCTGCCGAGCGGCGACGTCAAATACCACCAGGGCTTCAGCTCGGACGTGACCACGCCCGGCGGCCCGGTGCACCTGAGCCTGGCATTCAACCCCTCGCACCTCGAGATCGTGAACCCCGTGGTCGAAGGCTCGGTGCGCGCCCGCATGGACCGCCGCGCCGACCCGCAGGGCAAGCAGGTGCTGCCCGTGCTGGTGCACGGCGACGCCGCCTTCGCGGGCCAGGGCGTCGTGATGGAAACGCTGGCGCTGGCCGAAACCCGTGGCTACTTCACGGGCGGCACGGTGCACATCGTCATCAACAACCAGATCGGCTTCACCACCAGCGACCCGCGCGACAGCCGCTCGACGCTGTACTGCTCGGACATCGTCAAGATGATCGAAGCACCGGTGCTGCACGTGAACGGCGACGATCCCGAAGCCGTGGTGCTCGCCACCCAGCTCGCCCTCGAATTCCGCATGGAGTTCCAGAAGGACGTAGTGGTCGACATCATCTGCTTCCGCAAGCTGGGCCACAACGAGCAGGACACCCCCTCGCTCACGCAGCCGCTCATGTACAAGAAGATCGCCCAGCACCCCGGCACGCGCAAGCTGTACGCCGACAAGCTGGCGACGCAGGGCCTGGGCGCCACGCTCGGCGACGACATGGTCAAGGCCCAGCGCGCCGCCTTCGACGAAGGCCGCAACACGGTCGACCCGGTGCTCACGAACTTCAAGAGCAAGTACGCCGTCGACTGGAATCCCTACCTCAACAAGAAGTGGACCGACGCCGGCGACACCGCCATTCCGTCCAGCGAGTGGAAGCGCCTGGCCGAGAAGATCACCACGGTGCCGGCCGGCTTCACGGTGCACCCGCTCGTGAAGAAGGTGCTGGACGACCGCGCCGCCATGGGCCGCGGCGACGTCAACGTCGACTGGGGCATGGGCGAGCACATGGCCTTTGCCTCGCTGGTGGCCAGCGGCTACCCGGTGCGCCTGTCGGGCGAAGACTCGGGCCGCGGCACGTTCACGCACCGCCACGCCGTGCTGCACGACCAGAACCGCGAGAAGTTCGACGAAGGCACCTACACGCCGCTGCAGAACGTGGCCGAGAACCAGGCACCGTTCGTCGTCATCGACTCGATCCTGTCGGAAGAAGCGGTGCTCGCGTTCGAATACGGCTACGCTTCGAACGACCCGAACACGCTCGTGATCTGGGAAGCCCAGTTCGGCGACTTCGTGAACGGCGCGCAGGTGGTGATCGACCAGTTCATCGCCTCGGGCGAAGTGAAATGGGGCCGCGTCAACGGCCTCACGATGATGCTGCCGCACGGCTATGAAGGCCAGGGCCCCGAGCACAGCTCGGCCCGCCTGGAGCGCTTCATGCAGCTGAGCGCCGACACCAACATGCAGGTGGTGCAGCCCACCACGGCCAGCCAGATCTTCCACGTGCTGCGCCGCCAGATGGTGCGCAACCTGCGCAAGCCTTTGATCATCATGACGCCGAAGTCGCTGCTGCGTAACAAGGACGCGACCTCGCCGCTGTCCGAGTTCACCAAGGGCGGCTTCCAGACGGTCATCCCCGACAGCAAGGGCCTGAAGGCCGAGAAGGTCAAGCGCCTGATTGCCTGCTCGGGCAAGGTCTACTACGACCTGGCCAAGAAGCGCGAAGAACAGGGCACCGACGACGTGGCGATCATCCGCGTCGAGCAGCTCTATCCGTTCCCGCACAAGGCCTTCGCGGCCGAGATCAAGAAGTACCCGAACCTCGCCGACGTGGTGTGGTGCCAGGACGAGCCGCAGAACCAGGGCGCCTGGTTCTTCGTGCAGCACTACATCCACGAGAACATGCAGGAAGGCCAGAAGCTCGGCTACTCCGGCCGTGCCGCTTCCGCATCGCCTGCAGTCGGCTACTCGCACCTGCACCAGGAACAGCAGAAGGCGCTGGTCGATGGCGCATTTGGCAAGCTCAAGGGCTTCGTGCTGACCAAGTAATTCCAAGCCTCTTTTTCACACGAACACCTGAAGAACAAAACGGAGCTCACTCCAAATGTCTATCGTAGAAGTCAAAGTCCCCCAGCTTTCCGAATCCGTGGCCGAAGCCACCATGCTCACCTGGAAGAAGAAGGCCGGCGAAGCCGTCGCCGTCGATGAAATCCTGATCGAGATCGAGACCGACAAGGTCGTGCTCGAGGTGCCCGCGCCCTCGGCTGGCGTGCTGGCCGAGATCGTGCAGCCCGATGGCGCCACCGTGGTGGCCGACCAGCTGATCGCGAAGATCGACACCGAAGGCAAGGCAAGCGCTGCAGCGCCTGCAGCAGCGGCACCCGCCGCCGCACCGGCCCCGGCAGCTGCGCCCGCAGCGGCTGCGGCCGCCACCGGCGGTTCGAAGTCCGACGTTGCCATGCCCGCCGCCGCCAAGCTGCTGGCCGACAACAACCTGAAGACCAGCGACGTGGCCGGCAGCGGCAAGGACGGCCGCGTCACCAAGGGCGACGTGCTCGGCGCCGTGGCCTCGGGTGCCAAGCCCGCGCCCGCCGTGGCCGCACCGGCTGCCAAGCCGGCGTTGCCGCAAGTCGCCGCGCCCGCGGGCGCGCCCGACCTGGGCGAGCGCCCCGAGCAGCGCGTGCCGATGAGCCGCCTGCGCGCCCGCATCGCCGAGCGCCTGATCCAGTCGCAATCGACCAACGCCATCCTGACGACCTTCAATGAAGTCAACATGGCGCCCGTCATGGAGCTGCGCAAGCGCTTCCAGGACAGCTTCACCAAGGAACACGGCGTGAAGCTCGGCTTCATGAGCTTCTTCGTGAAGGCCGCGGTGCATGCGCTCAAGAAGTACCCGGTGATCAACGCCTCGGTCGACGGCAACGACATCCTGTACCACGGCTACTTCGACATCGGCATTGCCGTCGGTTCGCCGCGCGGCCTGGTGGTGCCGATCCTGCGCAACGCCGACCAGATGAGCTTTGCCGACATCGAGAAGAAGATCGCCGAATACGGCAAGAAGGCACAGGACGGCAAGCTCGGCATCGAAGAGATGACCGGCGGCACCTTCTCCATCTCGAACGGCGGCACCTTCGGCTCGATGCTCTCGACGCCGATCATCAACCCGCCCCAGTCGGCCATCCTCGGCGTGCACGCCACCAAGGACCGCGCCGTGGTCGAGAACGGCCAGATCGTCATCCGCCCGATGAACTACCTGGCCATGAGCTACGACCACCGCATCATCGACGGCCGCGAAGCCGTGCTGGGCCTGGTCGCCATGAAGGAAGCGCTCGAAGATCCGTCGCGCCTCCTGTTCGACATCTGAGGAGAAAGAATCAGATGGCCAACAAACAATTCGACGTCATCGTCATCGGCGGCGGCCCCGGCGGCTACATCGCCGCGATCCGCGCGGCGCAGCTGGGCTTCAACGTGGCCTGCATCGACGAGTGGAAGAACGGCAAGGGCGGTCCCGCACCGGGCGGCACCTGCACCAATGTCGGCTGCATTCCCTCGAAGGCGCTGCTGCAATCGTCGGAGCACTTCGACCAGGCCGGCCACCACTTCGCCGACCATGGCATCAAGGTCGAAGGCCTTGGGCTGGACCTCGACAAGATGCTGGCCCGCAAGGACCAGGTCGTGAAGCAGAACAACGACGGCATCCTGTACCTGTTCAAGAAGAACAAGATCACCTTCTTCCATGGCCGCGGCTCGTTCGTGAAGGCGGGCGAAGCCGGCTACGAGATCAAGGTGGCGGGCGCCGCCGAAGAGGCGATCGAGGGCAAGCACATCATCGTGGCCACGGGCTCCAACGCCCGCGCGCTGCCGGGTGCGCCGTTCGACGAGGAGAACATCCTCTCGAACGACGGCGCGCTGCGCATCGGCGCGGTGCCCAAGAAGCTGGGCCTGATCGGCTCGGGCGTCATCGGGCTTGAAATGGGTTCTGTGTGGCGCCGCCTCGGCGCCGAAGTCACGGTGCTCGAAGCACTGCCGACCTTCCTCGGCGCGGTCGACGAGCAGATCGCCAAGGAAGCCAAGAAGGCCTTCGACAAGCAGAAGCTCAAGATCGAACTCGGCGTCAAGGTCGGCGAGATCAAGTCGTCCAAGAAGGGCGTGAGCGTGGCCTGGACCAATGCCAAGGGCGAAGCCCAGACGCTGGAGGTCGACAAGCTGATCGTCTCGATCGGCCGCGTGCCCAACACCATCGGCCTGAACGCCGAAGCCGTGGGCCTGAAGCTCGACGAGCGCGGCGCCATTGCCGTGGACGACGACTGCAAGACCAGCTTGCCCAACGTCTGGGCCATCGGCGACGTGGTGCGCGGCCCGATGCTCGCGCACAAGGCCGAGGAAGAGGGCGTTGCCGTGGCGGAGCGCATTGCGGGCCAGCACGGCCACGTCAACTTCAACACCGTGCCGTGGGTGATCTACACCAACCCCGAGATCGCATGGGTCGGCCAGACCGAGCAGCAGCTCAAGGCCGCGGGCCGCGCCTACAAGGCCGGCACCTTCCCGTTCCTCGCGAACGGCCGCGCACGCGCGCTGGGCGACACGACCGGCATGGTCAAGTTCCTGGCCGACGCGGCCACGGACGAGATCCTGGGCGTGCACATCGTGGGCCCGCAGGCCAGCGAGTTGATCTCCGAAGCCGTGGTGGCGATGGAGTTCAAGGCCAGCGCCGAAGACATCGCGCGCATCTGCCATGCGCACCCGTCGCTGTCGGAAGCCACGAAGGAAGCGGCACTTGCCGTGGACAAGCGCACGCTGAACTTCTGATCCTTTGACCAGCGTCAAACAGGCCTATGAGGCGGAACTCGCTGTGCGCGGGTTCCAGAGCGATCCCGCGCAACTGCGCGCCGTGGAAGCGCTGGATCGCTGCGCTCGGGAGTGGGGCGAGTACAAGGCCCAGCGCTCCAACGCGCTGAAGAAGTTCATCAACCGGCCCGAGCTGCCGCGCGGCGTCTACATGTATGGTGGCGTCGGGCGCGGCAAGAGCTTCCTGATGGACCTGTTCTTCAACGCGGTGCCGCTGCGGCGCAAGACCCGGCTGCACTTCCACGAGTTCATGCGCGAGGTGCACCGCGAACTGCGCGAGCTGCAGGGCACGGTCAACCCGCTCGACGAGCTCGGGCTGCGCATCTCCAAGCGCTACAAGCTGATCTGCTTCGACGAGTTCCACGTGGCGGACATCACCGACGCGATGATCCTTCACCGCCTCCTGGTGGCGCTGTTCGAGAACGGCGTGGGCTTTGTCACCACCTCCAATTTTAGGCCCGACGACCTTTACCCCGGCGGGCTGCACCGCGACCGCATCCTGCCCGCGATCGCGCTGCTCAACCAGAAGCTCGAGGTGCTGAGCGTGGACAACGGCACCGACTACCGGCGCCGCACGCTCGAGCAGCTGCGCATGTACCTGACGCCCAACGATGCCTCGGCCGAAAAGGAGATGCGCAAGGCCTTCGACAGGTTGGCCGAAACGGCCGACGAGAACCCGGTCCTGCACATCGAGCAGCGCGAGATCCGCGCCAGGCGTAAGGCCGGCGGTGTTGTGTGGTTCGACTTCAAGACGCTGTGCGGCGGACCGCGCTCGCAGAACGACTACCTCGAGATCGCGAGCCAGTTCCACACCGTGCTGCTGTCCGACGTGCCGCACATGCCGGTGCGCATGGCCTCCGAAGCACGCCGTTTCACCTGGCTGGTCGACGTCTTGTACGACCGGCGCGTCAAGCTCATCATGTCGGCCGAGGTACCGCCGGAGGCGTTGTACACCGAGGGGCCGCTCGCGCACGAATTCCCGCGGACGGTTTCCAGGCTCACCGAAATGCAATCGAGCGAGTTCCTCTCCCTGGAACGCCGCATCGTGGACACTCGACTGACATGAAAAAAATTGTTCTCGCCATGCTGATGGCCTTGGGCAGCCTGCCGCTCTGGGCACAGTCCAACGCGGCCGCGGGCAATGCGAACTTCGAAGCGGAGCGCAGCCGGCTGGCCGCCGAGCGCGCGGCCATCGACGCGCGCTTCGAGAAGGAGCGCGCCGCCTGCTACCAGAAGTTCGCGGTCGAGGACTGCCTGCGCGACAGCCGCAAGCGCCGCCGCGTCGAGACCGACCACATCAAGCGCCAGGAAACGGCCATCAACGACATCGAGCGCCAGCGCCGTGGTGCGGCCGAACTCGAGAAGCTCGACCAGAAGGCGGCCACGCGGCGCCCGCAGGACACGCCCGAGAAGCAGGAAGAAGCTAAAAAAGCCCAGCAGGACCGCGAGCAGCGCGCGGCCGACCATGCGGCGAGCCGCGCCGCGACGGCGGCCGAGGCCGACGAGCGCCGGCGCCAGCTCGAGGCCAAGCAGAAGGCCCACGCCGACGAGCAAGCCAAGGCCGCCCAGCGGCGCGCCGAGGCGCCGGCGGCGGTCGAACGCTTCGAGAGCAAGCAGCAAAAGGCGGCCGAGCACCGGGCCAGCCGCGAGCGGCAGAACGCCGAGCGCACCAAGCCGCGCGGGGCGCCCTTGCCCCCGCCGCCGGCATCCCCGGCTTCGGCGCCCAGCCGCTGAGCCCACCTCGCCGGGCGAGCGCCAGTGGCAGCGCTCAGTCTTGAGGAAGCGCTTCGAGCTTCAGCACCACGATCGAAATGTTGTCGCCCGTGCCGCGCGCCCGGCGGCGCGCTTCTCCCACCAGGATTTCCACCGCTTCGCGCGGCGGCTCCGCGTACAGCACGCTGGCCAGCTCCTCGGGGCTGAAGTAGTGCCAGAGCCCGTCGCTGCAGGCCATCAGCAGGTCGCCCGGCTGCATCGCGGGAATGTAGTGCGGCTCGATGGGCGGGGGCGTCGTGGTCATGCCCAGGCATCCGAGGAGGATGTTGCCCTTGGGGTGGACATTGGCCTCGGCCTCGGTGATTTCGCCGCGGTCGATGAGCACCTGGACATAGGAATGGTCGCGCGTGCGCGTGACGAGCTCGCCGTTCTGGAAGTGGTAGATGCGCGAGTCGCCGGCATGGATCCAGGCGCAGTCGCCCTTGGGGTTCATCAGAAAGGCCGCCAGCGTGCTGTGCGGTTCCTGCTCGCTCGACAGGGCCGTGAGCTTGATGACCGTGTGCGCATCCTCCAGCAGCTGGCGCAGCACGGCCGCGGAGCTGTCGCGGTCGGGGTGGTAGCGCGTGAACAGCTGGCGCGCGGTCATCAGCACCTGGTCGGAGGCCTTGCGCCCGCCGCTGCGCCCGCCCATGCCGTCGGCAATGATGCCCAGCATGCAGCCGGGCACGCGCGGATGGCTCATCATCAGGACCTGGTCCTGCTGATAGGGGCGGTCTCCCTTGTGGAGACCGGTGGCGGCGGCAAGCCGAAAGCCTTGTGTCATGAGCGCAAATGCGCCTGCGGCGCGCCTTCTGTCTTCTCGTGGATTCGTACCAGGACGTATTATCGAGTGAACACGAGCTGCGGGCGGAATACGTTCGCAGCGCCAACGTTGGACTCCAATCTTCACTCCCTTTCCCGCCAATTGATCGAGCTGCGCATCGAACACGCCGACCTCGACGCCACCATCGACCGCCTGGCCGAAGCTTCGCCGCAGGACGAGCTGCTGCTGCGCCGCCTGAAGAAGCGCCGGCTTGCGCTGCGCGACCAGATCACGCGGCTCGAGAACGTGCTCGATCCGAAAGAACCCGCGTGAGCGAAACACTCGAGGACAAGGTGCGCGACGCCTTCGCGCAGGGCGGCGTCCTGTCGCGTGCGGCAGAACAGTTCCGCGAGCGCTCGGGGCAGACCGAAATGGCGCTGGCCGTCGCCCGCACCATCGAGGACGGCGGCGTGCTGGTGGTCGAGGCCGGCACCGGCGTGGGCAAGACTTTCTCGTATCTCGTGCCGGCGTTGCTGAGCGGCGAGCGCGTGCTGCTGTCGACCGCCACCAAGACCCTGCAGGACCAGTTGTTCGGCCGCGACCTGCCGCGTCTGGTCGAGGCGCTCGAGCTGCCGGTGCGCACGGCGCTGCTCAAGGGGCGCGCGAGCTACCTGTGCCTGCACCGGCTCGACCTGGCGCGCCACGATGCCTCGCTGCCCGAACGCGGCAGCCTGCGCACGCTCGCCAAGATCGAGCAGTGGTCCAAGGCCACGCGAACCGGCGACCTGGCCGAGCTGCCCGGGCTGGACGAGCGCTCGCCGCTCATTCCGCTCATCACTTCCACGCGCGAGAACTGCCTGGGCGCGCAGTGCCCGCAGTTCAAGCCCTGCCACGTCAACCTGGCGCGGCGCGAGGCGCTGGCGGCCGATGTGGTGGTCATCAACCATCACCTGTTCTTCGCCGATCTTGCAGTGCGCGAGACCGGCATGGCGGAATTGCTGCCGACCGTGAGCGTGGTGGTGTTCGACGAGGCCCACCAGCTCAACGAAACCGGCGTGCAGTTCCTGGGCGCGCAGCTCGGCAGCGGGCAGGCCCTGGACTTTGCGCGCGACCTGCTCGGAGCCGGCTTGCAGCATGCGCGCGGGCTGGTCGACTGGCAGCAGCTGGTGGCGGCCGTCGAACGCGCCGCGCGCGAGCTGCGCCTTGCGGTCGGCAAGCAGTGGCCCGGCACCAAGCTGCGCTGGGTGGGCCCGTCGCCGGAAGGCATCGACGCGCAGGCCTGGCAGGACGCGCTCGAAGCCCTGCAGCACGCCTTTGAAATGGCTGCCGAAGGGCTCGATACCGTCAGCGAGATATCGCCCGATTTCGTGCGCCTGTATGAGCGGGCGCAGCAGCTCGCCAAGCGCGCGGCACGCTTTGCGCTGCCCTGCGAAACCGACTCGGTGCGCTGGGTCGACGTGGGCACGCAGCTGCGGCTGGTCGAATCGCCGCTCGACATTGCCGAGGCCATGCGCACGCGCGTGCTCAAGATCGGCAGCGGCGCGGCCCCCGACGACGGCGATGAACACGAAGCCCGCGCGGCGCCCGAAGACAGCGGACGCGCCTGGGTCTTCACCTCCGCCACGCTGGGCGACGAACCCACGCTGCGCTGGTTCACCGAGCCGTGCGGCCTGGGCGACGCCGAGGTGCTGCGGGTACAGAGCCCCTTCGACTATGCCGCGCAGGCCGGGCTCTATGTGCCGCGTGCCTTTCCCAAGCCCAACGACGCCGCCCACAGCGCACGCGTGGCGCAGCTGGCCGCACGCGGCGCCGCCGAGCTCGGCGGACGGACCCTGGTGCTGACGACCACGCTGCGCGCGCTGCGCGCCATCGGCGACGAAATGAAGCAGCAGTTCGAACGGCTCGAGGCCGACGTGCGGCCCGAGGTGCTGGTGCAGGGCGAGCTGCCCAAGCGCGTGCTCATGGACCGCTTTCGCGAAGGCGCGGAGGGCGGGCGCGCCGGCTGCGTGCTGGTGGCATCGGCATCGTTCTGGGAAGGCTTTGATGCGCCCGGCGATGCATTGCAGCTGGTGGTGATCGACAAGCTGCCGTTCCCTCCGCCCAATGATCCGCTGGTCGAGGCGCGCTCGCAGCGCCTCGAAGCCCAGGGCCGCAGCTCGTTCAGCGACTATTCGCTGCCCGAGGCGGCCGTGGCGCTCAAGCAGGGAGCGGGGCGGCTGATCCGCCGCGAAACCGACTGCGGCGTGCTTGCCATTTGCGACACCCGCCTGGTCGCCATGGGCTATGGCCGGCGGCTCCTGGCCGCGCTGCCGCCGATGCGCAGGCTGGAAAGCGAAGCGGACTTCGAGGCGGCGATCGGCGAACTCAGGAACTCGCTCTCGGCCTGAAGGGCGCAGACGAAGAAAAAGCCCCGAAGGGCTTTTTGTCGTTCCAGCGGATTACCAGACCTTCCACCACGGATCGTCCTTGCCCTTGAAGCCGCGCGCGAGGTACTCGCTGTGCGGATAGTTGGTGGTCAGCACGCGCTGGGCGTCGTCGCGCAGGTCCTTCATGCCGAGCGCATCGTAGGAGCGCACGATGATGTACAGGGCTTCTTCGAGCGCGGGCACTTCGCGGTAGTCGGACAGCGCGAGCTGCGCGCGGTTGATGGCCGCCAGGTAGGCGCCGCGCGAGTAGTAGTAGCGCGCCACGTGCACTTCGTACTGCGCGAGCGAGTTCACGATGTAGTTCATGCGCTGGCGCGCGTCGGGCGCGTAGCGCGACTCGGGGAAGCGCGTTGCCAGTTCCTTGAACGACTCGAACGATTCCTTGGCGGCCTTCTGGTCGCGCTCGGACAGGTCCTGGCGCGTGAGGAACGCGAACATGCCGAGGTCGTCGTTGAAGTTGATCACGCCCTTGAGGTAGAGCGCGTAGTCGATCGCCGGGCTGGCCGGATGCAGCTTCAGGAAGCGGTCGATGGTGGCAATGGCATTGGCCTTCTCGCCGGACTTGTACTGGGCGTAGGCCTTCTCGAGCTGGGCCTGCTGCGCGAGCGGCGTGCCGGCGGCGCGGCCTTCGAGCTTCTCGTAGAGCGGCACGGCCTTGTCGTAGGCGCCGGAGCCCACTTCGTCCTTGGCCTCGGCGTAGATGCGGTTGGGGCTCCAGTTGGCGGTCTTGTCGACGGAGGTGGAGGAGCAGCCGGCTGCAAGCAGCGCTGCCGCGCTGAGGGCGATCCAGGAGGGGACCGATAATTTGGCGCGAAACATCACATACGGCTTTCGTGAAACAGTTGCCCTCAATTATATCGACCGACCCCCTGGACATGGTCCCCGACGCCGCCGAGTCCGACGAGGGCGCCGACCCGGTCGAATCCAGCGAACTGCGGCCCTTCACCGTGGGCCCGACCGAGCATGGCCAGCGGCTGGACCGCGCGCTGGCCGCCCTGGTGCCGGAATTTTCTCGCAACTATCTGCAACAGCTGATCGAAGCCGGCGCCGTGGAGCTGCTGGGGCGCACCCTGCTGAAGGCTTCCGCCACCGTGCGCGCAGGGCAGACCGGCCATATCGAGCTGCGGCCGACGCCCCAGAGCCAGGCCTTCCGGCCCGAGCCGATGGACATCGTCACGGTGCACGAGGACGAGCACCTGCGCATCATCGACAAGCCGGCCGGCCTGGTGGTGCATCCGGCGCCGGGCCACTGGAGCGGCACGCTGCTGAACGGCCTGCTCGCGCTCGACCCCAAGGCCGCGCTGCTGCCGCGCGCGGGCATCGTGCACCGGCTCGACCGAGACACCAGCGGGCTCATGGTCGTGGCGCGCACCCGGGCCGCGATGGATGCCATGGTGGCGCTGATCGCCGCGCGCGAAGTCAAGCGGCAATACCTCGCGCTCGGACACAAGCCCTGGACCGGCGCGGCAGGCCGGCAGGTCGACGCGCCCATCGGCCGCGATCCGCGCAACCGTTTGCGCATGGCCGTGGTCGACCTCGAGCGCCATGCCGGCAAGACGGCACGCACGCTCATCGAGCGCCTGGACAGCAACGCGCAGGCTTGTGCCGTGCGGTGCACGCTCGAAACGGGCCGCACGCACCAGATCCGCGTGCACATGGCGTCGATCGGGCATCCGCTCGTTGGCGATGCGCTCTACGGCGGAGCGCCGGCCGCGGGGCTGGGGCGGCAGGCGCTGCACGCCTTCAGGCTCGCTTTCGTGCATCCCGTCACGCAAGCCGCGCTGGAACTGCGTTCACTTCCGCCGGCCGACCTGGTTCAGGCGTTCCAGGCCCTGGGGCTGGATTACAATCGCGCCTGACGGCCCGAGGGCCGCGCCGGCCACCCCGATGCCGGCCTTGCGTTGCACTCGCCGCGTGCCGGCAGCGCCTTCTTTCATCCTTCTGAACAAGCGTCCCCGAGACGCCTTTTCCCGGATAACGCAAACCATGAATACGGCGGATGCCAAGCGCATTCTCGAAACCGCCTTGATCTGTTCGAGCCAGCCGCTGCCAGTGCGCGACATGCGCGTGCTGTTCGACGACGAGCTGGGCGTGGACACCATCAAGGTGCTGTTGCTCGAACTGCAGGAAGACTGGGCGCAGCGCGGCCTGGAACTGGTGAACGTTGCCAGCGGCTGGCGCTTCCAGAGCCGGCCCGAGATGCGCGACCACCTCGACCGCCTGCATCCCGAGAAGCCGCCGCGCTACACCCGCGCCGCCCTCGAGACCCTGGCCATCATTGCCTATCGCCAGCCGGTCACGCGCGGCGACATGGAAGACATCCGCGGCGTCACCATCAATTCCCTCATCCTCAAGCAGCTCGAGGACCGCGGCTGGGTCGAGGTGATCGGCCACCGCGAAACCGTCGGCCGGCCGGCGCTGTACGCCACCACGCGGCAGTTCCTCGACGACCTCGGCTTGGCATCGCTCGACCAGCTGCCGCTGATCGAAACGCCGGCCCAGCAGGCGGCGCTGGTCGACGCGCTCGACCAGGCATCGGGCGATCAGCCCGGGCTGCCGATGGACGTGCCGACCGAATCCGACGCCGATGCCTCGGCCATGCCGGAAGCAGACTCGGAAACGGGCGCGCCCGCCGAGCTGGCCGCCGCCGAGGCTCCAGAAGCCGTCGAAGCCGCCGCTGCGCAATTCGCCGAGGACGCGGCGGCTCCCGACGAGGAGCCCGCCGACATTCCGGCCCCCACGGAAGCCGAGCCATCCGTCGAGCTCGAAACCGAACCCCCGTCGCCCGACGAGACCGATCCCCACGCTGTTCCCCCCGGAAAAACCTCATGAGCTCCTCCGACATCGACGACGCGGCAATCGTGCCGGCCCAGCCCGAATCCAAGAAAAAGAAGGCGAAAGCGGCCGTGTCCGGCCCGTCTGCCGAAGCTGAAGCCGAAGCGGGCGTGCCCGCGGCGGCCGCGGCCGAGGGCGAGGCGCCGACGAAGCCGCGCGCCCCACGCCGCAAGAAGGTGGTGGAGCCGGCGGCCGGGGAGGGCGAGCCCGCAGCAGCACCTGCCGCACCCGCCGCGGCAACTGAAGCTTCCGAACCCGCGGCCCAGGTGGCCGATGCAGCGCCCGCCGCCGCACCAGTCGCCGACGAACCCGCCGCCGCCGCTGCGCCAGCCACATCCGTCGAACGCGCCGAAGAGAATGCGCGCGCTTCCTCCTACGACGATGAAGAAGAGGATGAAGAGGAAGAAGAGCCCGACGAGGAAGAGGACGATCTCGACCGCGCACGCCGCGCCGCCGAGCGCGAGCAGCGCAACGCACCGCCGCCCGAGCCGATCCGCTTCGCGGACGTCATCTCGGGCCAGTTCGATGCCGACGAAGAGAGCCCCGAAGTCCCGCCCCTCAAGCGCGTGCTGCTGCCCGAGGCCGACTCGCCCAAGCTGCACAAGGTGCTGGCGCAGGCGGGCCTGGGCTCGCGGCTCGAAATGGAAGCGCTCATTCTGCAGGGCCGCATCTCGGTGAACAACGAGCCGGCCCACATCGGCCAGCGCATCCAGTATGGCGACCAGGTCAAGATCAACGGCAAGCCGATCCGCTACCGCATCGCGCCGCCGCCGCCGCGCGTGATCGCCTACCACAAGCCGGTGGGCGAGGTCGTGACGCACGACGATCCGCAGAACCGGCCCACGGTGTTCCGCAAGCTGCCGCGCCTGCAGCAGGGCAAGTGGCAATCGGTCGGCCGGCTCGACCTGAACACCGAGGGCCTGCTGCTGTTCAGCAGCTCCGGCGACCTTGCCAACCAGCTGATGCATCCGCGCTTCGGCCTGGAGCGCGAATACGCCGTGCGCGTGCTCGGCGCGCTCAATGCCGAGGAAAAGAAGAAGCTGCTCGAAGGCGTTCGCCTCGACGACGGCATGGCCCAGTTCGGCACCATCGAGGAGGGCGGCGGCGAGGGCTCCAACCACTGGTACCGCGTCACCATCTCCGAAGGCCGCAACCGCGAAGTGCGGCGCCTGTTCGAATCGGTGGGCCATGCGGTCAGCCGGCTGATCCGCATCCGCTACGGCGCCATGGTGCTGCCGCGCGGCTTGAAGCGCGGCGCCTGGATGGAACTCGACGAGCGCGACATCAACGCGCTGTTCCAGGCCTCGGGCGGCGGCGCACCGCGTCCGCCGCAGCAGCAGCAGCGCGGGCCGGGCCAGGAAGGTGCCGGCGGCGGTCGCAACGGACGCAACAAGAAGCGGCGCGGCAATCGCAACGCCGGCGGCGGACAGCAGCAGCCGCGCGACATGCGCGACGACGGCCGCGAGGCGCCCATTCCCAATCCGCTCGGCGACGGCCGCCCGCCGCGCGGCGAGCGCGGCGGGCGTGGCAACCGCGGCGGTGGCGGTGGCGGCGGCAACGCCGGCATGCCGCCGCAGGGGCGCCGCGGCAACAGCAACAACAACCGCGGCAACCGCCAGGGCGAGGAGCGTCCGCCGAGCGGCGCGAACCAGCCCGATCCGATGAAGACCTCGCTCGGCTACATCGGCGCCGACAGTTTCTCGCGCCAGCGCAAGGAGCAGCGGCAGGGTCCGGGACGCCGCGGCGGCGGTCCGGGTGGCGGCGGTGGCTTCGGTGGCCAGGGCGGCCCCGGCGGAAA
Source organism: Variovorax sp. 01N425 (assembly GCF_056399465.1). NCBI lineage: Bacteria > Pseudomonadati > Pseudomonadota > Betaproteobacteria > Burkholderiales > Comamonadaceae > Variovorax > Variovorax sp. 01N425. The sequence continues at coordinate 185,253 of NZ_JBFTRJ010000003.1, read as the reverse complement.
CCGGCGCCGCGGGCGCTGAAAGCCAGCTCTCCAGCGCAGCCTTTCGCGGGGTTTTCACCAATCCCGGGGGCTGCGCCGGTTAAAATCAGAGGCTTTGTCGACTTACGATGCAACATATTCGTTGCAGTTGTGACAAATCACTTCAAAATCAAAGCTCAGGAAGCACTTCAATGGCTATCGAACGTACCCTTTCCATCATCAAGCCCGACGCCGTCGCCAAGAACGTCATCGGCAAGATCGTTTCCCGCTTCGAAGCTGCCGGCCTCAAGATCGTTGCCGCCAAGCTCGTGCATCTGTCGCGCAACGAAGCCGAGCAGTTCTACTCGGTCCACAAGGAACGTCCGTTCTTCAAGGACCTGGTCGATTTCATGATCTCCGGCCCGGTGTTCGTGCAAGTGCTCGAAGGCGAGAACGCCATCGCCAAGAACCGCGACCTGATGGGCGCCACGGACCCCAAGAAGGCGGCCCCGGGCACCATCCGCGCCGACTTCGCCGACAGCATCGATGCCAACGCCGTGCACGGTTCGGACGCTCCCGAAACCGCCGCCAACGAAGTGGCGTTCTTCTTCGCCGGCCTCAACGTCTACGCGCGCTGAAGCCGCACGCCAGCTGATTTCATGACCACGGCCAACCTGCTCGAATTCGATCTCGAGGGGCTGGCTGCGTTCTGCGAAAAGCTCGGCGAGAAGCGATTCCGCGCCACGCAGCTGTTCCGCTGGATCCACCAGCGTGGCGCCAGCGACTTCGCCCAGATGACCGATCTGGCCAAGTCGCTGCGCGAGAAGCTCGCCACCACCGCTCGCGTCGAGGCCCTGCCGGTCATCACGCAGCACGAATCCAAGGACGGCACGATCAAGTGGCTGTTCGACGTCGGCGACGGCAATGCCGTCGAAGCCGTATTCATTCCCGAAGACGACCGCGGCACGCTGTGCGTGTCGTCCCAGGCCGGCTGCGCCGTGGGTTGCCGCTTCTGCTCCACGGGGCACCAGGGCTTCAGCCGCAACCTGAGCACGGGCGAGATCGTCGCCCAGCTCTGGTTTGCCGAACACTTCCTGCGCAAGCACCTGAAACGCGACGAGCGGGTCATCTCCAACGTGGTGATGATGGGCATGGGCGAGCCGCTGCAGAACTACACCGCGCTGGTGCCGGCGCTGCGCACCATGCTCGACGACAACGCCTACGGCCTGTCGCGCCGCCGCGTGACGGTGTCGACCTCCGGCGTGGTGCCGATGATCGACCGCCTGGGCGCCGACTGCCCGGTGGCCATGGCCGTGTCGCTGCATGCGCCCAACGATGCGCTGCGCGACGACCTCGTGCCGCTCAACCGCAAGTACCCGATTGCCGAGCTGCTCGAGGCCTGCAAGCGCTACCTGGTGCATGCGCCGCGCGACTTCATCACCTTCGAGTACTGCATGCTCGATGGCGTCAACGACCAGCCCGAGCATGCGCGGCAGCTGGTTGAACTCGTTCGCACCCATGGCGTGTCGTGCAAGTTCAACCTGATTCCGTTCAATCCGTTTCCGGCCTCGGGCCTCTTGCGTTCGCCGCAGCCGCGGGTGCTGGCCTTTGCCAAGGCACTGAGCGAGGCCGGCCTCGTGACCACCGTGCGCAAGACGCGCGGCGACGACATCGATGCGGCCTGCGGACAGCTGGCCGGCGACGTCAAGGACCGTACCCGCGCGGCCGAACGCATGGCCCAGCGCCGTGTGGGCGAGCGCACCGTTGTTCTGCATCCGGTTCGCAAGACCGCCCCCCAGGAGCATTGACCTAATGAGGATGGCCTTTCCGATGACGACCGCAAGCGCGCAGCGGCTGGTGGCTGCAGGCTTTGGCGGCGTCGCCGTGGCGTTTCTGCTCGCGGGCTGCGTCAACACGCGAACCACCACCACCAGCCTGGCCGACACCAGTTCGTCGAGCAAGGGCGCGGAGATCGTGACCGAGTCCGACGAAAGCAGCCGGCAGCGCCGCGCGCGCCTGCGCATGGAGCTCGCCTCGGGCTACTTCGAGCAGGGCCAGACCACCGTCGCGCTCGACGAGATCAAGCAGGCGCTGGTCGCCGATCCCAACAACGCGGATGCCTACAACCTGCGCGGCCTGGTCTACATGCGGCTCGAAGACGCGGGCCTGGCGGAAGACAGCTTCCGCCGCGCCATTGCCATCAATCCGCGCGATCCCAATGTGCGGCACAACTACGGCTGGCTGCTGTGCCAGCAGAACCGCTATGGCGATGCCACCCAGCAGTTCACTGAGGCACTGGCGGTGCCGAGCTATACCGACCATGCCAAGACGCTCATGACGCAGGGCGTCTGCCAGCTCAGGGCAGGCCAGCGTGCCGAGGCGGAGCGCAGCCTCATGAAGGCCTACGAGATCGACGCCGGAAACCCGGTGGTCGGATTCAACCTGGCTTCGCTGCTGGCGCAGCGCGAAGAATGGTCGCGTGCGCAGTTCTACATCCGCCGCGTCAACAACAGCCCTTCGGCCAGCGCCGAGACGCTCTGGCTGGGCATCAAGATCGAACGACGGCTCAACAACCGCGAAGCAGTGGCGCAGTTGGGAGGGCAACTGCAACGGCGCTTCCCGCAGTCCCGGGAGGCAATAGCGTACGAGCGCGGGAATTTCAATGACTGAACGGGTTTCGGAGTTCGGCACTTCCGCGGCACTGCCGCTCGAGGAAGGCGACATCACGCACAAGACAGCCGGCGACATGCTCCGCGAAGCGCGCGAGGCGCACGGCCTGCACATCGAAATGGTGGCCGCGGCGCTCAAGGTGCCGCCGCAGAAGCTCATTGCGCTCGAGGCGGACGACATCGCTTCGCTGCCCGACCCGGTCTTTGCGCGGGCCCTGGCCAGCAGTGTCTGCCGCGCCCTGCGCATCGATCCCGCTCCGGTGCTCGCAAAGCTGCCGGGGGCGCAGCGCGCAGCGCTCGCACTGGCCGACCGCACGCTCAAGAGCAACATCGTTTCCGGAACGCCGCGCTGGAATGGCGGGCGCTCCAGCGGGCTGCCGTCGCGCGCGCTGCTCACGGTGGTGGGGCTGCTGCTGGTCGGCGCGGCCGTGTTGTTCTGGCTGCCCCAGTCGGTGTTCGACCAGGTCGGGGCCTCGGTGTCGCGCTGGACATCGCGTGGCGATGGCGACACCGCTCCGGTGGCGGAAGCGCCGGTGGCTGCGCCGGCTCCTGGCGGATCGTCCGTCGTGGTCGAGAGCGCGCCGGTGTCGCCGGTGGCACCCCCAACCTCGGCTGCACCCGCGGCGCTGGGCACGCCCCCCGCGGCAGCCCCGCCGGCGGGCAGCGCGCCCGCTGCGGCGGCGGCTTCGCCTTCTGCTGTTGCTGCGGCACCTGCCGGCAGCCAGCAGCTGGTCTTCGTCGCGCGCGAGGAATGCTGGATCACCGTCACCGAAGCCGGCGGCAAGCAGCTGCTGCGCCGCAGCCTGCAGGCCGGCGAAACGGTGGCATTGTCGGGAACGCTGCCGCTGTCGGTGGTGGTGGGGCGCGCTTCGGCGGTCGATGTGCAGGTGCACGGAAAGCCCTACGATCTGAAGCCTGTCACGCGCGGCGGCGGCGTGGCGCGTTTCGAGGTGAAACCGTGACCGACTGCACTCCCCAACCCATCGAATCGGCGGCGCCCAAGGCGCGCCGTTCGCGCCAGGCCCAGGTGGTCTGGGGGCCACGCACCGTGACGGTGGGCGGCGATGCGCCCGTGCGGGTGCAGTCCATGACCAACACCGACACCGTCGATGCCGTCGGCACGGCCATCCAGGTGAAGGAGCTTGCCATTGCCGGTTCGGAGATGGTGCGCATCACCGTCAACACGCCGGAGGCGGCGGCCCAGGTGCCGTACATCCGCGAACAGCTCGACCGCATGGGCATCGACGTGCCGCTGATCGGCGACTTCCACTACAACGGCCACCGCCTGCTCACCGACTATCCGGCCTGCGCCGAGGCGCTGAGCAAGTACCGCATCAATCCAGGCAACGTGGGCAAGGGCGACAAGCGCGACCGCCAGTTCGGCCAGATGATCGATGCAGCCATGCGCTGGAACAAGCCGGTGCGCATCGGTGTCAACTGGGGCAGCCTCGACCAGGAACTGCTGGCCAGCCTGATGGACACCAACAGCCAGCGCGCCGAGCCCTGGGACGCGAAGCAGGTGATGTACGAGGCGCTCATCACCTCGGCCATCGAATCCGCCAAGCTCGCCGAATCGATGGGCATGGCCGGCAACCAGGTCATCCTGTCGTGCAAGGTGAGCGGCGTGCAGGACCTGATCTCGGTCTACCGCGAACTCGCCAGGCGCTGCGACTACCCGCTGCACCTGGGGCTCACCGAAGCCGGCATGGGCACCAAGGGCACGGTGGCGTCGGCCACGGCGCTTTCCATCCTGCTGCAGGAGGGCATCGGCGACACCATCCGCGTGTCGCTCACGCCGCAGCCGGGCGAGTCGCGCACGCAGGAAGTGCTGATCGCCAACGAGATCCTGCAGGCGCTGGGCCTGCGCGTTTTCGTGCCGAGCGTCACCGCCTGCCCGGGCTGCGGCCGCACCACCAGCACCACCTTCCAGGAGCTGGCCAAGCAGATCGACGACTACCTGCGCCTGCAGATGCCGGTCTGGCGCAAGAAGTACCCGGGCGTCGAGACGCTGAAGGTGGCCGTGATGGGCTGCATCGTCAACGGCCCCGGCGAGAGCAAGCACGCCGACATCGGCATCAGCCTGCCCGGCACCGGCGAGGCGCCCGCCGCCCCGGTCTTCATCGACGGCGAAAAGGCGCTCACGCTGCGCGGCGACAATATCGCCAACGAGTTTCACCAGCTCGTCGAAAACTACATTCAAAAGCGCTTCGGTCAGCAACTGGCTGCCGACGTCGCCTGACCACTTTCTCCCATGGCTGACAAGATCAATGCCGTCAAAGGCATGAACGACATATTGCCGGCGAGCGTGCCGCGCATCGACCGCCTGCCCGATTCGGCCCTCTGGTCGTGGTTCGAGCAGACGGTGCGCGGGCTCCTCGCCCGCTACGGCTACCAGTACATGCTGACGCCGGTGGTCGAACCCACGGCGCTGTTCGTGCGCGGACTGGGCGAGGTGACCGATATCGTCGAGAAGGAGATGTACTCCTTCACCGATGCAATGAACGGCGACAAGCTCACGCTTCGCCCCGAGGCCACCGCCGGCATCGTGCGCGCCATGGTCGAGCACAACGCGCTCTACAACGGCCCGCTGCGCCTGTGGACGATGGGACCGATGTTCCGCCACGAGCGTCCCCAGAAGGGCCGCTACCGCCAGTTCCACCAGCTCGACGTCGAGGCGCTGGGCTTTCCCGGCCCGGACGTGGACGCCGAGCTGATCCTCATGGTGCGGGCCCTCTGGCGCGAGCTCGGGCTGGTCGAAGGCGAGCACGTGCGCCTGGAGATCAACAGCCTGGGCCAGCCGGCCGAGCGCCAGGCGCACCGCGAAGCGCTGATCCGCCATTTCGAGGCGCATGCCGGCGTGCTCGATGCCGATGCACAGCGGCGCCTGCACAGCAATCCGCTGCGCATCCTCGACACCAAGAATCCCGCCATGCAGGCCGTGGTGGAGGCCGCGCCCCAACTGATGGACTTCCTTGGCGAGGAGTCGCGCGCGCACTTCGATGCGGTGCGCGCCGTGCTCGACGCCGCGGGGCTGGCCTACCGCGTCAACCCGCGCCTGGTGCGCGGGATGGACTATTACAACCTGACCGTCTTCGAATGGGTCACCGACCAGCTCGGTTCGCAGGGCACCGTCTGCGGGGGAGGGCGCTATGACGGCCTCATCGGCCAGATGGGCGGCAAGCCTGCGCCGGCCGTCGGCTTCGGCCTGGGCATCGAACGGCTGCTGCTGCTGATCCAGGAACTCCGCCTGCCGGTCCCCGCCGCGGCGCCCGCGGCGTACGCCATCGTGCCCTCGGCCGCCGCGCTGCCGCAAGTCATGGCCGTGCTCGAGCAGCTGCGCGCCGCCGGCGTGAGCGTGCTGCAGCATGCGGGCGGCGGCAGCATGAAGGCGCAGTTCAAGAAAGCCGACGCGAGCGGAGCGCGCTATGCGCTGGTCTTTGGCGAAGACGAACTGTCGCGCGGCGAAGTCACGGTCAAATCGCTGCGCGAGGGCGGTGGCGAACAGGTGGCGCGGCCTCTCGCCCAGGTGGCCACCTGGGCGGCCACCCTACAATCCCCGGCTCCCAACATCTGATACGCATGGCAACCCATCTCGATCTCGACGAACAGGAACAGCTCGACCAGCTCAAGCATTTCTGGAACACCTACGGCACCCTGATCACCTGGGTGGTGTTGCTCGTGGCCGGGGCCTTCGTGGCCTGGAACGGCTGGCAATATTTCCAGCGCAACAAGGCGGCGCAGGCCGCGGCCCTCTACGACGAGGTCGAGCGCAGCACGCAGTCCGGCGACGTGGAGCGCATCCAGCGCGTGCTGGGCGACATGAAGGAACGCTTCGCCGGCACCGCCTACGCGCAGCAGGCGGGCCTCCTGGCCGCCAAGGCGCTCTACGAGAAGGGCAACGCCGAGGCCTCGCGCGCCGCGCTCGGCTGGGTGGCGCAAAGCGCGGTCGATCCGGGCTACAAGGCCGTTGCCAAGCTGCGGCTGGCGGCCGAACTGCTCGACAGCAAGTCGTACGACGAAGCGCTCAAGCAGCTCTCCGGCGACGTGCCCAAGGAGTTCGAGCCGCTCGTGGCCGACCGCAAGGGCGACATCTACATGGCCCAGGGCAAGCGCGCCGAAGCGCAGGCCGAATACCGCAAGGCCTGGACGGGCCTTGGCCCGGCGTCCGACTACCGGCGCCTGGTCGAATTCAAGCTCAACGCCGCCGGCGTCGATCCGAAGAGCCTGGCACCCGTGATCACGGTCACGCCGGCAGCCCCCAAAAATTCCTGATCGCACTATGAATTTCAAGCGTTTCATGCCTGAGTCGTCCGTCCTGCGTGCAGGTTCGGCCATTGTTCTGGCCGCGATGCTGGCTGCCTGCTCGGGCACCAGCAAGCCCAAGCCGGCCGAACTGCCCGCCAACCCCGCGTTGTTCGGCGTGCGCCAGGCCTGGAGCGTGCGCATCCCGGCCGTGGGCTTCCCGCTGGCCACCGACGTCAGCGGCGACATCGTCACCGTGGCCGGCAGCGACGGCACCGTGGTCGCCATCGACGCCCGTGCCGGCCGCGAAACCTGGCGCGCGAACGCGGGCGCCAAGCTCGCAGCCGGCGTCGGCAGCGACGGCTCGCTGGCCGCGGTGGTCACCACCGACAACGAACTCGTGGCCATCGAAGGCGGCAAGGTCCTGTGGAAGCAGCGGCTCTCGGCCCAGGCCTTCACCGCGCCGCTGGTGGCCGGCCGCCGCGTCTTCGTGCAGACCGCCGACCGCAGCATCAGCGCCTGGGACGGCCAGAGTGGCCGCCGCCTCTGGCTGCAGCAGCGCACGGCCGAAAACCTCGTGCTCAAGAAGTCGGGCGTGCTGATCGCCGTGGGCGATACGCTGATCTCGGGCATCGGTGGCCGGCTGGTCGGCATCAACCCGGCCAACGGCACCTCGCGCTGGGAAGCCCCCATTGCGGCGCCGCGCGGCACCAACGACGTGGAGCGCCTGGTCGACCTGACCGGCAGCGTGAGCCGCGTCGGCGACACCGTGTGCGCCCGTGCCTACTATGCCAACGTCGGCTGCGTCGACACCGCGCGCGGCCAGCTGCTGTGGAGCAAGCCTGCCGTGGGCGCCGAGGGCGTCAGCGGCGACGAGGGCTTCGTCTACGGCACCGAGTCCGACGGCAGCGTCGTCGCCTGGCGCCGCGCCGATGGCGAGCGGGCCTGGCAGTCGACCCGGTTCAAGAACCGCGTCCTGACCGGGCCGCTCGCGGTGGGCCGTTCGCTGGTGATCGGCGAGGACAACGGAACGCTGCACTTCGTCTCGCGCGAAGACGGCGCACTGCTCAATCGCGTCACGCCCGATGGCTCCGCCATTGGCGTCACGCCGGTGATGGCCGGCAACACGGTGGTGGTGGTGACTGCCAACGGCGGTGTGTTTGGATATCGCCCTGAATAACTCTTTGCAAGGCCCGACCATGAAAACCGCGCCCCTGAAAGGCCGGCCATGAAGCCGGTCGTGGCCCTGGTCGGGCGGCCCAACGTCGGCAAGTCGACCCTCTTCAACCGCCTCACGCAGACGCGCGACGCCATCGTCGCCGACTTTGCCGGACTCACGCGCGACCGCCACTATGGCAACGGCCGCCTGGGCAAGCACGAGTTCATCGTGATCGACACCGGCGGCTTCGAGCCCGATGCGGGCAGCGGCATCTACAAGGAAATGGCCAAGCAGACGCGGCAGGCCGTGGCCGAGGCCGATGTCGTGATCTTCGTGGTCGATGCCCGCGAAGGCCTTTCGGCGCAGGACCACGACATTGCGAACGAGCTGCGCCGGCTCGGCAAGCCCTGCGTGCTGGCGGCCAACAAGGCCGAAGGCATGCACGACGGCACCAAGCTGGTCGATTTCTACGAACTCGGCTTTGGCGACGTGCATGGCGTGTCCGCGGCGCACGGGCAGGGCATGCGCGACCTGGTCGAGCTGGCGCTCGCGCCGCTGAACCTGCCCGATCCCGACGACGAGGCGGACGAGGACGACGTCAACAAGCCCATCAAGCTGGCGGTGGCCGGGCGGCCGAACGTCGGCAAGTCCACGCTGATCAACACCTGGCTCGGCGAAGAGCGCCTGGTGGCATTCGACCTGCCGGGCACCACGCGCGACGCCATCTCGGTGCCGTTCGAGCGCAACGGCCAGCGCTTCGAGCTGATCGACACGGCCGGCCTGCGACGCAAGGGCAAGGTGTTCGAGGCGATCGAGAAGTTCTCGGTGGTCAAGACGCTGCAGGCCATCGAGTCGGCCAACGTCGTGCTGCTGCTGCTCGATGCCACGCAGGGCGTGACCGACCAGGACGCGCACATCGCCGGCTACATCCTCGAAAGCGGCCGCGCGGTGGTGATTGCCATCAACAAGTGGGACGCGGTCGACAGCTACCAGCGCGAGCAGATCCAGCGCCAGATCGAAACCCGGCTGCCGTTCCTCAAGTTCGCATCGCTGCATTTCATCTCGGCCATCAAGCGCCAGGGCCTGGGTCCGGTGTGGCAGGCCATTGCGCAGGCCCACAAGTCGGCCACGCGGAAGATGTCCACGCCGGTGCTGACCCGGCTGCTGCTGGAGGCGGTGCAGTTCCAGTCGCCCAAGCGCGCGGGCATGTTCCGGCCCAAGCTGCGCTATGCGCACCAGGGCGGCATGAATCCGCCGGTGATCATCATCCACGGCAATTCGCTGGAGCATGTCACCGAGGCCTACAAGCGCTTTCTCGAAGGGCGCTTCCGCAAGGAGTTCGATCTGGTGGGCACGCCCTTGCGCATCCAGTTCAAAAGCTCGCAAAATCCCTTTGCGGACAAGGACGATTGAGCACGCTTGGCGGCCGATGGCGGCCGATGAGCCATGGCCGGGTCGAAAGTTCCGCCTTTTGAGAGACGTTATTTTTCAAAGGCTTTTGACCCTGATTGCTGCAGCGCAGAAACCCTGTGTTAAGGTCATCTCTCCAACAACTACTCTTGAACACGGAGAATATCGTGAGCAATAAAGGGCAACTTCTACAAGACCCGTTTCTGAACACCCTGCGTCGCGAGCATGTGCCGGTCTCCATTTATTTGGTGAACGGTATCAAGCTGCAGGGCCAGATCGAGTCTTTCGACCAGTATGTCGTGCTGCTTCGCAACACGGTGACGCAAATGGTCTACAAGCACGCCATCTCCACCATCGTGCCGGGTCGTGCCGTCAACTTCTCGGCTGCCGAGAACGACGACGCCGCAGCCTGATCGCGCGGAGCGCGGCGGTAACCCCGCCGCGCTTTTTCCATATTGATCCCGCTTGTCTGAATTGAACTCCCGCCAGGAAGGCGCCGCCGTTCTCGTCGGCGTCGATTTCGGGCTGCCCCATTTCGACAGCGAACTCGAGGAACTCGGCCTGCTCGCGCAGACCGCGGGCCTTTCGCCTGTCGCGCGCCTCGTCTGCAAGCGCAAGGCGCCCGACGCCGCACTTTTCGTTGGAAGCGGCAAGGCCGAAGAAATCAAGGAACTGGCCGCCATGCACCAGGCCAGCGAGGTCATCTTCGACCAGTCGCTGAGCCCGGCGCAGCAGCGCAACCTCGAGCGCCAGCTCGACGTGGCGGTGTACGACCGCACCTTCCTCATCCTCGAGATCTTTGCCCAGCGCGCCCGCTCCCATGAGGGCAAGCTGCAGGTCGAGCTGGCTCGCCTGCAGTACCTGAGCACGCGCCTGGTTCGCCGCTGGTCCCACCTGGAGCGCCAGACGGGCGGTGCCGGCGTGCGCGGCGGTCCCGGCGAAAAGCAGATCGAGCTCGACCGCCGGATGATCAGCGAATCGATCAAGCGCACGCGCGAGCGCCTGGCCAAGGTGCAGAAGCAGCGCGGCACGCAGCGCCGCCAGCGCGAGCGCCGCGAGACCTTCAACATCTCGCTCGTGGGCTATACCAACGCCGGCAAGTCGTCGCTGTTCAATGCGCTGGTCAAGGCTCGCGCGTATGCGGCCGACCAGCTCTTTGCCACGCTCGACACCACCACGCGCAACCTCTACCTGGGCGATGCCCGCAGGCAGGTCTCGATTTCCGACACCGTCGGCTTCATCCGCGACCTGCCGCACGGGCTGGTCGACGCCTTCAAGGCCACGCTGCAGGAGGCCGTCGATGCCGACTTGCTGCTGCACGTGGTCGATGCCTCCAATCCGCACTACCCGGAGCAGATGGCCGAGGTGCAGTCCGTGCTCCGCGACATCGGCGCCGACACCGTCCCGCAGCTTCTGGTGTTCAACAAGCTCGATGCCCTTGAAACTGCGCAGCACCCGCTGCATCTGCAGGACGACATGGAAATCGACGGCGTGCGGGTTCCGCGCATCTTCCTCAGCGCCCGCAGCGGCGAGGGACTGCCCCTGCTGCGCGCCGAGCTGGCCCGCCGGTCGGGCTCCCTGGGCGACGCGATGACCCCAGAGGCCGACACTGAATTGCACGACACCGCCAATTGATTGGGCACAATCCCGCCACTGACAAGAGAACGAAGCGAATGAATGCAAAGCCAGCGTGGAGAGGGTTTCTGGGCATGTTCAACCTGAACGATGGCCGATGGGGCCGTGGCGACGAGCCGTCGTCCAACGGCGATCGCCCAACCGGCAACCGGCCTCCCGACGCGGACCCGCCGGGCGGCCCGACGCCACCGCCCTCGGGCAACAACAACGGCAACGGCAACCGCCCCCGCGGCCAGGGCCCGAACCAGGGCCCGCCCGACCTCGATGAACTCTGGCGCGACCTCAACCGCAAGCTGGGCGGCTTCTTCGGCGGCAAGGGCGGCGGCAATCGCCCCACCGGCGGCGGCAATGGCGGTGGCGGCAACGGCTATCGGCCGGACATGAAGAATGCCGGCTTCGGCCTCGGCCTGGTGGCGGCGGTGGCCGTTCTCATCTGGCTCGGGACCGGCTTCTTCATCGTGAACGAAGGCCAGCAGGCCGTGGTGACGCAGTTCGGCCGCTACAAGACGACGGTGAATGCCGGCTTCAACTGGCGCCTGCCGTATCCCATCCAGCGCCACGAGGTGGTGGTGGTCACGCAGATCCGCTCGACCGACGTGGGCCGCGACGCCATCGTGCGCTCCACCGGCCTGCGCGAATCGGCCATGCTGACCGAAGACGAGAACATCGTCGAAATCAAGTTCGCCGTGCAGTACCGCCTGAGCAATGCGCAGGCCTGGCTCTACGAGAGTAAGTCGCCGGCCGAAACCATCGTGCAGGTGGCCGAGAGCTCCGTGCGCGAGGTGGTCGGCAAGATGAAGATGGATGCCGCGCTGGCCGAGGAGCGCGACCAGATCGCTCCGCGCGTGCGGCAATTGATGCAAACCATCCTCGACCGCTACAAGATCGGTGTCGAAGTGGTCGGCATCAACCTGCAGCAGGGAGGAGTGCGTCCCCCCGAGCAGGTGCAGGCCGCGTTCGACGACGTGCTCAAGGCCGGCCAGGAGCGCGAGCGCACCAAGAACGATGCGCAGGCCTATGCCAACCAGGTCGTGCCGCTTGCCGCCGGTACGTCCTCGCGGCTCAAGGAAGAGTCCGAAGCCTACAAGGCGCGCATCGTCGCACAGGCACAGGGCGATGCCGGCCGCTTCAGTGCGGTGCTGGCCGAGTACCAGAAGGCGCCGCAGGTGACGCGCGACCGCATGTACACCGACGCCATGCAGCAGATCTATGCCAGCACCACCAAGGTGCTGGTCGATACCAAGCAAGGCTCCAACCTGCTGTACCTGCCGCTGGACAAGCTCATGCAGCTGAGCGGCAGCAACCCGGCCGCAACGCCGGTCGATGCGGCCAGCCCCAGCGTGGCGGGTACCGCGCCCGCCCAGTCGTCGGTGATTCCGGTGGTGCCGCCATCGAGCGAGAGCCGCGCCCGCGATGGCCGTTCGCGTGATCGCGACGTGCGTTGAAAAGGCCAGGAAGAACATGAACAGAATCGGATTCATCGCCTCGTCGATCCTCGTCTTGCTCGTGCTGCTGAGCTCGACCCTCTTCGTGGTCGACCAGCGCCAGTTCGGCGTGGTCTATGCCCTTGGCCAGATCAAGAGCGTCATCACCGAGCCGGGCCTCAACTTCAAGCTGCCGCCGCCGTTCCAGAACGTGTCGTACATCGACAAGCGGCTGCTCACGCTCTCCAGCCTCGACACCGAGCCGATGCTCACGGCCGAGAAGCAGCGCGTGGTGATCGACTGGTACGTGCGCTGGCGCATCACCGATCCGCAGGCCTACATCCGCAACGTCGGCCTCGACGAAAACGCGGGCGCCACGCAGCTCAACCGCGTGGTGCGCAACGCCTTCCAGGAAAACATCAACAAGCGCACCGTGCGCGACCTGATCTCGGTGCGCCGCGAAGCGCTGATGGCCGACGTGCAGCGAGAAGTGCTGGCCGTGGTGAAGGGCTCCAAGCCCTGGGGCGTGGACGTGGTCGACGTGCGCATCACGCGTGTGGACTATGTGGAAGCCATCACCGAATCGGTCTACCGCCGCATGGAGGCCGAGCGCAAGCGCGTGGCCAATGAACTGCGTTCGACCGGTACGGCCGAAGGTGAAAAGATCCGCGCCGACGCCGACCGCCAGCGCGAAGTGATCGTGGCGAACGCCTACCGCGACGCCCAGAAGATCAAGGGCGAGGGCGATGCCCAGGCCGCCGCCGCCTACAGCGAGGCCTTCGGCCGTGACCCGCAGTTCGCGCAGTTCTATCGCAGCCTCGAGGCCTACAAGCAAAGCTTCAACAAGAAGAGCGACGTGATGGTGCTCGACCCGTCGTCGGACTTCTTCCGGGCCATGCAGAGCTCGGGCACGCCCGCAGGCAACGCTCCTCCGCGCCGCTGATCCTGCGCCGGGCCGTCGCCGTGAGCGCCGAAATCTTCTGGAGCGCGCTGGCGCTGGTCCTGGTGATCGAGGGCATCCTGCCTTTCGTCTCGCCAGGCGGGTGGCGGCGCGGTTTCGGGCAGCTCATGCAGCTGCGCGACGGCCAGCTGCGCTTCTTCGGACTTTGCAGCATCTTGCTGGGTTTGGCCCTTCTTTGGCTGCTGGGGTAGCGCGGCCCGGTAGAATCCCGGTTTAACCACGCCCCCGATCCCCATGTCCGCCTGGGTCCTCCCGGATCACATTGCCGATGTGCTGCCTTCCGAGGCGCGCCACATCGAAGAACTTCGACGCCAGCTGCTCGATACCGCCCGTGGCTATGGCTACGAGCTGGTGATGCCGCCGCTGCTCGAGCACCTCGAGTCGCTGCTGTCCGGCACCGGCGAGGCGCTCGACCTCCAAACCTTCAAGCTGGTCGACCAGCTCTCCGGCCGCAGCATGGGCCTGAGGGCCGACACCACGCCCCAGGTGGCGCGCATCGACGCCCACCTGCTGAACCGCGAAGGCGTGGCACGCCTGTGCTACTGCGGACCGGTGCTGCACACCCGCCCCGACCGGCCGCATGCCACGCGCGAGCCGCTGCAGTTCGGGGCCGAGATCTACGGCCATGCGGGGCTCGAGGCCGACACCGAAGTGCTGCTGCTGGCACTCGACTGCCTGCATGCATCGGGCCTGAGCGACGGCGTGATCGTCGACCTGGCGGATGCGCGCATCGTGCGGGCGCTGTTCGCCGGCGTGCCGGTCGACGCCGCCGTGCTGGCGCGCGTGCATGCGGCGCTGGTTGCCAAGGATGCGAGCGAACTGCATGCGCTCACGCGCAGTTTCCCGGCTGCGTCGCGCGACGGCCTGCGCGCGCTGGTCCAGCTGTATGGCGATGCGTCGGTGCTCGACGAAGCCGCCAAGGCCCTCAAGGGCACGCCGGCCGTGAGCGCGGCACTGGCCGGATTGAAGCAGCTGGCCGCGAGCCTCGGTGCCGATCCGGCGCGGCAGATCAGCTTCGACCTGGCCGACCTGCGTGGCTATGCCTACTACAGCGGCATGCGCTTCGGCATCTACGTGCCGGGCGCGGCCGATGCGCTGGTGCGCGGCGGGCGCTACGACGAAGTCGGCGCCGTGTTCGGCCGCAACCGGCCGGCGGTCGGCTTCAGCCTGGACGTGCGCGAACTGGTCGGCGTGCTGCCGGCCCGTCCGCTGCGCGCGGCCATCCGCGCGCCCTGGAGCGACGCGGCCGGCCTGCGCGAGGCCATTGCCGGGCTGCGCAAGGCCGGCGAGATCGTGGTCTGCGTGCTGCCGGGCCACGGCAGCGAAATCGATGAATTCCACTGCGACCGCGAGCTCGTCGAGCACGCAGGGCAGTGGCAAGTCCGAGCCCTCTGATTTTTTGAAGTAATGGAACGAGCATGAGCGTAACCACCGGAAGAAACGTGGTCGTCGTCGGCACCCAGTGGGGCGATGAAGGCAAGGGCAAGCTGGTCGACTGGCTGACGGAAAGCGCCCAGGGCGTGGTCCGCTTCCAGGGCGGCCACAACGCGGGCCACACGCTGGTCATCAACGGCGTGAAGACCGCGCTGCACCTGATCCCGAGCGGCATCATGCGGCCCGGCGTCAAGTGCTACATCGGCAACGGCGTGGTGCTTTCGGCTGCCAAGCTGTTCGAGGAAATCGAAGGGCTCGAAAAGGCCGGCGTCGAAGTGCGTTCGCGCCTGCGCATCAGCGAGGCCTGCCCGCTGATCCTGCCTTTCCACGCGGCGCTCGACATCGCGCGGGAAACGTATCGCGAAAAAGGTGGCGTCGAGAAGATCGGCACCACCGGCCGCGGCATCGGCCCGGCCTACGAAGACAAGATCGCGCGCCGCGCGCTGCGCGTGCAGGACCTGAAGCACCCGGAGCGTTTCGCGACCAAGCTGCGCGTGCTGCTCGACCTGCACAACCACGTGCTGACACAAGTGCTCGGCGCGCCCGCCATCGACTTCGACCTGGTGTTCGACGAGGCCATGCGCCATGCCGCGCTGCTCAAGCCGATGATGGCCGACGTGTCGCGCGAACTGAACGACGCGCACAAGGCCGGCGCCAACCTGCTGTTCGAAGGCGCGCAGGGCACGCTGCTCGACGTCGACCACGGCACCTACCCCTACGTCACCTCGAGCAACTGCGTGGCCGGCAATGCCGCCGCGGGCTCGGGCGTGGGCCCGGGCATGCTGCACTACATCCTGGGCATCACCAAGGCCTACTGCACGCGCGTGGGCGGCGGTCCGTTCCCGACGGAACTCGACTGGGCCACGCCGGGCACGCCGGGCTACCACATGAGCACCGTGGGCGCCGAAAAAGGCGTCACCACGGGCCGCAGCCGCCGCTGCGGCTGGTTCGATGCCGCGCTGCTCAAGCGCTCGGCGCAGGTCAACGGCCTGTCGGGCCTGTGCATCACCAAGCTCGACGTGCTCGACGGGCTCGAGAAGCTCGAGCTGTGCACCGGCTACGAGCTCGACGGCGAGACCACCGACATCCTGCCCATGGGCGCCGACGAGATCGAGCGCTGCACCCCCATCTACGAGACCCTCGAAGGCTGGAGCGAGAGCACCGTCGGCGTCACGCAGTACGACAAGCTGCCCGTGAATGCACGGCTCTACCTGCAGCGCATCGAGCAGATCACGGGCGTGCCGATCCACATGGTTTCCACGAGCCCTGATCGCGACCACACGATCATGATGCGCCACCCCTATCTCGCGGACTGAACAGGAACGAACCCCCACCATGTTGACCGAAGACGGCAAGCATCTCTACGTCAGCTACGACGAGTACAACAACCTGATCGAGAAGCTCGCGATCAAGATCCACCAGTCGGGCTGGCAGTTCGACACCATCCTGTGCCTCGCGCGCGGCGGCATGCGGCCCGGCGACGTGCTTTCGCGCATCTTCGACAAGCCGCTGGCGATCATGTCGACCAGCTCCTACCGCGCCGACGCCGGCACGGTGCAGGGGCACCTGGACATCGCGCGCTTCATCACCACGCCCAAGGGCGAGATCGCCGGCCGGGTGCTGCTGGTGGACGACCTGGCCGACTCGGGCCACACGCTGCATGCGGTGATGGACATGCTGCGCAACAACTACAAGCCGATCACCGAACTGCGCAGCGCGGTGATCTGGACCAAGGCGCTGTCGACCTTCACGCCCGACTACTCGGTCGAGTACCTGCCGACCAATCCGTGGATCCACCAGCCCTTCGAAGGCTACGACTCGCTGGGCGCCGAGAAGCTGCTGGAGAAGTGGTCGGTCTGACCGACCCCGCTGCTGCGCCTGCGGCAGCGCCTCATCGGCATTCGGGCCGCCACGCTGTAGGCGCAGCGCGCATCTGCGCCGGCGCGGCTTGCAGCAGCCCCCGCAACGGCGTAGAACCATAGCGTTAAAGCCTCAAGTTCACAGGCAAGCTTGGAGCCGTTCGCGGCTTCGAAGGAGTGAAGCATGTTGGCGGCCGAATGCGCGTGGGCCATCTTGCGCGCCGAGCACGTTCGCACCCGGGAGCTGCTGGCTCGCCTTGAAACGGCGATGAAGGCAGGGGGCGAAGCGGGCGTCCGGCAGCGGGCAAGGTCGGCCATCGAAGCCATCGAGCGCCTTCAGGCCTTCGAAGAAACAACGCACCGCCCCAAGGGCGTTGTCATGCTGAACATGCTGCGCGGCAGGTCGAGCGAGGCCGACGGGCTTCTCGACCAGCTCGATTCGGAGAGCGAGCGCTGCAGCGGCCTGCTTGCACAGGCAAAGATCCTGCTCGCGCGCGCCGAATCAGGCGACAACACGGGCGCGGACGTGGACGCCGACGCGCTGCTGCGGCAGCACCGGCAATTGATGTCCGCGCATCTGGACAAGGAAGACACGCTGTTGCATTCGCATACGGCGCTGCTGCTCAGTCCGGAGGAATGGGCCGCCGTGGTCTCGTCCATCTCGAAGGAGGTGGGAGCGGCCAGGAAGCGCGGGCATCGCCGTTCGCCGCTGCGCGGACAAGTCCCGAAGCCCGCAGGCTGACATTCCGTGCGACGGGTGCCTAGGCGCCTTCGGAATCGAACATCGCGGTGTAGCGCCGCTGCATTTCCTCCGGCGTCAGCTTCTCGATGCTGTGGCCCACGTTCCAGCGATGGCCGAAGGGGTCGCGGAACACGCCCGATCGCTCGCCGTAGAACTGGTCCTGCGGCGCCATGTCGAGCGTGGCGCCGGCCGCCACGGCACGCGCCACCACGGCGTCGGCATCGTCCACGTGCAGGTGCAGCGTCACCGCAGTGCCGCCCAGCGTCCTGGCGCTGGGAATGCCGTATTCGGCGAACTCGTCCGAGATCATCAGGATTGCGCCGTTGTGGAAGTCGAGTTCCGCATGGCCGATGCGGCCGCTCGGCTCGGTGAGGCGGAAGATCTCCTTGACCTCGAAGACCTTGCAATAGAAGTCGATGGCCGCGCCGGCATCGTCGACGCAGAGGTACGGAAACAGTTCGTGGATTGCCATGAGGGTTGCCTTTCGGAAGGAAGGAAGAAGCCATGTCCCGGCGCCGATTCTGCGGCGCCGCCCCGCTAGCGTCTTGAACGAATTTGACCTGCGGCCGCCGGCACGTGCCGCGGCGACACGGCCCCGGACTGCCGCCAGGCCTCTGGCGGCATGCCCGCCATCGCCGAGAACTCGCGGCTCAGGTGCGCCTGGTCGCTGTAGCCCGCGGCGAGCGCGATCTCGGCCCAGCTCTGCACCGGGCCGCCGGCCAGCGCCAGCGCGCGGTCGAAGCGCATCACCCGCGCATATTCCTTCGGGCCAAGGCCGATGCCGCTGCGAAAAAGGGCGATGAAGCGGCGGTGGCTGTAGCCGCTGCGTGCCACCAGCGCGGCGATCGGCGGGTTCTCGCGCGCCAGCGGACCGAGCGCTGCGGCAATGGCCGGGTGCAGGCCGCGCAGGCCGGCGCCTTGCGAATCGATGGCGCGCTGGGCGAGCAAGGCTTCGAAGGCCGCCAGCTGCGCTTCGAGGCTGCCCGCCGCGTGGATCCGTTCGAGCGCGGCGTTGGCCTGCTGCGCACCCCAGAGCGCGTCGAGCGGCGTGTGCTGGCCGGCCAGCGCGTCTTCGGGTGCGCCGAGCAGCGCGCGGGCGGCCCCTGGCTGGAGCTGCGCGCCGACCGAGCGCGTGGCCACCGAAACGTCGCGCATGTAGGGGGCGGCACGTGCACCGCCGACGATCGCATGGCCGCAGGTCTGGCCGCGCACGTCGCCCGGGCCGCCGAACAGCTTCAGCGGCGGCCCCGAGAGCCGGAACACCAGGTGCATGCCCCCGGTGGGCAGCACGTGTTCGCGCGCGCCCGGCTGCCCGGCGGCCGCGCCCGCGGGGGCCGAGGCCCACATCAGCCGCACGTAGGGACGCAGGCAGGGGGCGGGGAGTCTTGTCAGCTGCGGCATGCTGCAGCCCTGGGGAAAAACCGGCTGTTGCCCATCGGCGCATTGTGCGGCGGATTGCCGCGCTAGCATCGGGCCATGAGCAAGCCTTCCACGACCCTGATCCACCACCCCTACACGCCGCCCGCCAACTTCGCCGCGCCGCAGCCGGGCATCTACAAGGCATCGACCGTGTTCTTTGCCGACGTGGCCGCGATGCGCGCGCGCGACTGGAAGACCAAGGCCGGCTACACCTACGGCCTGCATGGCACGCCAACCACCTTCACGCTCGAGGAGCGCCTGGCCACGCTCGAAGGCGGCGCCGAGTGCCTGCTGGTGCCGAGCGGCCTGGCCGCCATTTCGCTGGTTTCCTTCGCCTTCCTGAAGAGTGGCGACGAGGTGCTGATTCCCGACAACGCCTACGGCCCCAACAAGGCGCTGGCGACCGGCGAGCTGGCCAACTTCGGCATCACGCACCGCCTGTACGACGCGATGAATCCTGCCGACCTGGCCGCCAAGCTCTCGGACCGCACGCGGCTGGTGTGGCTCGAGGCGGCGGGCTCGGTGACGATGGAGTTTCCGGACCTGCCGGCGCTCGTGAAAGCCTGCCGTGCGCGCGGCGTGGTGACGGCGCTGGACAACACCTGGGGCGCGGGCCTCGCGTTCGCGCCCTTCGACTTCAACGGCAGCGGGCAGGGCGTGGACATCTCGGTGCATGCGCTCACCAAGTACCCGAGCGGCGGCGGCGACGTGCTGATGGGCAGCGTCGTCACGCGCGACGAGCGGCTGCACCGCGCGCTCAAGCTCACCCATATGCGCACGGGCTTCGGCGTGGGCGTCGGCGACGTGGAAACACTGCTGCGGTCGCTGCCGAGCATCGGGCTGCGCTATGCCGCGCACGACCGTTCGGCGCGCGAACTGGCGCGCTGGCTTGCCGGCCGCGAAGAGATCGCGCAGGTGCTCCACCCGGCACTCGAAGGATCGCCCGGCCATGCCAACTGGCGTGCGCTGTGCGGCGGCACGGACCTGGCGGCGGGCCTGTTCTCGGTCGTGTTCGACGAAAGCTTCAGCACCGAGCAGGTCGACCGCTTCTGCGACAGCCTGAACCTGTTCCGCCTCGGCTATTCGTGGGGCGGCCCGGTGAGCCTGGTGGTGCCGTACGACATCGGCCTGATGCGCGATGCCAGCGTGGCGCGCTGGCCGCACAAGGGCACGCTGGTGCGCTTCTCGGTCGGGCTGGAAGATGTGGAAGACCTGCGGTCCGACCTGCAGCAGGCGCTCGCGCGGATGTAAGAGAAGTTTTCCGGATGCCGGGGCCCGCCGCTCCACGGGCTTTGGGTGCACCGTTATCGCTTACAGTTGGATGACACGCAGTCGCTTTGACTGCCTCGTTCAAGGAGAGAACAGTGGCAACACCCAATTACGGCTACGAAAAGCGCCAGAAGGAGCTGGCCAAGAAGAAGAAAAAGGAAGAGAAGCTCCGCGAAAAGGCCAATCGCAAGCTCTCCCCGAGCAGCGACGGCCTGGCCCCGGGTGACCCGGAAACCGACGTGGCCTCGCTCGAGCGCGATCCGCCGACGGTGCCCGATCTGCCGACCAAGAACGGCTGATCCCAGATCAAGGCTCTCGACAAGAAAGCCGCTGCGGGCCCTCGGGCCTGGAGCGGCTTTTTCTGTTTCGGCAGGCCTACTTGGCGGCGAGCAGCTTGCGCAGTTCCGGCCAGACGTTGTCGAGCAGCTGCGGCTGCGCGGCGGCCGTGGGATGGATGCGGTCGGCCTGGAACAGCGCCAGCGCGTCGGGCGCATCGGCCACGCCCTTGAGCAGGAAGGGCACCAGCGCCGCCTTGGTGGTGCTGGCCACCTTGCCGAACACAGCCTCGAAGCGCCGCGTGTAGTCGCCACCGTAGTTGGGCGGCACCTGGATGCCGACGATCAGCACCTTGGCGCCGGCCGCCTGCGCCGCCTTGGTGATCTGCAGCAGGTTGTCCTCGGTGTTCTGCAGCGGCAGGCCGCGCAGCGCATCGTTGGCGCCGAGTTCGACCACCACGTGGGTGGGCTTGTGCTGCGCCAGCAGCGAGGCAAAGCGGGCCCGTCCGCCCGAGCTGGTGTCGCCGCTGATGCTGGCATTGACCACCGTGGCCGGGATCTTCTGCTGGGCGAGGCGCTTCTCGAGCAGGGGCACCCAGCCTTCGCCGCGCTTGAGGCCGTACTCGGCGCTCAGCGAATCGCCAAGCACCAGGATCACGGGCTGGCGGGGCGCTGGGGCCTGCGCGGCCTGGGCATGGGCTGCCGTCCATGTCCCTGCGCTGCCGAGTGCGGCAGCGCTCAAGATAAAGTCACGTCGTTTCAAAACGAAAAGCCTTTCCATGTCCCAACCCCCGTCTGATGCCATTGTCGCAGTCGAGCATGTGTTCAAGTCCGTGACCGACTCGACCGGTACGCTCGACATTCTGCAGAACATCGATTTCACCCTGGGCGCGCGGGAGACCGCCGCCATCGTGGGTGCCTCGGGTTCGGGCAAGAGCACCTTGCTGTCGATCATTGCCGGGCTCGACACGCCCACGCGCGGCACCGTCAGGCTCGCGGGCGATGACATCTTTGCCATCGACGAGGACGAGCGCGCCGCGCTGCGCGCCCAGCGCGTGGGCTTCGTGTTCCAGAGCTTCCAGCTGCTGGGCAACCTGAGCGCGCTCGAGAACGTGATGCTGCCGCTCGAACTGGCCGACCGCAAGGACGCGCGCAAGGCCGCCACCGAGATGCTCGGGCGCGTCGGCCTCGGCCAGCGGCTCGGCCACTATCCCAAGGTGCTCTCGGGCGGCGAGCAGCAGCGCGTGGCGCTGGCCAGGGCCTTCGTGGTGCAGCCGGCGCTGCTGCTGGCCGACGAGCCCACCGGCAGCCTCGACTTCGCGACCGGCGAGCAGGTCATGCGGCTGATGTTCGACCTGAACCGCGAGCTCGGCACCACGCTCGTGCTGGTCACGCACGACCGCGGCATTGCGGCCCAGTGCGAGCGCCGCATCACCATCGAGGCCGGGCGCATGGCGCTCAACGAGTCGACGCCGGTGCTGGTGGCTTCGCTGCAGGCATGATCGTTCCCCGGTTCTGGGCCGAAGGCCGCATCCAGCAGCACGTCGCGGGCAAGCAGATCACGGTGCGGCGCTACGGCTGGTCCGACGAGAGCCCGATCGCCGCCCAGGCCCATGCCGACCAGCGCACGCAAGAGGCATTCGAGCGCATCGCTGCGGGCGAGGCGCTCAACCGCCGCGAGCGCAAGCTGGCCTACAACGGCGCCGAAGGCGTGCCCATCCGCGAAGAGATCGTCGAGCGGCAGGGTGACACCGTCATCACGCGCAACAGCTATGGCGCGCGCTGCCTCAACACGCCCGACGTGCTGTTCGTCGACATCGACTTCGACGAACCCCTGCGCGGCAGCGTCTTCGGCTTTGCACTGGCGCCCGCGCTGATCGCCGGCATCGTCGGCGGCTGGACCGCCAAGACCTGGCTGGGCGGGCTGATCGCGGCCATCGTGGTCTTTGCCGTCGCCTACCGCATCGGCCTGGCCAGGAAGCGCGGCGAGGCCAGCGGCAACCCCGCGCCCGAAAAGCGCGCGGCCGAGCGCATCGGGCGCTTCGTCCACCAGCACCCCGACTGGCACCTGCGCCTGTACCGCACGCCGGCCGGATTCCGCGTGCTGGCGATGCACGACGTCTTCAGCCCGGCCGACATGGCGGTGGCCGACTGCTTCCATGCGCTGGGCGTCGACAAGGTCTACGCACGCATGTGCCGCAACCAGAACTGCTTTCGCGCCCGCCTGAGCGCCAAGCCCTGGCGCATCGGCATCGGCGAGCACCTGCGGCCGCGGCCGGGCGTGTGGCCCGTGTCGCCCGAGAAGCTGCCGCTGCGCGATGCCTGGGTCGCGCGCTACGAAAAGGCCGCCGAAGGCCATGCCGCCTGCCAGTACCTGGAAAGCGCCGGCAACAGCGCACGGGTGCATCCGAACGCGCTGGCCGTGCAGCAGCTGCACGACGAACGCACCCGCGCGCACAGCGGATTGCCCATGGCCTGAAGGACGGGGCGCGCAGGCCTCGATAATCGGGGGATGTCTTCCCCCAAAGTGATCTTCGGCTTCCATGCCGTGGGCGTGCGCATCAAGACCGCGCCCAAATCGGTGCTCGAAGTGATGTTCGACACCAGCCGGCGCGATGCGCGCATGAAACAGTTCATCGCCCGCGCACAGGAGGCCGGCGTGCGGCTGGTCGAGGCCGACGGGCTGCGGCTGGCCAAGCTCAGCGGCAGCCATGGTCACCAGGGCGTGGTCGCGCGGGTCGAGCCCATTGCGCAGGTGCGTTCGCTCGACGAATTGCTCGAAGGCCTGGAGGAGGCCGGCACCGTGCCGCTCCTGCTGGTGCTCGACGGCGTGACCGATCCGCACAACCTGGGCGCCTGCCTGCGCGTGGCCGACGGTGCCGGGGCCCATGCGGTGATCGCGCCCAAGGACCATGCGGCCGGCATCAACGCGACCGTGGCCAAGGTGGCAAGCGGCGCGGCCGAGACGGTGCCCTACTTCATGGTGACCAACCTCGCGCGCACGCTGAACGAACTCAAGGAACGCAGCATCTGGTGCGTCGGCACCAGCGACGATGCGCCCGGCACCCTCTACCAGAGCGACCTCAAGCGGCCGCTGGCGCTGGTGCTCGGCGCCGAAGGCGAGGGCATGCGCCAGCTCACCCGCAAGACCTGCGACGAACTCGTGAGCATTCCCATGGCGGGCGCGGTCGAGAGCCTGAACGTTTCCGTGGCCAGCGGCGTGTGCCTCTACGAGGCCATGCGGCAGCGCAGCGCCTGAGGCGGCGCTGCGACCGGGGCGCGGTCTGAATCAGGAAGGGTCTTTGCTGCGTGTGCGGCCCACCGCGCTGAAGATGCCGATGCCCAGGATGATCAGCGCACCGATGCCGATGTAGAGCGTCGGCACGCCGGCCACCGAGGCGCCCCAGGCGAGGCCGGCAAGGAAGATCAGAAAACCGATCATGTAGAGCACAAAGGACATGCGTGTTCCCCCGGAAGCTTTGATGCCTTGCAGTATCCCGGCCGGTCCCGGGGCGGGCACAGGCCGGTGTCTCCAGTCGCTGTGGGAACTTGCCTACTACTTTCGCGCCGCTATGCCGGGGAGGCGACCAGCAGGTAGCGGCAGCCCGCGCGGCCGAGCGCCTTGAAGACCAGCGGCCGGTCGACGCCGAAATCCAGGCAGTCGCCGGGCGCGAGTTCGAAGCGCTCGTCGCCGTAGTCCACCCGCAGCGCGCCTTCGAGCATCCACAGGCATTGCCGGTACGGCTTGCCGCTCCAGCGCGGATAGGCGACCTGCGCCGAACGCGGCAATTCGATCTCGACCATCTCCACGCCGCCGCTCGCGCCGCGCTCGGCGACCTGGCGCCGCAGGTAGCCTGCCTCGGGATCGCGCCAGACTTCCTGTTCGGCCCGGGGGCGCAGCCGGCGCGGCGAAGCCTTCTCCTCCGTCAGCAGCTGCGCGAGCGGCACGCCCAGGCCGGCGGCCAGCCGGCCCAGCAGCACGGCCGTCGGGCTGCTCTCCGCGCGCTCCACCTTCGAGATCATGGCCTTGCTGACGCCGGAAAGCTCGGCCAGCTCGGCCAGGCTCAGCGCCTTGGCCTGGCGCAGCGCGAGCAGCCGGGCGGCAATGAGCGCGTCGATGCCGGAGGGCTCGGCAGGCGGAGATGAATTGTTTCTCATATGAGATTATTATTCTCCTATATTGGACGAATTGAAATTGGACAGCCTGAAAGGAACGAACATGCGCCTGGTCCCCTGCACCGAGGAAGCCCACGCGGGCGCCATCCTTGCCATCCTCAACGAGGCCATTGCCAATTCGACGGCGCTGTACGACTACAAGCCGCGCACGCCCGAGAGCATGGTGGCGTGGTTCGCCACCAAGCGCGCCAACGGCTTTCCGGTGATCGGCGCGGAAGACGAGAGCGGCAAGCTGCTGGGTTTTGCGAGCTACGGCACGTTCCGCGCCTTTCCGGCCTACAAGTACACGGTGGAGCACTCGGTGTATGTCGAGGCGGGCCACCGCGGCGCGGGCCTCGGCCGCAGGCTCATGGAGGCGATCATTGCCGAGGCCGTGGCGCACGACGTGCACGTCATGGTCGGCGCCATCGATGCCGCCAACGCCGGCAGCATCGGGCTGCATGAGCGCCTGGGTTTCGAGCATGCCGGCACCGTGCGGCAGGCCGGATTCAAGTTCGGCCGCTGGCTCGACGTGGCCTTCTACCAGCGCATTCTTTCCACGCCGCTGAATCCGGTCGACGGCTAGCTCGCGCGAACTACATGAGCGCGAAGAAGCGCATCACGACTTCGGCCGGGTGCCTGAGGCCCGCCCCGACGAACATGCGCTCGTTGATCCATTTCAGAGAAGCAGAGGCCGTCTCGAAGCGCGGACTGCAGCGGAAGTAGACCTGCGCCGGATCGACCGGCTCGCCGCGCAGCAGCATGGCCATGACCTCTGGCGCGGCCGCGCGAATGGCGTGGTTCTGCACGTAGACCAGGTCGCCCGCATCGGTTTCCAGCCCGTAGCGCGCGTCCAGTTCGGAGAGCGTGTCGCTCACGATCAATTGAAAGTCGCTGCCGCCCGGCAGCACCCGGGCGCGCCAGCCGTGGCCCGATGCTTCCCCGCCCGTGATCGGCACCACGCGGCGCAGGCCGCGCGCGCTGCTGCCCAGCACCTGCGGCACGCCCACTTCGACGCGCAGGTCGGCGAAGTGCTCGAGCAGGGGCGTGGCGATGGCGTCGAAGCCGCTCATGGGGCCCGCCTCAGGCCTCGGGGGTTTCGGCGCTGGCCCGGTCCAGCATCTGGATGGTGCCGGCATCGAGCTTCAGCTGGGTGGCGACCACCAGTTCCTCCAGTTGCGCGATGGAGGTGGCGCTGGCGATCGGCGCCGTGACCGAAGGGCGCGCGATCTGCCAGGCAATGGCCACCTGGCCCGGCTTGGCGTTGTACTGCTGGGCCACCTTGTCGAGCGCCTCGAGAATGCGCAGGCCCCGCGGGTTCAGGTACTTCTTGATGGTGGTGGCGCCGCGCGCGCTCTTGGCGGCGTCGGCCTCGGTGCGGTACTTGCCGGTCAGGAAACCGGCCGCCAGCGCATAGAAGTTGATCACGCCCACTTCGCGCTTCAGGCACAGCGGCTCCAGCTCGTCCTCGAACACCGCGCGGTCGTAGAGGTTGTACAGCGGCTGCAGGCTCTCGTAGCGCGCAATGCCCAGCCGCTCCGAGACGTCGAGCGCCTCGGCCAGCCGGGGCGCGCTGTAGTTGGAGGCGCCGATCGCGCGCACCTTGCCGGCCTTGATGAGTTCGTCGAAGGCCTGCAGCGAATCTTCGAGCGGGGTGGCGGCATCGTCGTCGTGCGACTGGTACAGGTCGATGAAGTCGGTCTGCAGGCGCTTGAGCGAGGCTTCCACCGCTTCGCGGATGTAGGCCGGCGAGAGGCCCGACTTGCCTTCGCCCATCGGCTTGCCGACCTTGGTGGCCAGCACCACGCGGTTGCGCTTGCCGCTTTGCTTGAGCCACTTGCCGATGATGGTCTCGGACTCGCCGCCGCTGTGGCCCGGCACCCAGGCCGAATAGACGTCGGCGGTGTCGATGAAGTTGAACCCCGCGTCCACCCAGGCATCGAGCAGGCGGAACGAGGTGGCCTCGTCCGCCGTCCAGCCGAACACGTTGCCGCCGAAGGCCAGCGGTGAAACCAGGAGGCCGGAGCGGCCGAGCGAGCGGAGTTGCGACATGAGTTTGTTTCCTGAGGAAGAGAACGAGGATCAGACGAAGCCCACGGCACCGAGCAGCGCACCCGCGCCCAGCAGCCAGAGCAGGTGGACGCGCGTGCGCCAGACGATAAGCGCGGCCACTGCGGTCAGCAGCCACAGATGCCATGCAGGCGCGTCGCCGGCATGGTTACCCGCCGCCAGCACCCAGCCGGTGGCGATCAGCAGGCCCACCACCACCGGCGCCATGCCCTGCTTGAAGGCGCGCACGCCGCGCCGGTCGCGGTTGCGGTGGCCCCAGCGCGTGGCCAGGTAGGTGAGGGTGGTGCTGGGCAGCATGATGCCCAGCATGGTGACCATGAGCCCGAACAGGCCCAGCAGCCAGGCACCCGGCCCCGCGCCGATGCCGCCGCCCGCATTGAGCCCGACGTTCCAGCCCATCAGCGCGACGAAGAGCACGTTCGGCCCGGGCGCTGCCTGGGCGATGGCCACCGAGGAGCTGAACTGCGCATCGCTGAGCCAGCCGTGCTGCGCAACGAGGTAGCGGTGCATGTCCGGAACCGTAGTGATGGCGCCGCTGATCGACAGCAGCGACAGCAGCAGGTACTGGCCGAAGAGCGCCAGCCAGTCGTGCCATTGCATGGCGATGGTCAGCTGGCTCATGCGGCGATCCTGCGCCAGGTCCACGCACAGGCCACGCCGCCCACGGCCAGCAGCACCCAGCCGAGCGGCATCTTGAACAGCGCAATCGCGCCGAACACCAGCGCCACGAAAGCCAGGCAGGTGGCAAAGCCCAGCGGGTGCTTGCGCAGCTGCGGAATCAGCTTGATGCCGGTGGCGGCGATCAGCCCGCCCGACACCGCGCCCATGCCGCGCAGCGCGGCGGCCACCTGCGGGTTGGCGGCGTAGTGGGCATAGAGCACGGCCAGCACGAGGATGACCACGAGCGGTATCGCGAGCATGCCGGCCACCGCGGCAATGGCGCCGCGCAGGCCGAAGTAGCGGTCGCCGATCATCAGTGCGAGGTTGATCACGTTCGGCCCCGGCATTACCTGGGCCACGGCCCAGTCTTCCAGGAACTGCTCGGGCGTGAGCCAGCGTTTTTTCTCCACCATCTCGCGCTGGACGATGGCCAGCACGCCACCGAAGCCCTGCAGCGCAAGCCAGGTGAATGAAACAAAAAGGTCGCGTGGCGACTTCGGTTGCGGATGGGCGGGCGGCGCCGCCGCGCCTGGAGGAGACGGATGCATGTGGATGCGATTATCGTAGCCAGGCCTGCAACATGCCGGGCATCGGGCTGACATGCCCCTGCATCACTCAAAGGGAGACTCCACCGCCATGCAAATCCGCGCGCTCTTCGATCTCTGCAAGCAGGCCGTGGCCTCCTGGTCCAACGACTACGCTCCGAGCATGGGTGCCGCGCTGGCCTACTACACGGTGTTCTCGATCGCGCCGCTGCTGCTGATCGTGATCTCGGTGGCCGGCCTCGTGTTCGGCCAGGAGGCCGCGCGCGGCGAGATCTTCGCGCAGCTTTCCGGCCTCATGGGCGCGCAGGGCGCGGCCGCGGTGCAGGGCATGCTGCAGGCGGTCAACAAGCCGGCCGAAGGCATCGTGGCCACGGTGGTCGGCCTGGGCCTGCTGGTGGTCGGCGCGACCACCGTCTTCGGCGAACTGCAGGACGCGCTCGACCGCATCTGGCGGGCGCCGGCGCGCACCAAGAGCAAGGGCCTGTTCAACCTGCTGCGCGTGCGGCTGCTGTCGTTCAGCATGATCATGGCCATCGGCTTCCTGCTGATGGTGTCGCTGGTGGCCAGTGCGGCGCTGGCGGCGCTCAGCAAGTGGTGGGCGCCGGTGTTCGGCGGCTGGGCCACGCTGGCGCAGGCGGTGAATTTCGTCTTCAGCTTTGCGATGGTGACGGTGATCTTCGCGATGATCTACAAGATCATGCCGCGCGTCAGGGTGCAGTGGCGCGACGTGTGGGTGGGCGCGGCGGTCACGGCGCTGCTGTTCACCATCGGCAAGCACCTGATCGGCCTGTACATCGGCAAGAGCAGCGTGGCCTCGGGCTACGGTGCGGCAGGTTCGCTGGTGGTGGTGCTGGTGTGGGTGTACTACTCGGCGCAGATCTTCCTGCTCGGGGCCGAGTTCACCTGGGTCTATGCCAAGACCTATGGCTCGCTCAAGAACATGGGGCGCAGCGCCGACGCGAATCCTTCGCCGACGCGCTCGGACCCGCTGCCGCAGCGCTAGGGCAGGCCCTGGCTATCCCGCGAAGCCGCCCTCGTCGAGGAAGCGCTGCTCCTCCGCGCTGCTGGTGCGCCCGAGCAGCTTGTTGCGGTGCGGAAAGCGGCCGAAGCGCGCAATGATGTCGCGGTGCAGCACCGCGAAGCGCTGGGTGTTGGCATCGAGCGCGGCGTTGAGCTCGACCGAGCGCTGCTGGTCGTCCAGCGACTCGGAATGCATGAAGGGCAGGTAGAAAAAGCGCCGCAACTCCTCGTCGGTCTTCAGGTCGAGGCCCGCTTCGATCGCCTGGCGGGCGATGGCCAGCGCCTTGGCATCGGTGGCCAGCATGCGCGCGTTTCCGCGCCAGGTGTTGCGCGGAAACTGGTCGAGCAGCACCAGCAGTGCCAGGGCGCCCTCGGCGCCCTGCGCCCAATGGTCGAGCTCGCCGCGCGCGGCCGCTTCGTGGGCGGCAAGGAAGCGTTCGCGGAACTGCGCGTCGAAGGCTTCGTTCTTGGCAAACCATCGTTCGGGCCCGGCTTGGCGCCAGAAGCCGACGATGTCTCGGGCGGTGGGGAGCTCGGCAGGGTTCATGGCCGCATTCTCTTTCAGCCTGCGCCCGGCCGCCAAAGTCGCGGTGGTGGCCGACAAGGCAAATGGCAAGGCCTGCCTATGCTGTAGCGGTTTTCATAACTCAGGAGATAAAGCTCATGACCCGATATGGCAGCCTTTTGCGCGCAACCCTCATCGCCGGCGTGGCCAGTGCCGCGCTGGCCGGTTGCGGAATGATGTCCAGGTCGAACACCGCGAGCTTCAGCGGCGCGATGAACGCCGCCAGCGAAGTGCCGCCGAACATGACGCGCGGCAGCGGCCTGGCGGAGGCCTGGCTCAACAAGGACACCAACGTCCTCAAGTACAAGATCACCTACAGCGGCCTGAGCGGCCCGGCCACCGCGGCGCACTTCCATGGCCCGGCGGCCGCGGGTGCCAATGCCGGCGTGGTGCTGCCCTTTGCCAACGCGGCCAGCCCGATCGAGGGCCAGGCCACGCTCACGCCGGCGCAGGCGGCCGACCTGATCGCCGGCAAGTGGTATGCCAACGTCCACACCGCCGCCAACCCGGGCGGTGAAATCCGGGGCCAGATGCTGCCCAAGATGTGAGGGGGCCAAGCGGCGCGCGGTCAGCTTGCGGTCTTCGCGCTGGTGTCAAATGACACCATATGACGACGAAGACGACCAGGAAGCCACGTGCCGCAAGCCAAAAAACCCTCAACAACACCTTCGAGGAGCGCCGCGAAGACATGCGCGCCGCGCGCAAGGCGCTGGTGCTGCAGGGCGGCGGCGCGCTCGGCGCCTACCAGGCCGGCGTGTATGCCGCGCTCAGCGAGACCGACCTGCAGCCGCACTGGATTGCCGGCGTCTCCATTGGCGCCATCAATGCGGCGCTGATCGCGGGCAACGCGCCCGAGAAGCGCGTCGACCGGCTGCGCGAGTTCTGGCACCTCGTGTCTTCCGGGCCGGCGCAGCGCCTGCCGTCATGGCTGGGCGACCGCGCCACGCAGAACCAGTGGAGCGCCAGCATGGCGATGCTGGTGGGCATTCCGGGCTTCTTCGAGCCGCGCTATTCGCCCGCGCTGCTGATGGGCGCCGCGGCGCCGCTCCTGAGCTACTACGACACCGCGCCGCTGAAGGCCACGCTCGAGCGCCTGGTCGACTTCGACCGCATCAACGCCTGCGAGGCGCGCTTCAGCGTGGGCGCGGTCGACGTGCGCACCGGCAACTCGGTGTACTTCGACAATACGCGCCAGCGCATCGGCCCCGAGCACATCATGGCCAGCGGCGCGCTGCCGCCGGGCTTTGCGCCGGTCAGCATCGACGGCGACGACTACTGGGACGGCGGCATCGTCTCGAACACGCCGCTGCAGTACGTGCTCGACATCCATCCGCGCTCCGAGCCGCTGGTGGTGCTGCAGGTCGACCTTTTCAATGCACGCGGCGAGATGCCGCGCACGCTGTCGGGCGTGATGGAGCGGCAGAAGGACATCACCTATTCGAGCCGCACCCGCATGAACACCGATGCGCTGGCCGCCAACCTGAACCTGCAGCAGGCCATTGCCGACCTGATCTCCAAGCTGCCGGCGCGCCTTCGCAATGACCCCTCGGTGCTGGCGGTGCAGGCCGAGCTCACGCACCACCCGATCGACATCTTCCACCTGATCTACCGCGACAAGCCCTACGAGGTCGAATCGAAGGACTACGAGTTCTCGCGCGCCGCCGTCGAAGAGCATTGGGAGGCCGGCGCGCGCGACATGCGGCGCACGCTGGCGCATCCCGAGACGCTGCGCAGCGACGCCACCGTGAACGGCGTGACCACCTTCGACCTCGGCGAGCCCGGCGTGGAGCGCGTCAAGCGTCCCGGGCTCTCGCGCTGAAGGCGCCCGATTCTTGCAACCCGTTTTTTCTTCTTTCCAACCTCAAGGACATTCACCATGCAACTCAAGGACAAGGTCGCCTACATCACCGGCTCGGCCAGCGGCATCGGCAAGGAGATTGCCATCCTGTTCGCGCGCGAGGGGGCCAAGGTCGTCATTGCCGACCTCAACAAGCAGGCCGCCGAGGCCACCGCGGCCGAGCTCCAGGCAACGGGCGCGCAGGCCCTGGGCGTGGCGGTGGACGTGACCAGCGAAGAGCAGGTCGATGCCTCGGTCGAGGAGGCCGCCAAGGCCTTCGGCGGCATCGACATCCTGGTCAGCAACGCGGGCGTGCAGATCGTTCATCCGGTCGAGGAATTCAGCTTTGCCGACTGGAAGAAGATGCTCGCGATCCATCTCGACGGCGCATTCCTCACCACCAAGGCCTGCCTCAAGCACATGTATGCGCAGGGCCGCGGCGGCAGCGTGATCTACATGGGATCGGTGCACTCCAAGGAAGCTTCGCTGCTGAAGGCGCCCTACGTGACCGCCAAGCACGGGCTCATCGGCCTGGCCAAGACGGTGGCGAAGGAAGGCGCGAAGCACGGCGTGCGCGCCAACGTGATCTGCCCGGGCTTCGTGCGCACGCCGCTGGTCGAGAAGCAGATTCCCGAGCAGGCGAAGACGCTCGGCATCACCGAGGAGCAGGTCGTCAAGAACGTGATGCTGAAGGAAACGGTCGATGGCGAATTCACCACCACCGACGATGTGGCGCGCGTGGCGCTGCTGTTCGCGGCCTTCCCGACCAATGCGCTGACCGGCCAGTCGCTGGTGGTGAGCCACGGCTGGTTCATGCAGTAGCGACGTCGCCGCGCCGCGCACGGCGCACGATGGTTCACCCTAATGTCTCCGGCGAGCGAACTGTGAGAAAAACCGGTTTGCCGTTCAATCGTCATACCAATGACTTTCGCCAGGAGACAAAAACCATGCGTGTTCGTTCCGCCGGCTTTTTTTCGCGCCGCTCCTTCGTGGCCCATGCGGCAGGTGTGGCAGCAGGGCTTGCCATGTTCGCCGCGGCAGCGCCTGCGGCGGCCCAGGCGTATCCCAGCCGGCCCGTCACGCTGATCGTTCCATGGGGTGCGGGCGGCGGCACCGATGCCACGGCGCGCATCATCGCGAGCCTGCTCGAAAAGGAACTCGGCCAGCCGATGACGGTGGTGAACCGCACCGGCGGCAACGGCGTGGTGGGCCATGCGGCCATTGCCGCCGCACCGCCCGACGGCTACACCATCGGCATGGCCACGGTCGAGATCGGCATGATGCATTGGCAGGGGCTGACGCCGCTGACCAGTGCCTCGTACACGCCGATCGGCCTTGCCAATCTCGACCCGGCCGGCATCCAGGTGCGGGCCGACGCGCCCTACAAGAACGTGGCCGAGTTGCTGGCGGCCATCAAGGCCAGTCCCGGCAAGCTCAAGGCTTCCGGCACGGGACAGGGCGGCATCTGGCACCTGGCCATCGCGGGCCTCTTGCGCGACCAGAAGATCGATCCCGCGGCCGTGCCGTGGGTGCCGAGCAATGGCGCGGCGCCGGGCCTGCAGGACGTGGTTGCGGGCGGTGTCGACATCGCGCCGGTCTCGCTGCCCGAGGCGCGTTCGCTGATCGATGCGGGCAAGGTCAAGAGCCTTGCGATCATGAGCGACAAGCCCTCGGCCCTCTATCCCAACGTGCCCACGCTCAAGGCGGCCATCGGCAGCGACTGGTCGATGGCGGCCTGGCGCGGCATCGTCGCGCCCAAGGGCCTGCCGGCCGACGTGCGCGACAAGCTGGCGGGCGCGCTCAAGAAAGTGGTGGCAAGCAAGGAGTACACCGATTTCATGGCCTCGCGCGGCTTTGGGGTGATCTATGCGGGCCCCGACGACTTCGCTGCCTACATGGCCAAGTCCGACGCCGAACTCGGCGCCACGATGAAGGCCGTGGGTATCGTCAAGTGAGCGCCGGACGGCGCGCGCGCCCGCCGGGCGGAGGTGCGGCGCGATGAAATTCAACGACGCGATCTTCGGCGCGATCCTGCTGGCGCTCGGCATCGTGGTGCTTGCCGTGGTGCAGGGCTATCCGGGCATACCGGGCCAGCAGGTGGGGCCTGCGCTGTTTCCGGGGCTGATTGCCGCGGGGCTGTGCGTCTGCGGCGCGATGCTGCTGGCCAAGGGATGGCGCGAACGCCATGCCGCGGCCTGGGTGCGGCTTGGCGACTGGGCCGCTTCGCCGCGTCACGTGCTGTCCGCCGCGCTGGTCATCGGCGCGGTGCTGTTCTACATGTTCGCCTCCGAGCGGCTCGGCTTCCTGCCGACTGCAGCGATCTCGCTGCTGGCACTGATGCTCGCCATGCGCGTGCCGCCGGGCCGTGCGCTGCTGATCGCGCTGGTTGCCGCGCTGCTGATCCATGCCGCGTTCTACAAGCTGCTGCGGGTTCCGCTCCCCTGGGGCGTCCTGATGCCCATCGCCTGGTAACCGGAAACATCCATCCATGTCCGCAGCACTCTTGCAGGCTTTCTCGATGGTCTTCGAGCCCTACACCATCCTCGTGATGGTGCTGGCCTCGCTCTATGGCCTGTTCGTCGGCGCGGTGCCGGGGCTGTCGGCCACCATGGCGGTGGCGCTGCTGGTGCCAGTCACCTTCTTCATGCAGCCGATCCCGGCCATTGCGGCCATGGTGACTGCCACCGCCATGGCCATCTTCTCGGGCGACATCCCGGGCTGCCTGCTGCGCATTCCGGGCACGCCCGCGTCCGCCGCCTACACCGACGAAGCCTTCGCGATGACGCGCAAGGGCATGGCCGAGACGGCATTGGGCGCGGGGCTGGTGTTCTCGGCCGTGGGCGGTCTTTTCGGTACGGTGGTGCTGATCGTGGCGGCGCCCGCGCTGGCCGACTTCGCGCTCAACTTCAGTTCCTTCGAGTACTTCTGGCTCGTGCTGCTGGGCCTGACATGCGCGGTGTTCATCACCTCCGACCGGCCGCTCAAGGGCATGATCACGCTGCTGCTCGGCCTGCTGGTGGCCTGTGTGGGGCTCGGCAATCCGGCGGGCTTTCCGCGCTTCACCTTCGGCAATGCCGAGATGACCGGCGGCATCGGCATGATCCCGATGATGATCGGCATGTTCGCCATCTCGGAGGTGATCCGCTTCGCGGTCGACACGCTGCCGCCGGGCGAGGTGGTGGTCGAGAAAGTGGGCAGCGTGCTCTCGGGCCAGTGGGCGCTGGCCAAGAAGTATCCGGTGCAGATACTGCGCGGCAGCCTGCTGGGCACGGCGGTGGGTGCGCTGCCGGGTGCGGGTGCCGACATTGCGGCATGGATGTCGTACGCCATGAGCAAGAAGTTCTCCAAGGAGCCCGAGAAGTTCGGCACGGGCCATGTCGAAGGCATTGTCGAATCGGGTTCGGCCAACAACAGCGCACTGGCCGGCGCGTGGATTCCGGCGCTGGTGTTCGGCATCCCGGGCGACTCGATCACGGCCATCGTGATCGGCGTGCTCTACATGAAGAACCTCAATCCGGGGCCGACGCTGTTCACCACCAATCCGCAGAACATCTATGCGGTGTTCATGCTGTTCATCATCGCCAACATCATCATGGTTCCGCTGGGCATCCTGTGCATCAAGGTGGCCAAGCGCATCCTGCGGGTGCCGCGCAACGTGCTGATGCCGCTGATCCTGCTGTTCTGCATCGTGGGCGCGTTCGCCATCAACAACTCGCTGTTCGACGTGGGCGTGATGCTCGTGGCGGGCATGGTGGCCTACCTGCTCGAGGAGAACGGCTTTCCCATTGCGCCGGCGATCCTGGGCGTGGTGCTCGGCGGCATGCTCGAAGAGAACTTCATCACCTCGATGATCAAGTCGGACGGCAACCTGGCCGGCTTCGTGTCGCGGCCGATTGCCGCATCGCTGGCGGCGGTGGTGCTGCTGGTGTGGCTCGCGCCCCTGCTGAAAAAGCTGTGGCTGAGGGGGCGGCGCACCGCTTCGTCTACTGCAGCTTGAGCGACCAGGTCTCGCCCACGAGCTGCTGACCGAAGCCTTCGTAGGGCTCGGCCTTGTCGAGCTTGAAGCCCCGCTTGGCGTAGATGGCGCGCGCGGCCGCCAGGCAGCTGTTGGTCCAGAGCACCATCTTGCGATAGCCCTTGGCGCGCGCGAAGGCGATGCATTCGTCGGTCAGGCGCGCGCCCAGGCCCAGGCCGCGTGCGGATGGCGAGAGCAGCAGCAGCCGCAGCTGGGCCGTGGTGGCCGACTTGCGCACGACGAAGATCGCACCCACGCGTTCGCCGTCGAGCTCGGCGATCCAGCACTTCTCCCATGCGGGCTGGAACTTGCGCACGAACTGCGCCACGATGTCGGCCACCAGGGCCTCGAACTCGCTGTTCCAGCCGTACTCGCGCGCATAGAGCTCGCCGTGCTGCTGCACCACCCAGCCCATGTCGCCGGGCAGCGGGTCGCGCAGCACGATGGTGCGCGTGCGCCCCGCAGGGGCCGCAGCGGGATCGAGCACCCGCTCGATGCGCGCCATGGCATCGATCACCTGCTGGCGCCCGTGCGCAGGCAGCGGCGCAAGCAGGGCGGCCGCCTCGTCACGCGATTTCTGTTGCAGCGGCGCAAATGCGGCGTGGCCGGCTTCGGTGAGGCGCAGCACGCTTTGGCGCGCGTCGCGCGGGTGCGGCGCGCGCGTGAGCCAGCCGGCCGCTTCGAAGCGGCGCAGGATGCGGCTCATGTAGCCGGCGTCGAGCCGCAGGTCGCGGCCGATCTCGCTCGCCACGGGCGTTTCCCGGTGGGCCAGCTCGTACAGCACCCTGACATCGGTCAGCGACATGTCGCTGCCAAGGTAGGGATCGAGCACGCCGATGCGGCTCGTGTAGAAGCGGTTGAAGCGCCGGATCGCCTTGACCGCGGCGGCGTCGGGCAGGGGCGAATTGTCCTGAATGGTTGCTGTTGTCATATTGATGGTTGACTGAGGCAACCATTTAAAAGCCTTGCCGCAGGCGCGTCAACAGCCGCTAACGCGACAGAAGTGGTGGAAAACCCTAAAATCGCGGGTTGCCCACTGCCGCGCCGTGCCCGCCAAGCCGCCGCGGCCAACTTCCCCACTGATGAACGCCCCCGTCGACGTCTCCTTTTTTGCGCGTGCCGCCAAGCCGCTGACCAGCTACCGCAAGTACTGGGCGGCCCGTTTCGGCACGGCCAAATTCCTGCCGACCACGCGCAAGGAGATGGACGCGCTCGGCTGGGACAACTGCGACATCATCGTGGTGACGGGCGACGCCTACGTCGACCACCCGAGCTTCGGCATGGCAGTGATCGGCCGCATGCTCGAGGCGCAGGGCTTCCGCGTGGGCATCATCGCCCAGCCCGACTGGCAGAGCGCCGAGCCCTTCAAGGCACTGGGCAAGCCGAACCTGTTCTTCGGCGTGACCGCCGGCAACATGGATTCGATGATCAACCGCTACACGGCGGACCGCAAGATCCGCAGCGACGACGCCTACACGCCCGGCGACGTCGGCGGTGCGCGGCCCGACCGCGCGGCCATCGTGTATTCGCAGCGCTGCAAGGAAGCCTGGAACGACGTGCCGATCATCCTCGGCGGCATCGAAGGGTCGCTGCGCCGCATCGCCCACTACGACTACTGGCAGGACAAGGTCCGCCGCTCGATCGTGGTCGACTCGAAGTGCGACCTGCTCTTGTACGGCAACGCCGAGCGCGCCATCGTCGAGATCGCGCACCGGCTGGCGGCCCGCGAGCCGGTGCACGAGATCACCGACGTGCGCGGCACCGCCTTCGTGCGGCGCGACACGCCCGCGGACTGGTTCGAGATCAACTCCACCAGCGTGGACGAACCCGGCCGCGTCGAAGCCCACGTCAATCCCTACCTGATGGTGTCCGAGCAGGCCAAGGCCAACGGCGCCACCTGCGCCAAGGAAGAAGAGGCCCAGGCCGTGGCGCAGGCCGCGGAGGCAGGCGCCGCGGTGAACCCGGCCATCAAGCCGCTGACCTTCGTGCCGAACCCTGCGCTTGCGCCGCGCGCAAGGATCAAGGTGCCGCCGCGCGACCGCAGCGTGATCCGCCTGCCGTCGTACGAGCAGGTTCGCGCCGACCCGGTGCTCTACGCCCACGCCAACCGCGTGCTGCACCTGGAGACCAACCCCGGCAACGCCCGCGCGCTGGTGCAGGCGCACGGCGAGGGCGCCACCGCGCGCGACGTGTGGATCAACCCCCCGCCCATTCCGCTCACCACGGCCGAGATGGACCACGTGTTCGACCTGCCGTATGCGCGCAGCCCGCACCCGCGCTACGCCGACGAGAACGGCAGCCACGACGGCGCCACCAAGATTCCCGCGTGGGAAATGATCCGCTTCAGCGTGAACATCATGCGCGGCTGCTTCGGCGGCTGCACCTTCTGCTCGATCACCGAGCACGAGGGCCGCATCATCCAGAGCCGCTCGGAAGAATCGATCATCAAGGAAGTCGAGGCCATCCGCGACAGCGTGAGCGGCTTCACCGGCACCATCTCCGACCTCGGCGGGCCCACGGCCAACATGTACCGCCTGGGATGCAAGAGCCCCGAGATCGAGTCGGCCTGCCGCAAGCCCAGCTGCGTGTACCCGGGCATCTGTCCGAACCTGGGCACCAACCACGATCCGCTCATCAAGATCTACCGCCGCGCGCGTGCGCTCAAGGGCATCAAGAAGATCCTCATCGGCTCCGGCCTGCGCTACGACCTGGCCGTGCAGTCGCCCGAGTACGTGAAGGAACTGGTGCAGCACCATGTCGGCGGCTACCTGAAGATCGCGCCCGAGCACACCGAGCAGGGCCCGCTCACCAAGATGATGAAGCCCGGCATCGGCAGCTACGACAAGTTCAAGCAGATGTTCGAGAAGTTCTCGGCCGAGGCGGGCAAGAAGCAGTACCTCATTCCGTACTTCATTGCCGCGCATCCGGGCACCAGCGACGAGGACATGATGAACCTCGCGATCTGGCTCAAGAAGAACGGTTTCCGCGCCGACCAGGTGCAGACCTTCTACCCGAGCCCGATGGCCACGGCCACCACGATGTACCACACCAACAAGAACCCGCTGCGCAAGATCACGCGCGAGAGCGAGACGGTGGACATCGTGCGCGGCGACAAGCGCCGCCGCCTGCACAAGGCCTTCCTGCGCTACCACGACGCCAACAACTGGCCGCTGCTGCGCGAGGCCTTGAAGAGCATGGGCCGCGCCGACCTGATCGGCAACGGCAAGCACCACCTGATCCCGACGTGGCAGCCGCTGACCGATGGCGGCTACACGAGCGCGCGGCGCAAGAACTCGACCTCCGCGCCGGTGGCGGCCAAGGCGTCGGCGCCGGTCAGGCTGGCGCCGGTGAAGCCCTCGAAGGGCCGCATCCTCACGCAGCACACGGGCCTGCCGCCGCGCGACAACGGTTCGGCGCCGGCGCCGCGCAAGGCCTCGGCCGGCCCGGTGCGCGGCAGCATCCGCAAGCCGCGCTGAGTTGTTCAGCCCGCGAGCAGGCTCGCGGGCAGCAACTTGCCGACCCAGGCCGCTACGGCGGCCATATTCAGCAGCACGGTGGCCCAGTACACCGCCATGAAGCTCGCCTTGCGCGACTTGTGGCGAAAGAGCCGCTGCGCGCACCACGCGCCCGGCCATCCCCCCGCCAGCGACAGCAGGTGCAGCGTGCTTTCCGCCGTGCGCCAGCGGCCGGCCTGCGCGGCGCTCTTGTCGAAGCCGTAGACGGCGAAGGCCAGCAGGCTGATCAACAACAGCACGCCCAGCGCAATGGGCGGCAGGCGCGTGGTCCACACCCCATACCCGAGCAGCCCCGCATAGCCGAGGAGCAGCACTGCGATGGGCAGCATCGACGACAAGGAAGACGAGGCCACCGGCTCGCGGCGCCGCCCTTGGCGCTTCATGGCGTGCGGGAAGAAGGAGGACACATGGCCGCGATTCTCCCTTGCCGGGGCGGCGGCCGTCTCTTGTGTATGGTGTGGTCCATGAGCAGTCCGTTCCATTTGCCGGCTCCATGGTTGCGCGCACAGGCGTGCGCCGTCCTGCTCGCGTTTTCCGCGCATGCCCCGGCGGCGTCGCCCGACACCTCGCCCGCACCGGCCTCGGCCTCGGCCGCGGCGCAGGCACTGCGCGCCACGCACCAGCGCACGGGTGCGAAGCTCGCGCAGAACGGCTTCGGGCGGCCCATCCAGCTGGACTCGATGGAGACGCCGAACGGGCTGCAGGGCGACATCTACGCGGTGGTGGACCACCCGCTGCCGGAGATCAGCGCCGCGCTCAAGGAGTCCGCCCGCTGGTGCGAGCTGCTCATGCTGCACGTCAACAACCGCCGCTGCCGCACCGGCACGTCGCCGCAAGGCGGCGAGATGCTGACGCTGTTCGTGGTGCGGCGCTACGACAAGCCGGTCGAACAGGCGTTCCAGCTGCCCTTTGCCTATCGCGTGGCCAGCGCGACGCCGGAGTACCTGTCGGTCGAGATGAATGCGGCCAACGGGCCGCTCGGAACCAGCAACTACCGCGTCATGCTCGAGGCGGTGGCACTCGACGGGCAGAAGAGCTTCCTGCATTTCGGCTACAGCTACGACCACAACATGATGGTTCGCATGGCCACCGAGGCGTACCTGGCCACCTTCGGCCGCAACAAGGTGGGCTTCACGGTGGTGGGCAAGGAGGCCGACGGGCAGCCCGACTACATCCGCGGCACGCGCGGGCTGGTGGAGCGCAATGCGATGCGCTACTTCCTCACGCTCGACACCTATCTCTCTTCGGGAGCCGGAGCGCCGGCCGAGCGGCGGGAACGTTCCTGGTTCGCCGCGGCCGAGCAGTATCCGCGGCAGCTGCACGAGGTCGACCTGGACACCTATCTCGCGATCAAGCGCGAGGACCGGCAGCGCGACGGCGCCGGCCGCTGAGCACGCGCATCCCCGGCTTCCTGCTTTCACTGGCTTGTCACACGCCGCGGCGCTAATCGCCGGGGCCTGTGCCTGTTGCACAGGCGCAAAACAAGGACAAGCGATGGCGAAGAAGACAAGAGGATCGAGGATGGGCTGGCTGGCGCTCGCGGGTGCCGCCGGTGCGCTGGTGGCTGCCTGCGGTGGCGGCAGCGGCGGCGGAGGAGGAGGGTGGGCATTTCCCGTGACGGGCGGTGGTGGTGGGAGCGGCACCACCAACCCGCCGGCTGCGCAATCGAAGACCGGCATCTTCCTCGACGCGGCCGTCGAGGGCCTCGACTACACCACAGGCGGCGCCGCCGCGGCCAGCACCAACGCGAATGGCGAATTCAGCTGCAAGGATGGCGAGACCGTGGCCTTCAGCGCCGGCGCGCTCGCGCTCGGCAGCGCGGCCTGCGGAGACGCGGTCACGCCGCTGACCCTGGCCGGCGGCACTGACGTGAAGGCCGATGCGGTCGTCAATCGCCTGCTGGCATTGCAGAGCTTCGACGAGGACCGCGATCCCTCGAACGGCATCCGGCTGACGCCTGCGCTCAAGGCCGGATTGACGGCAGGCGCGCTCGATTTCGGTGCCTCGGCCGAGGCCTTCGACACCGCGCTCAATGCCGTGCTCGCCGCGCTGCCCGCGCCGTACGCCACGCGCACGGTCGACGCCGCCCGCCGCATGCTGGCGCGCGAGCACTTCGAAAACACCCTGGCCTCGCGCCTGGCCGCCCCCGTGACCGAAGCCGCCACCCAGGCCAACCAGCTCGGCGCCATCGGCATCGGCGTGACGCGCTACCAGCTGCAGGCCGACGCCCGTTTCAACGTGCCCTATGAAGGCGACAACGCCAGCATCAAGGCCGATTTTCC
Source organism: Variovorax sp. 01N425 (assembly GCF_056399465.1). Lineage (NCBI taxonomy): Bacteria > Pseudomonadati > Pseudomonadota > Betaproteobacteria > Burkholderiales > Comamonadaceae > Variovorax > Variovorax sp. 01N425. The sequence goes on along the minus strand of NZ_JBFTRJ010000003.1, from coordinate 144,133 downwards.
CCAAGGCTTCCTGCCGGCCTACGGCTCGGGGCTCGCGTTCAAGGGCAAGGCGGAGGACGGTGCGCTCGAGTTCTATGCCATCACCGACCGCGGCCCGAACGGCGACGGCCCGACCGCGCCCGTGCCCGGCGGCAATGGCGCCACCAGCATCAGCAAGGTGTTCCCGGCGCCGTCGTTCGCGCCGAGCTTCGGCATCGTGCGCATCGGCAAGGCGGGTGCCGTGCTCGCCTCGAGCCTGCCGCTCAGGCTCGATGCCGGCAGGAAGATCAGCGGCCTGCCGCCACAGTCAGGCGTGGGCTCGACCGGCGAGACGCCGCTGACCGACCGCTACGTGTTCGACGCCGCCAAGGCCAACTTCGATGCCAACGGGCTCGACCCCGAGACGCTGGTGCTCGACAAGGCGCGCAACGTGCTGTGGACCAGCGACGAGTACGGCCCCTTCATCGCGCGCATCAACATGGCGACCGGTGTGATCGAGAAGAAATACGCACCGGGCAGCGGCGCCGCCGACCTGCCGCTGGTGCTGGCGCAGCGCCGGCCCAACCGCGGCATGGAAGGTTTGACGCTCGATGCTGCGAGCGGCGTGCTGCACGGCTTCCTGCAGAGCCCGATCGATCCGCGCGACGCCAGCGGCAAATCGATCAAGGCCAGGCCGCCGGGCGGCAGCAACACCGACGTGCGCCACATCGCGAAGTTCACGCGCTGGCTCGCCTTCGACCCGGCCACCGAAACCTCGAAGCTCTATGCCTACCCGATCGACGGCAGCCAGTACGACAAGGACCGCACCGGCAACGCCAAGCTCGGCGACGTGGTGAGCCTGGGCAACGGCCGCTTCATCGTGATCGAGCAGGGCGCGCGCAAGGGCGACGCCAAGGTGGTCAATAAGCTGATGCTGGTGGAGCTGCCGGCCAACGCGACGGACATCAAGGCCTTCGACCACAACCTGGAGATCAGCAGCATCACGCAGGCGCCCTCGGGCACCGCCGACTATTCGAGCGTGGTGACGATGCGCAAGACCGAGCTGCTCGACCTCAATGCGCTGGGCTGGCTGGCCGAGAAGGCGGAGGGCCTGACGATCGTGGACGACCAGACCCTGGCGCTGGTGAACGACAACGACTTCGGCCTGGGTACCGTGCTGCTCGATGCCGGTGGCAAGACCCTGGCCGGCAGCGTCGAGGACTGCACGGCCGACGCCGGCGGCGTGCTCAGCGGCTGCCCCGCGGGCGCCACCGGCGCGCGCATCACGCGCGGCTCCGACCTGGAGCGGCCGACGCGCATCTGGCTCATCAAGCTCGACCGCAAGCTCGGCGAGCTGCGCCTGCCGGCGTCCTGAGGACGCACGCAGGCCGCTCTGTCAGTTGGCCAGCGTGAGCAGCGGCACGTCGCGCTCGCGGCTCATGGCATCGAGCTCGGCGCGCGTGCGCGTTGCGAGCCAGGCGGCCAGCGCCGCGTGCGTGGCCGGCGCCATCATGTCGGGCGGCGACACGCCCGCGGCCTCGCAGAGCCGGGCCGCGAAGTGCGGCTCCAGCGCCGCCACCGCCACGCGGCCGTCGGCGCAGGGATAGACGCGGTAGCCCGCATGGGCGCCGCCGACCGTGCCCGTGGGCTGCGTGAGGCCCCAGGTGCGCGGCAGCGCCAGCCAGTCGGCCGAGGCATTGAGCGCCACCTCGAGGTACAGCCCGTTCGCGCCGGCCGCGGACCGCGCATGCAGGGTGGCTTGCAGCACGGCTTCGCTCGCGAGCAGCGCGCCGCCCATGTCGGCAAAGAGCGTGGGCGGCAGCTCGGTGCCGGTGACGAGGCCGCTTTCGGCGAGGTAGGTCAGGTCGTGGCCCGGTTCCTCGGCGCGTGCACCGGGCGCACCGACGATCGCCACTTGCGACAGCCGCGGATGCCGCTCCTGCAGCACGGCCCGGTCGAGGCCGAGCTTGGCCAGCGCAGAAGGGCGGAACGAGGTCAGCAGCACGTCGGTCTGCGCGAGTTCCGCATGCAGCTGCTGCTGCCCGGCCTCGGACTTGAGGTCGGCGGTGCGGACCGCGATGCCTTCGTGCAGCGCGGCATAGGCAGGCTTGTTGTAGTGCCCCATCGGGTCGCCCGCGGGCGGCTCGAACTTCACGCATGCGGCGCCCATGGCCCGGCAGCGCAGCAGCGCCGCGGGGCCCGGAAGGTTGAGCGCAAGGCTCAGCACGCGCACGCCTGCAAGCGGCTGGAAGAGGGAGGCTGTGGAAGTTGGCATGGGCGGATTCCAGGGAACAGGTCGGCTGCCATTCTCACCCGGTGCCGGGAGCCGGTTTTCGCAAGCCGCGGCACCGGCAGCGCGCGTAGCATGTGCGATGGCGGCGCTCCCTGCCTTGCCGCTGCCGCAACGACCAAGGAGACCACCATGTTCCAACCTTCCCTCATGAGCGGCCAGCGCATTCTCGTGACCGGCGGCGGCACCGGCCTGGGCCGGGCCATGGCCGAGCGCTTCCTGGGCCTGGGCGCCGATGTGGCCATCTGCGGCCGGCGCCAGTCGGTCTGCGAGGAAACCGCGGCCGCGTGGCGCCAGCAGTTTCCGGGGCGCCGCATCGACACCTTTGGCGTGGACATCCGCGTGGCGCAGAGCGTCGACGAGATGGTCGAGAGCCTGTTCCAGAGCGGCGGGCTCACAGGGCTCGTCAACAATGCCGCCGGCAACTTCGTCGCGCCGACCGAGAGCCTCTCGCCGCGCGCCTTCGACGCCATTGCGAACATCGTCTTCCATGGCAGCTTCTACGTCACGCAGGCCGTGGGCAAGCGCTGGGTGGCGGAAGCGAAGGCCGGCAAGTGGCAGCAGGGCGACGCGATGCGCAGCGTGATGAGCATCATCGTCACCTGGGTCGACAACGGCAGCCCCTACGTGGTGCCCTCGGCCATGAGCAAGGCCGGCATCGAGGTCATGACCAAGTCGCTCGCGGTGGAGTGGGCGCGCCATGGCATTCGCCTCAATGCCGTCGGGCCGGGCGAGATTCCGACCGAGGGCATGAGCAAACGCCTCAATCCCGGCGAGGAGCCCGGCGCGCGCAGCAAGAAGACCAACCCGATGGCGCGCACCGGCCGCATGAGCGAGCTGCAGAACCTTGCGGCCTTTCTCATGGCGCCGGGCCAGTGCGACTGGCTCACCGGCCAGAGCATCATGATGGACGGCGGCAACGCGCTGGCCACGGGCGGCAACTTCTACGAGCTGCGCCAGTGGAGCGACGACGACTGGCAGGCCGCGCGCGAACGCATCGAGGCGCAGAACCAGAAGGACAAGGCGCAGCGCTGACAGGCGTTATCGTTGCGCCTCATTCCTCAGGAAAAATCAAGATGCAACTCATCGGCATGCTCGACTCCCCCTACGTGCGCCGCGCGGCCATTTCGCTGCGCCTGCTGGGGCTTGCGTTCGAACACCGGTCGATCTCGGTCTTCAGCACCTTCGAACAGTTCCGGGCGATCAATCCGGTGGTCAAGGCGCCAACGCTGGTGTGCGACGACGGCACGCTGCTGATGGATTCCACGCTGATCATCGACCACGCGGAAAGCATCGCGGGCCGCAGCCTCATGCCGGCCGGCGGCGCCGAGCGGCTGCATGCGCTGCGGGTGCTGGGGCTCGCGCTCGCGGCCTGCGAGAAGACGGTGCAGATCGTCTACGAGCGCAAGCTGCGCCCGCCCGAGAAGCAGCATGCGCCATGGGTCGACCGGGTGCGGGGCCAGTTGGCCGCCGCCTATGCGGGGCTCGAGGCCGAGATTTCCAGGCTGCCGCCGGTGGCCGATGAAGCCACCCTCGGGCAGGCCGGCCTGACCAGCGCCGTGGCGTGGGGCTTCACGCAGATGATGGTTCCCGAACTGGTCGCACCGGCCGACTGCCCCTCGCTCGCAGCCTTTGCCGCCGCTGCGGAAAGGCTGCCGGCCTTCGTGGCCCTGCCGCCGGTCTGAACGGATCAGTTCGCGATGTCAGCCCCGCGCTCGGCCAGCAGGCCGCGCAGCAGCGAGCGGTGGCAGCGCGACTCGTCCTCGCAGTAGCAGCCCACCGAAAACGCCGCGGTGTGCGACAGGGCGGCCAGCAGGTCGATGCTGCGGCTCGCGTCGGCCTCGGCCATCTCGGACTTGTACTTGCGCATGAAGGCGTTCCATTGCGCAGGCGTTTCCGCCTCCTGGCCCAGCTTCATGGTCTCCGCGGAAGGCGCTAGGTTCGGATACCACACGTCATACCAGTCCTGCGATGCGAACTCGGTCTTCGGAACGCCGCGCGGCGGGCGGCGCACGGTGCCGATCCGCAGGCCTTCGCCGGCCGTGCGCGGCGTGCCGAGGCGAACGATGCGGATGCTCATGCAAGGTCTCCTTTGTGTGCTTCCTTGGCTTCAGGTGCCGACGATAGCGCCATCGCGCCGGCGGATCGCCAGCGTGGCCGAGCGCGGCCGCGCGCTGCCGGGCACAGTGCCGTCGGGCCAGGCGCTGTTGGGCGTGGCACTGCCGTCGTCGCGCGATTCGCCCGGGTGCTGGATGTTGACGAACAGCGTGCGCCGGTCCGGCGTCACCACGCAGCCCGTGACCTCGCTGCCGCTGGGTGCCGTGAGAAAGCGCTTGATGCGCCCCGTGGCCGGATCGGCGCACAGCATCTGGTTGTTGCCGAGCGAGGCATAGGGCGGCTTGCCGATGAGCTGGCCGCTCATGTCGGTCTGGATCCAGAGCAGCCCGCCGCTGTCGAAATGCAGGCCGTCGGGGTTGCCGAAGACGTCGGCATCGTCCGATGGATAGTGCGCGCCGCTGCCCGCCTGCGCGGGATCGCCGGCCAGCGCGAAGTGGTCCCAGCCGAAGCCCGCGCTGGCGGCATCCCCGCCGTCCTCGCGCCAGCGCAGGATGCCGCCGAAGAGATTGCCAGCACGCGGATTGGCCGCATCGGGTGCGGGCTTGCCCGGCTCGCCGCGCTGGCTGTTGTTGGTGAGCGTGACGTACACCTCGCCGGTCTGCGGATGCACCGCGATCCATTCGGGGCGGTCCATCCTGGTGGCGCCCACCGCGTCGGCGGCCAGCCTGGCGTGGATCAGCACCTCGGCCTGGTCGGCAAAGCCGCTGTCCGCGTCGAGGCCGTTGCGGCCGTGCACGAGCTCGAGCCACTGGCCGCGGCCGTCGGCATCGAAGCGTGCGGCGTAGAGCGTGCCTTCGTCGAGCAGGCGGCTGTTGGCGGAGGCGCGGGCGCCGTCGCCGGCCATCGAGACCTTGCCGTGGCTCACGAACTTGTAGATATATTCGAACCTCGCGTCATCGCCCATGTAGACGACCACGCGCCCATCCTTGGCAAGCGTGCAGGTCGCGCTTTCCTGGCGCTTGCGCCCGAGCGCGGTGCGCTTGACCGGCTTGGCCGCGGGGTCGAAGGGATCGATTTCCACCACCCAGCCGAAGCGGTGGGGCTCGTTCGGATGCCGGCTCATGTCGAAGCGCTCCTCGAAGTGCCAGTACTCCACCCATTGCGAGCCCGGCACCGTGCCGTAGCGGCGCTGCGCGGGCGTGGCGTCCTTCGCCGCTTCCTTCGGGCCGCCGAAGTAGCCGTGGAAGTTTTCCTCGCAGGTCAGGTAGGTGCCCCAGGGCGTGACGCCCATCGCGCAGTTGGCGAAGGTGCCGAGCACTTCGTCGCCGGCCGGATTGGCCGCGGTGCGCATCGGCACCGCGCCCGCGGCGGGGCCTGCGATGCGCATGGGCGTCTGCCCGTGCACGCGCCGCGCATAGGGCGAAGGCCGCACCTGGCGCCAGCCGCCCTGCGTGAGCCGGATCTCGATGACCGAGACGCCCATCGCATGCAGCGACTTGCGCACCCTCTCGGCGGTCCATTCCTTGCCGCCGCCTGCATGGAGCAGTTGCTCGTCGGTGTATTCGTGGTTCATCACGAGCAGGCCGCGGTCCGGCGACGCGAGCGTAAAGAAGTGCATGCCGTCGTGATGCATGCCGGCCTGCAGCGCCTGGTCTGCGGCGCTGTTGCTGCCGTCGGGCGCGAAGGCCGGCATCGGCTGCCCGGCGATGCCGGTGGGCGTGCCCCAGGGATAGAGCAGCTGCCACTCGTATTCCGGCGGCACCACCACCGCATCGCGCAGCGACGCCGGCACCGCGGTGAAACCGAGCACGGGCCGGCCCGGGCCGGCGGGTGCGCTGGCGCCGCGGGAATGGAGCAGCGCCACCACGGCGGCGGCACCCGATTGCAGAAAGATCCGGCGGTCCAGGGGCATGGGTCCAGGGGTGTTGGGTAGGCGACAGGCGCCATCATCGCCGAGTACCCGTGCCGGGCGATACTGGCGCAGGAACCGAAGGAGACACTGCCATGGCCGAGCGAATCGAATGGACCCGCCACCCCGACGGCGTGGTGGAACTGCAGCTTGCACGTGCGGACAAGATGAACGCGCTCGATCCCGCGATGTTCGACGCGCTGATCGAAGCGGGCGAAACCCTGCGCGGCGACGCCGCGGTGCGCGCGGTGGTCATCTCGGGCCAGGGCAAGGCGTTTTGCGCGGGCCTGGACATGGCCTCCTTCGAGCGCATGGGGCAGGGCGCCGCCAGCGCGGTGCTGGGTGCGGCCGCGGGCGGCACCGACCTGTCCGCACGCACGCACGGCATTTCGAATGCAGCCCAGTACGTGGCCATGGCCTGGCGCGAGGTGCCGGTGCCCGTGATTGCCGCGGTGCACGGTGTGGCTTTCGGCGGCGGCCTCCAGGTGGCGCTGGGGGCCGACATCCGCATCGTGGCGCCCGACACCAGGTTGTCGGTGATGGAAATCAAGTGGGGCCTGGTGCCCGACATGGGCGGCATGGTGCTGATGCGCGAGCTTGCCCGCAGCGACATCGTGCGCGAGCTCACCTTCACGGGCCGCATCTTCTCGGGCGAGGAAGCACTGCAGCTCGGCTTTGCCACGCGGCTGGCGGCCGATCCGCTGGCAGAGGCGCTTCAGATGGCGCACGGCATCGCGGGCAAGAGCCCCGACGCCATCCGAGCGGGCAAGCGCCTGCTCAATGCGGCACTGTCGCACAGCGCGGCCGACCTGCTGATCGCCGAATCGGTGGAGCAGCAGGCCTTGATCGGAAGCGCGAACCAGAAGGAGGCCGTGCAAGCCAACATCGAACGGCGTCCGCCGCGGTTCGGCTCGTCGGCCTGAGCCGCCCCAAAGAGGACCCCCAAAGGCCGGATTCCGGCCTCTTTTTTTGCCTTTTTGGTGCAGAAAGCGGGCAAACCGTCACATCCGGCTGGCGATATGTAAGAATTAAGTATCCTTGTAGGGTGTGCGATCTTCGCCACAAAGCTTCAATTTGTGTGAGGAAGATCACGTCTCGCAAAGGAAAAAGGGCCGGGAAAGGTGGATGTCTTGGTCACATTCCCTAACAATTAATCCTTTTGATTGCGACGGCGCTCTGCATGTCGACCACTTTTTTCTGCAACCTCAGCTTGCCCGTGCTGGTGGGCGAGGATCGCTACAGGTACTTGCCCGTCGTCGCGGTCTTCCGCAGCATCCCGTTCGACCAGGTGGACGAGTGGGTGATGCATCCCGACGGCCAGCCGCGCAGCGACCGCGAATTGGCAGCGGAAGTGCTCGTGGAAATCCGCGAGCCGGCTGGCGGCAGCGTACGCAGTGCGCTGCACTCCTTCGAGGTGGCCGATGTCCTCCAGCTGGACCGTGCGGCCGCCATCGTCGTATCGACCTTCCTTGCAGCCCTGCCGCGCGCCTGACGAGGGCGACAGCCCCGATGCGGGGCTTCTTCAGTGCCTGCCGCGCGCGTCCACCGGCCAGATGGCGACCAGCGTGTCGCCGTCGACCACGTGGTAGGCGTCGTGCAGGTTGACGGTCGGGTCGCAATGCGGCGTGATGAACTCCACCCGGTCGCCGAGCGCGGGCCGCTGCCCGGCGCAAAACAGCTTGCCGTGCTCGTCGCCGAAGAAGGCGTAGCGGCTCGCCGGATCGGCCCCGCGCGCCACCAGCGGCACGCCGCAGTCGGTCGCAAAGCACTTGGTGCCGCCGTCCACCGTGACCCATTCCGCCGCATTGGTGCTCACCACCGCCGTCTGCACGAACAGCGACACCTCGAAGGGTGAAGGCTGCCCGGGGCTGGCTTGCAGCACCTGCGCATATTCCGCATCCATGAACACATAGGAGCCGGCCTGCAGTTCGGTGAAGGCGTCGCGCTGTGCATCGAGGTCGTGCGTGCCGGTGCCCGCACCCGTGACGATCTCGAAGTGAATGCCGTTGCGCTCGGCCTCCGCGACGATGCGCGCGATGGTCTCGCGCAGGCTGGCCGCGGCGGCGCTGCGCTGCTCGCGGTCGACGATGTGCTGCAGGTTGCCGGCATAGGCCTGCAGCCCGCGCAGCTTCAGGCGCGGCTCGGCTGCGATGCGGCGTGCAAGCTCGAGCACCTGCGCTTCGCTGGCCGCGCCCGTGCGGTTGTAGCCGGCGCCGTAGTCGACCAGCACCTCGAGCGGATGCGGCAGGCCGAGCGTGGCGGCGGCCAGGTCCGCGGCATTGCGCGGGTCGTCCACCACCACCATCATTCCGCCGGGGCCGGCCAGCCTGGCAAGCTTGACCACGCGCGCGATCTTGCTCGGCGTGACGGCCGGGGAGGTGATCAGCACGTCCGGAATGCCGGCCTTGACCATGACCTCGGCCTCACCCAGCGTGACGCAGCTCACGCCGATGGCGCCCGCGGCCACCTGGCGGCGCGCGATCTCCACCGACTTGTGCGTCTTCACGTGCGGCCGCAGCCCGACGCCGCGCGCCTTGGCAAAGGCGGCCATGCGCTCGATGTTGCGCGTCAGCGCGCCAAGGTCGAGCAGCAGCGCCGGCGTGTCGAGCGACTGCCGGCCGCCGGCAATTCCGATCAGCGGTTGGTTGACTTGCGAATCAGGAAGCATGGAAAACCTTCGGAGTGCGGGGCGCGCATCGGCGCGATGAACGAATGGCGAAATGATCGCACCGAAAGGCTTGCGGCGATGCGTCGTCAGTCGTCCTGCGCCGGCAGCCGGTGCGCCGGGCGCCGCAGCGCCAGCCACCAGAAGAACCCCGCGTTGACGGCCCAGCCTCCGGCCAGCAGGAGCAGCGCGGTCTGCGCCACGCCCGGCGCAAGATAGAGCGTCAGCAGGGCGAGCGACCAGGGCAAGGCCCCCGCGATAGCCGCCAGCATGGCCGTCTCACTGTCCGGAAAGGCCGCGCTCGAAACAACGCACACCAAGCCCGCGGCCGTATAGGCGAGCGCGCCGGCGCGCCACCAGGAAGGAAAGATCGGTCGGGTGTCCATGGTGTGCATGGTGCAACGATTGCAGAGGGCCGTGGCATGCCGCGACAGCCGCTCGCGCGAAGCGATGTAAGCCTTCATGCGATGGCGGGCGAGCCGTCGGAGAGAGATCAACCGGCCGGGTTGTGCCGGCAGGGAAGCGCGAAGGCGACCGAAGGCAGGTCGGGACGCGGCCCCTCGCCCGATCCGAAGTAGCGCGCGGCAGCGCGTCCCAGGTTGGTGACCTCGTGCACCGTTGCAGAGGGCGGTGCCGCGCCTTGCGATGGCGCGAACGCCACCTTGATGTACCCGGCATCGCGCAGGTCCTTGAGCCGGTCTATTTCAGACGGACTGTGAAACCGCGCCGGCAGCTGCGTCATGAGGATCTGCTTGAAAAGCGTATGCGCCACGTTACGGCTCCCGACCTGAAGGTGATGGGGTAACAAGCGCGCGCATTGTTGCGCGCCGGTCCGGTGCGGAAGATACCCCGGCCGATGCAGCCTATCGATTCCACGTTCGGCATAGGCCTTGGCATACGGGTAGCGCAGAGCCGGCCCTCGAAAGCGGTTTTCTTCCTAGCGCGATCTGGCTGGACTGGTGCTCTCCTGGGCCGGTGCCGCGGCGCCGCTGGCAGGAACGTTGCCCGGTCCTTTCGATGGATCGGTGATGCCGTAGAAGAAAAGCACCGCCACCACGATGACCGCAATGACGGCCAGCAGGATCCACATCAGGCGGCGGCCGATGTCGCCTTGCTTGCGCTGCTCTTGTTGGGTTGCCATGAACCCAGCCTGAACCTGCAAGGCGCCGGTGCCATGTCGCTTTGGCGCCTCTTGCTGACGGTGGATTTCCTACGTTGGCCCGCCTCAGTTGCTGAGCCACAAAGCAAGCAGCGCGAGCAGGTACACGAGAACCAAGAAGCAATTTCCGGGCAGCTGGCTGCGTTCCATGTGCGTTCTCCAGTGAGGTGGACAACCGGCGCCGCTTGTTTGCCTGTCTTGGATCAAAGCATTTCGCCGTGAAGCCACTGTAGGAATTGCGCCGCACGCGTGCATGAGCGGTACGCACCTTTTTCGGGGAGACAAATGTCCTCGCTGCCGCTGCCCACGACGTGACAGGGCTCGGAGACGGCGAGGTGCTGCATTTCCGGGCGCCACGCCCCAACTCAGCCGTGGCAACGCTTTCCGGCCATGCGCGCGTGTTTGTGCACCGCCTTATCCACCGCAACGGTGGAGAACTCTCCCTCTGCCATGGGTGGATCAGAGGGCGTCAGCGAGAAAAGTTGTACACATTTGGTATTACATATGGGTAATAACTAACTCGCGACGCAAGCGGAGAGAACGATCAAGCTGCTTTCCGCCGCGCAGGACTCCGCTGCCTTCCTTTGCTGGGAGGAATCTCAGCGGTTTGTCGTGGTTGCTCGTGGAGCAGAGAAGTGGCCCGGAGGGGATCGAATATTTGGCTAGAAACCGCATGGGCGCTCGCTTCTGGCGGTTCTGGTGGCATCGGGTACCTACAAAAATACCGACAAAAACTGAGGCCTGTCGTCATGTCGCACGTTTGCCACGCGCAAGCGCCGGGTCAGGAATTGTGCGAGGGAACAGCGAGTCCTCGTTCCGATTATGTCTGGTTTCTCGGACGGCTCGGCATGGGCCGGGAACAGTCAATAGCGCCATGATAACGCCGATTTGCACGATAACAGTGCAGATGTTATAGTGCGGGACTATAGTTATTCAGGATGAGCCTTGCCAACCCTCGCGACCGCCGTTCTGCGCTACCTCCACGAGGTCCTGGGCATTGAAGCGCCAGCCGTGAAGCCGTGGGCACGTGCCAACGAACTGCCATACTTCCTTCGCGATGCCTTCCAGTTCGGCGAGCTCGAACTGTTGGGGCAGCCCCTTGTCCTGGCGATCGGGCGCGCGCAGGCCAAGCAGTCCCTCAGCGAAGTCCGGACCTGGCTGAACAAGGTCCAGGCCATGGCCGGTCAGCCGGCGGTCTACGTCACCGATGCACTGGCCTCCTACGACCGTCGACGCTTGATCGAGCAAAAAGTCCCGTTCATCGTGCCGGGCAACCAACTCTATCTGCCGGACCTGGGCCTGGACCTGCGCGAGTATTTTCGGCAGCGCGCGCCGGCCACGGAAGCGCTGAGCCCTTCCGCGCAAGCCATGCTGATCACTGCCTTGCTGCGCCAGCCGTGGCAATCCGATTGGCAGCCCTCCGAGATCGCAGTCGCCTTGGGCTACACGCCCATGACACAGTCACGCGCGGTCAAGGAACTGACTGCGGCCGGGCTGGCGACGGCATACACAATCGGCCGCTCGCGCTGGCTGCGAATGGAACTCCCGCCGGCGCAGGTCTGGGAGCGTGCGAAGCCCGCACTGCGGACGCCGGTCAGGCGTACGGTCTGGGTGGCCGCCCATGGCACCGTTGCACACCGGCCCGGCCGCCTCGCGGGTCTGAGCGCGCTCGCGCGCTATTCCATGCTGACCGAGCCGAAATGGCCGGTGTTTGCGTTGACCGCCGCCGACTGGAAGGCTGCGACGGATGCCGGCGTTCGCGAGTTGCCTGAGCCCGAAGCGGGCGCCCAGGAATGGCAGCTGTGGAGCTACAGCCCGGCATTGGTGCCAGACGCCCACACGGTGGACCCGCTCTCGCTGACGCTCAGCCTGCAGGAGAACGCCGACGACCGAATCCAGCTCGCACTGGATGAACTGAAAGGACAACTTCCATGGTGAGAGGCTTGGATATTTTCCGGAAGCGCTTTGCGGCATACGTCGACCAGTACGTCCTGATTGGCGGCACGGCCGCGACCTTGACGATGGAGGAGGCCGGGCTGGAATTCCGCGCCACCAAGGACCTGGACATCGTCCTGCATGTGGAGGCGCTGACCCCGGCATTTGGCGAGGCCTTCTGGACATTCGTCGAGGACGGTGGCTATGAAATCCGCCAGGCCAGCGACACCGGAAAACCAATCTTCTATCGGTTCCAGAAGCCCGCTGATGCCCGCTGCCCGGCGATGGTCGAGCTGTTCGCGAGAGCCCCCGACGGGCTGCAACCGGCTGAGGGCAGTCAGCTGACACCCATACCGCTCGACGACGCCGTCTCCAGCTTGTCTGCCATCTTGCTGGACGAGGTCTACTACGCATTCATCATGGCTGGGCGCCGCGAAGTCGATGGCCTGCCCTGGGTCGGCGAAGACCGCCTGATCCCGCTCAAGGCCGTCGCGTGGCTGGAACTCACGGCGCGAAAAGAGCAGGGCGCCAAGGTGGATACCAAGGACGTGCGCAAGCACCTCAACGATGTTCTGCGCCTTTCACAACTGCTCGCGCCCGCCACACGCATCGCGGTCGACGAAAAGATCAGCGCCGACATGACGCGGTTCCTTGTTGCCGTTGCTGCCGACACGTCCATCGACCCGAAAACGCTGCAGCTCGGCAACGTCGCCGTCGCCGAACTGGTCGCCCGTATCGCCCAAGCATACGAAATTGAACTGCCTGCGCAGGCGGCGGGATGACGGGCGAGAAGTCAAGCGGAGCGGATCGATGAGCAGCCAGTCTGACCGGAACTCACAAAGAACGGAGGAGGAGACATGGCATTGTTCAAGGCTTGGTGCGCTGGCACCGAGGACAAAAGCAAGAGGAAGACATTCCGAACGTGCTTGGAAAAAGATAGCGGCCGTGCAGCCGTTCTTACGCAGCTGGGCGAAACCGTCAGGACGCACGACGACCAGGCTGACGATGTTGCCCGCCTCGGATACGACGGCGCCTCCGAAATTCTGAGGGCACTGCTGCCTCAGTCGAAGCGCGCGCGCTCCGGTGATCTCGGCGAAATCCTGGCCTCTGAACTGGTCGAGGAGGACATGGGCTTTCGTGTTCCCGTTTGGCGGATGCGATTCAAAGATGACGGCGAGACCGCCCATCGCGTTGCGGCTTGAGGCTATGCCAACGCACATGCAGCGCAGGGGCGGGCCCGGTTTGACGGCAACCCGGCGTTGCTGGCTTGACGCCGATTTTTTGCTGCCATTTGCTTGTGCAGAACGAGGCCGCGTGCTGGCGCTGGAAGATGCCGCCACGAAGCTGCTGAAGCCGGAGAATGCGTGAGCATGGGTACGAGGAAAGCGCTGAGTTGGAGCGACGTCAAGGACAAGCTTGCCGACTTTGACCGCCCGGGCTTGATCGGCCTGGTGCAGGACCTCTACGCCGCCAGCAAGGATAACCAAGCCTTCCTGCACGCGCGCTTGGGGCTCGGCGACGATGTGTTGAAACCGTACAAGGCAACCATCGACCGCTGGTTGTGGCCCGACGTGTTTAAGAACCAGGACACCTCGGTCACGAAGGCCAAGAAGGCCATCGCGGATTACAAGAAGGCCGTCGGCCAGCCGGAGAGCCTGGCCGAGCTGATGGTGTTCTTCTGCGAGCGGGCGGTGGGCTTCAGCAACGATCTCGGCGTGCAGGACGAAGGCTACTTCAATGCCGTGGTGCGGATGTTCGGGCAGGCGTTGAAAGTCATGGACGCTCTGCCCGAAGGACGCAGGTCCGCCTTATTGGGTCGTCTGGATGCTGTCCGACGCCTCGGCCACAACCTGGGATATGGCGTTGGCGATAACATGGACGACCTGTTGGCCGAGCGTGGATTCGATGGCGGACCCCGATGAACTCACCAAGCTGCGCGCGGAGAACAGCCGGCTGATCGCGCTGCTCGAATCGCACGGCATCGAATGGCGGTCGCGGCAGCAGCCGTCCCCATCGCCCGTCGAGTCCTCGAGATTGTCCACTGACGCGAAAGTCGCTATCTTCCGCCGGCTCTTCCGCGGTCGTACCGATGTGTTTCCCGTCCGATGGGAGAGCAAGACCACCGGCAAGTCGGGCTACGCGCCGGCTTGCGCGAATGAGTGGCGCACCGGGGTGTGCGAGAAGCCCCGCATCAAGTGCGGAGACTGCGGCAATCGTCTGCTCGTCCCGCTGTCGGACGCGGTGATCTACAAGCACCTGGCTGGCGAGCATACGGTCGGGGTGTATCCGCTGTTGGAGGACGACAGCTGTCATTTCCTGGCCGTCGACTTCGACGAGGCCGAATGGCGGGACGATGCGCAGGCGTTCATGCAGTCTTGCGCGGAACTGGGCGTGCCAGCAGCGCTGGAGGTCTCGCGCTCCGGCCAAGGGGCCCACGCCTGGGTGTTCTTTGCCGCTCGCGTGCCGGCGCGCGATGCCCGTCGCCTCGGCACAGCCATCATCAGCCACACCTGCGCGCGCACGCGGCAGCTCCGGCTCACGTCCTACGACCGACTGTTTCCGAATCAGGACACGATGCCCAGAGGCGGCCTTGGTAACCTGATCGCCTTGCCCCTGCAGAAGGGGCCGCGCGAAAGGGGCTACAGCGTCTTCGTCGACGCTGAGCAGCGTCCCTACCCGGACCAGTGGGCGTTCCTGGCTTCCCTCCGGCCGATGGCCGCACACGACATCGAGCCGACCATCCTGCGGGCCACAAGTGGCATCCATCCGTTGGATATCACCTTCATTGACGACGAGGATCTGGCCACGCCCTGGAAGCGCAAAGGCACCGCGTCGAAGAAGCTGCCCGGAACCATGCCCCGCTCGCTGACGATGACCGTGGCCAACCTGATCTACTTCGAGAAGGCGCAACTGCCTCAGCCCCTCGCCAATCGACTGATCCGTCTGGCGGCGTTCCAGAACCCCGAGTTTTACAAGGCGCAGGCGATGCGGGTGTCGGTGTGGGACAAGCCACGGGTCATCGGCTGTGCCGAGAATTATCCGCAACACATCGCCTTGCCCCGCGGGTGTCTGGATGCCTCCCTGTCGCTGTTGCGCGAGAACGGCATCACGTGTGAGCTGCGAGACGAGCGCTTCAAGGGCCAGCCGCTGGACGTGTCGTTCGTCGGCAATCTGCGTCAAGACCAGCAGACCGCCGTCGCTGCGATGCTGCCGTTCGATGCCGGGGTGCTGTGCGCACCGACCGCCTTTGGCAAGACAGTCACCGCCGCGGCGATGATCGCCGAGAAAGGCGTCAACACGCTGATACTGGTGCATCGCACGGAACTGTTGAAGCAATGGCAGGAGCGGCTGCAGACCTTTCTGGGCGTCGGTACGGGCGTGGTCGGCACCATTGGCGGCGGCAAGGCCAAACCGACCGGCAGGATCGACATTGCCGTGATGCAGTCTTTGTCCCGCCGGGGTGAGGTGAACCCGCTGGTCGAGGACTACGGCCACGTGATCGTCGACGAGTGCCACCACGTCGGCGCGGTTTCGTTCGACGCCATCCTGAAGCGGACCAAGGCGAAATACGTGCTCGGCCTGACCGCCACGCCGTTCCGACGCGACGGGCAGCAGCCGATCATCTTCATGCAGTGCGGGCCGATCCGTCACACGGCGGCCACGCCGGCCGGGGCGCCGCACGATCTGGAGGTGGTGCCGCGGTCCCGCCATGCCCGGATCGATTTGCCGCAAGATGCCGGCATCCAGAATGTATTCCGGCATCTGGCTAACGATCAGGCGAGGACTGAAGCCATCGCAGCCGAGGTGCGCGATGCCTTCGCGCAGGGGCGCAAGATACTGGTGCTGACGGAGCGCACGGAACATCTCAACGCGATTGAAGCAGCCCTCGGCGGCCTGGGGCCGGACTTCTTCGTACTGCATGGCCGGATGTCCAGAAAGCAGCGTGCGGCGCTGGTGGCAGGCCTTGATGCGTTGGCGCCCGACGCACCGCGGGTCCTCCTGGCGACCGGCAAGTTAGTTGGCGAGGGCTTCGACCACCCGCCGTTGGACACGCTGGTGCTCGCCATGCCGGTGTCCTGGAAAGGGACGCTGCAGCAGTACGCCGGCCGCCTGCACCGGGAGCACGTCAGCAAGGCCGACGTGCGGATCATCGACTTCGTGGACACCGGCCATCCAGCGTTGCTGCGTATGTGGGATAAGCGTCAGCGCGGATACCGAGCGATGGGATATCGGACCGACGCCGATACCGTGCCGAATGAAGGCCTGTTTTGATGCGCAGATGCAGATGCAGATGCAAGTGTTTCAACTACGCTTGAATTGGAGCGGGCGCCAGTCACAATCGTCGGCGGCCGTGTGGCAGAGAGTATGACGTTGTAGATACTTCGTTGGCATCAATGTTTCTGGGTAGTAGCCCGCTCAGGGCCGTCGTTGACGATCGACGGGTTTAAGGTGCGACGTCGACGATGTGCTGGAGCAGAGCGAAGGCGACTCGCCACGAGCGTCCGTCAGTGAACCGTGGCCGTGCGCTGGTTGATCCGAACGATTTCTCCGACATGCCGCTTCAGGCCTTGGTCGGTGAAGCTCACACGCTGGCCGACGCGGAAGTCCTGCTTGTGGTGGATCTCCGGCGGCGGCCTCAGCGGCGCGGCATGCGCCGGTGAGGATGACGTGCCTGCCTGCTGATCATCGACAGGCACGACGGCCGCGTACAGCACGCTGAAGCGCTGTTTGCTTTGTTCGTCGAGCAGCGTGACCTGCCGGTCTTTCATCGCCGCGATGCGAGCCTCACGCAGCTTGCCGGTGCCCCAGTCCCAGTACTTCACCAGTTGGCCCATGTGCAACTGCGAGCGCGCCTGCACGATGCGCCTCGGGTCGGCCATGAGTTGCTCGATGACCCAGCTGAGTTGGTACAGCTCAGCGCTGGTGGCCATGGGAAGATCTTCGATCTGCTTGACACGCATGCCCAAACTTCCTATTTGGTGCGGCGAGTCTTGCCTCTGGGTAACGAGTTCGGAGAGAACGCCGACAACCCGAGGCTCGCGATTTCTCCTGCCACCAGTTCCTGGAGTTTGCCGATTTCTTCGGACGACGGCGAACTTGCGTAGGCGAGCGTGAGCACAGTCAACGGGTGCAGGCCCAGAACCCGAACCAGAGCATCGATCTTCGTGAGCGTGGGAACATTCACGCCTCTCTCAAGAATGCTGACGTAAGTCCGAGATGAGACGGTGTCGAAGGCCTCCTGCGGAATGCCTACCGCGACCCGCGCAGTCCGAAAGGCGCGCGGAAAGTTGGGTGGCGGAACAGGAGGAACGCGGCGGCTTGGCACCGCCCGATTGCCACATATAGAATGGCATAGAGCTACAAAGTATATGACGAGTTATTGCGTGTCGCACTCGTCCCCGAATGCTTTGCACAAGGTGCTCACTGACCATTCTCATGTGCGAGATTCAAGATGGCCCATAGAGAGCTTGCTTCGCCTCTGCCAACGGTTCGGCCGTTGCGCCTGCCAGCGTCGGTGACGCGTGTCCGGCCGCGGCAGCCGGCGCCGGTCGTGCGCAGCCTGTCCGCGGTACGCATTGGGACGCAGGTGAGGGCACTGCGCATGGCGGCCGAGGTGTCTGGCGGCGAACTGGCCAAGACCTCGGGGATTTCTGCCTCGATGCTCTCGCGCATCGAGCGCGGTCTGGTCTCGCCTTCGGTGGAGACCCTGGAGCGTCTCGCGAATGGTCTCGGGGTGCCGGCGTCGCGGTTCTTCGGGGACCAGGCGCGGCGCACGGACTTCTGCCATGTGCGCGCAGGACATGGTGTCCTGGTCGATCGCATCGGCGCGGTGGCGGACTACCGCTACGAGCTGCTGGGCCACCTGCTGTCGGGCAACCTGTTCGTCGAGCCCTACCTGGTCACGCTGCTGCCCGGCGCCGATCCCTATGTGACCTTCCAGCATCCAGGCCTCAAGTTCCTGTACTTCTTGTCCGGGGAGGTCCGCTACCGCTATGGCGGCAGGACTGCGGAGGTGAGGGCAGGGGATTCGCTGCTGTTCGATGCAACCGCACTGCATGGGATCGAGGCCATTCAGACCCAGCCGGTCTCTTACCTGTCAGTGGTGTTCACGCTGCGAGAGTAGACTGCTCTTGGCGACGCTGCCGCGCAGCGGGGCGACGCGGATGCCCATTCGATGCTTCCCCCGCGAATTCGCTGCGTGCCGAATTCACCTCTGTGTTCGGCTCTATTTCTGGATGTTCGGCATGCCGAACACCCAGAAAGTCTCAAACGGTCGCAACAGCGGAGGTCTTCTGCTTGATGGCGCCGTGAGGAAATTCATGCAGCGGTCGTGGGCTCGCTGTGCGAATGGGGCGGATGTCGGTTTCGGTAGTCTGGACGCGGCAGTCGCAGGACGACGTCGAAACTTCGAGGGCAAAGTCCTCGTGCGGCTATGAGGGCGGGATCGTTCCGTCTACCTCCGTAATGTTCGGCATGCCGAACATTGATGGAGGGCTCCGAACTGCGATTGACCGCAACGCTCCGGAAGCGGCGAAATGGCGAGGTGAGCTCGACGCTGGAATGGCGAGGGCAACGTCCTTGTGCGGCAATGAGGGCGGGATCGTTCCGTCTACCTCCGTCATGTTCGGCATGCCGAACATTGATGGTGGTCTTCGAGCTGTTGATCGACGGCAACGCTCCGGAGCCGCGAAACGGCGAGGTGAGCTCGACGCTGGAATCCGAGGGCAACCTCCTTGTGCGGCTATGAGGGCGGGATCGTTCCGTCTACTTCCGTAATGTTCGGCATGCCGAACATCGATGGGGAGCTCCGAACTGCCGATCGACCGCAACGCTCCGGAATCGGCGAAACGGCGAGGGGAGCTCGACGCTGGAATTCCGAGGGCAACGTCTCGGTGCGGCCATGAGGGCGGATCGTTCCGTCTACCTCCGTGATGTTCGGCATGCCGAACATTGATGGTGGTCTTCGCGCTGTCGATCGACGGCAACGCTCCGGAATCGGCGAAACGGCGAGGTGAGCTCGACGCTGGAATTCCGAGGGCAAAGTCCTTGTGCGGCTATGAGGGCAGGATAGACTGCCGTCAGACATTGTTAACAGCGACGGCGTTGCAATGACCAAGACCTCTCGATCGAGCCGCGTGATCGCCACCCGGGTGCCGCCCGAGACGAGGGTGCGCTTCGCCGCGCTGGCCGCCCGTCATCATCTCAGTGCGTCGAGCCTGCTCGCGAAGATGGTCGACGAGGTCCTCAAGACTCACGGCGACATCTCGCCGGGCTCGGGTGCACAGCGATTTCCAGACGAATCGGAAAACCGCCCCGGCGCGGCGGACCGCATCACGCTGCGACTTCGCCAAGGCGATCGCGCGCTGGCGGCGCGTCGCGCCCATGCCCGTGGAATGAAGACCGCCAGCTACCTCGCCCTGCTGATCCACAACCATGTGCGTATCGCGGCCGTGCTGCCGCCGAACGAACTGGACCAGATCAAGGTGACCGCCGCCCGGCTCGCCGCGTTGGGGCGGCAGCTTCGAATGTTCGGCATGCCGAACACGCTGCCCGGGCCGGTGGCGTCGGACCTCGGCGAAACGATCGCGTCGGTCCGTCAGGAAGTCGAGGTGGCACGCGAAGCCACGGCCGCCATCGTGCGCCGCAACCTCATCAGCTGGGAGACCGGCGGCGGGAGGGCCCATGCCTGAACAGAGGATGCGCGCAAGCCGAAGCAGCCCCGGCGCGGCCGATGCGCCGCGCGACATGACCCTGGACATCGTGAGCTACGGTCGGCGTGGACCGGGCGGCACGCTGCGCCTCGGCGCCGACCAGATCGCGCAGATCCAGCGCACCGTGGGGCGCACGCCCGAGGTGATGGTGAAGGTCTCCGGCGGCGGCCGGGATGTCGGCGGCGTCGAGGCCCATCTGCGCTACATCGGCCGGCATGGCAAGCTGCCGATCGAAACCGACGAGGGGCTGATGCCGCAGGGCCGGGGTGCTCCCAAGGAGATCACGGCCGACTGGCAGCTGGAGCTCTGCCGAAGCCAGCACAAGCCGAAACCCGCTCCGGGGCAGAAAGACACGCGTGCGAAGTTGGTCCACAACATCGTTCTGTCCATGCCCGCCGGCACGTCGCCGGACAAGGTACGGGCTGCCGCCCGCGTCTTTGCGCGCGAGAACTTCGCGCTCCAATATCGCTACGCCATGGTGCTGCACACCGATCAGCCGCACCCGCATGTGCACCTAGTGGTCAAGTGCGAGCACGAGTTCGAGCCTGGCCAGCGCCTCTACACCCGCAAGGAGACATTGCGGCAATGGCGCGAGCAGTTCGCCGCACTGATGCGCGAGCAGGGTGTGGCGGCCAATGCCACACCGCGACAGGTGCGAGGGCAGACCCGCAAGCCCTACAGGGATGCGATCCATCATCGGCTGCGCGCGCTTCGGGCATTCGGCCAACTGTCGCCCAGCGACCGGACCGGGCATCGACAGCCGAAGACCTCGACCTTCATGCGCGCGAAGCTGGAGAACCTGCTCCAGGCTCTGAGGTCGGGGCGGGGCGCCGCGGCTGACGGACAAGAGCAGATGCGAAATACCCGGCGGGCGGTGGTCGCAGATTGGCGCACCACAGCGGATGCGCTTCGAAGACACGGCGAGGCCAATCTGGCAGCCGAGGTGGATCGCTTCACTGCGCGCATGCCCGCGGTGCAGACCGATGCGCAGTGGATCGCCGACCGCTGGAGAGAGGCCGAGAAGAGCCATGCGCCCGAGCACGCGCCCGCCAGTCCGCCCCAGCCGCATGTCCGGTGAGTGGCCGTGCGGCATCTCTCGCCAGAGCGCGGAGAAGAGGCGCGCGTGCGGCGTCGACCTTGGCCGGATGACGCGGAGCACCCAAGGCGCAGATCATCATGTGGGGCCACCTGGCCTTCGTCGAGCGTGTCGAGAGCGTAGCGTGGTGATGCTCGGGCCCGGCGGCGTGGGCAAGACGTACATCGCGCTGGCGCTGTGCCAGTGCCCCGTCATGGCGTGGCCCAAGGCACGCTTCAATACGGCGGCCGATCTGATGATGCAGCTGACGGCGGCCGAGGCACAGAACCGACTGAGGGAATACTTCAACCGGGCGGTTCTTGACCCGAAGCTGCTCGTGGTCGACGAGATCGATTACTTGCCCTTCGGTCGGGACGAAGAACAGGACATGCCGATGGCGCCGCGCCAGCTTGGCTCGCCTGGAGCAGGGCATAGCAATTGAGACACCAAGCCATTGCCATCGGCTTTGGGCGCAGCCCATCGGACGTTCCCACAGACCTGTCAGAACTGTCAGTTGACCGCCTGCTGGCTTGATTGCACGCTCGCCGAAATCCTGCGGAGGACACCGTCCCGGGATGGGGAGGGTAGGCGCTTGCTGGTGTCGTGTGATGGGCCGGCGCTGCTGCGTTGCCCTGTGCACGGCGTTTGGTTCTGTCCGGGCTCTCCAAGGAAAGGCACATATCTCCAAACGAAGCCGCCTTGAAGGTCGGGCTCCATTTCGAGGATTTGTCATGCATATCGAACCCGATGCCAACCGCGGCGATGTTGATTTTCAGCCCGCGGCCGGTCCTGCATTCTTTCGCATGCCCGATGTGATCCGGATCACCGCCCTGAGCCGCACGACCGTGTACCGAAGGATCGCCGACGGCAAGTTCCCGCCTCCCGTGCACCTGGGAGGGCGCGCCTGCGGATGGCCGCGTGCAGCGATTCAGCGGTGGATCGATGATCCGGACGGTTATTCGAATTTGCCCGTCACGCACACGCGCCGAATGAACTGAGCAGAGCGAGGCGCTCTTGTGGCTTCGCGGGCCCGGATGTACTCCGCGCAGCCCCGCATCGAAGCATCTTGGATTACCGATCTCCGACCCTTGGAGTCATGGAGGAGATCGGACAAGCCTTGAAACGCCTCGGTCTTGATGACCAGACCCGCCGAAACGATCTCAATGGCGCCTATGTGGTGGAAGAACTGGCCGCAACGCCGGGGTTTCGGGCCATCCGACTGAACCGGCGGCATCGCAATATCCGCAAACCTCGAACCCTTGGGCCCGAGAGCCTGGAGCGCAGAAAAATATGGCCTTCGACGATGCGACTGTGCGCGAGAAGCACGCGGGCAGCAGAGTGCCGGACTTCTTCTGCTCGGAACATGGCGATCACGAAGCCAAGGTCCTCCGCACGATCACCGTCAGTGATTTCGACAGCGCCGCTTTTGCGGCCACGATTTTGCGGCGGCACCCAGAGGTTGTTGCTTTCGAAGATAAAACCGCCCCTATGCGCCTGCCGGCATGGCCCGTCGTTGCCGGAATCGCGGACACGAAGTTCTCCGCGCGCCTGGCTGCGTTGCGAACTCGCGGAGCCGTTCGACGGCCCACGGTGGTGATGCCCCACCACGCGCCGCATCGCCATTCACTGCTGCGGTTCGCCGAGGACTGGTCGTCCGGCGGCTTCATTCGCGAGATGCCGGCCGAACTCTCTTCCAGTTGCCGGTGCCGCGGGTATATGGGCATGCGCACGACAGCTTCGACGGCGAGGTGGGCGAGTGTCGGTGGTGCGCAACGCGCGGTGGTACATGGACAACTGGCATGGGAAGCTCGAGAGCAAGAATCTCGATCCCGGCTTCGCCTTCAAGATGACTCCCGGCAAAAGTGAAATCCGATCCCGCTCGCGCGCCCGTCACCGGAGCAGCAACGCATGCAGCTTCCATCCCATAGCGACAGCGGAGACCAGTGCGGCTGTTGTTGCCCAATATTGCCACTTCGGCAACTGCGGTGCCTCCTTGTATTCCAAGGTGACGAGCGGCCCGGGCACGAGGCCCGCGTACTGCGTTCTCAGCGCTTCGGCACCCGCTCCGGCGTTCATGGATTCGAAGACGCGCTTGAACAAGCGCTGAGCTTCCAGGCTCAGCTTGGTAAGTTGAACCTGGCTGCCGTCATACAAACGGACATGAAGCGCTGCGTCCACTTCGTCGATCGACCGGATCGGCGCGCCGAGTGTTCGCAGCCGACGCCGACCAGGCGCATAGCCGCAGAACCGCACCAGGCCCTCCTGCCGCAGCAGCGTGTAGCCGACCAGGCGCTCAACTTCGTCGCGGCTGTTCAGAATTTCTGTCGTCATATAGAAATGCAGCACCAGCTGTCCCAATACAGCGGCGAAGAACCACGCCCCGTGCGCCTTGGAAAGGACATACAGAAAAAGAATGGTCGATGCCATCGCATAGGCTGCGAGGAGCAAGAGGCTGCCCACAAAGGCTCTACGCGAGGTGTCCCGAGAGGGCTGAAAGCACACACGCATCGATCGAGCGGGACTTGTCGGAATGGGTGCGGGCCCCTCGGGCTCATCATTCTGTTCTGTCATTGTGGATTCAACCTATACGTTCAGCGGGCGCGGCGGTAAGCACTTTCTTCGGTTCGTGCGATAGTTTGCCAGTACATCGCTTGCTCTTCGAAGAGGATTGATCCCTCGGGCCGATTGACCCGTCGCTTCCTTTGGCCATGGCAGCCGGTCCCACTTGGGGGCGGACCTCGCCGGTTTGAACTTTGGCGAGCCGGTCTATTCCTTGAGGTTCTGGGCTGCGGCAGCCATCAAGAACTCGTCCTGCGCACCACTGAGCCCGTGAAGCCGGAGCGACCCTGCTTCATGATGCGGTCGAGGTGCGCGAACGGCATCTCCACCTTCTGGCGCTCCCTGCGCGACCGTCTGTACTGCGGTGTCTGCGCGATGGACCGTGCCACCTCGCGGGCGCTCTCATGGATGCTGCGGGCGATCTTTCGGAACGGTGTCCTCGGGCAGCAGCGATCCTTTATTCCACAGGCGACGCAGTCTGCCTGGCTCGCGCGATAGATAACGGCGTCGGCCTTGGTTGCGAGTGCGCGGCGTCGTGAACTGCCGCCGGTCGTCCGCGCGGCCTTCAGGGCAAACATATTCATTGCGCTCGGCTGCCACTGGAACTTGCCGATCGACAGACTTCCGTCCTTGCGGACTGTCTTGTCCCACACAGGGACATGAGGTTCGATCTGCTTGTCTTCGACCGTCCAGGCCAGCAGCGGGGCGGCGCCGTACGCGGTGTCGCCGACGAGTCGCCGCGGCCTGATGTCGAAGCGCTTCTCGACGCGATCAATCATCGCCCGGGTGGAGTCGACCTCAGGCGTGCGGTGCCGGCGTTGCTTCGAGGTCCAAGATGATTCCCGCCGACAGATCGATCAGGTAGTTGCTTGAGCAAGTGTAGAACGCCGGACCACCTGGTGCTGCGGTCCACTGCGCAGCCGGGTCGGTCGGAGAGATGTTCCGCGATGCAGCCGCTGTGTCGTGCACCTCTTCACCTGCATCCTCGGTCACCGGATTGTTGGCATCGAGTGCGTCCAGGTACTCGCGCAATGGGGACCCTCGAGCACCTCACGTCGCGACAGGACCGATGGGCGTTGCGCCATGCGCCAGGGCCTTGGCGGCGAGGAATTCGCACACAGCCTCTTCTGCGGCGCCATGTATCGCAATCGATCGTTGTGCTGGTCCAACATAAATGGCCCCGGTGTAATGCCTGCGCCTTACATCCCCGGACGTCAGTTTTCAAGTATGTCCGATTCGTGAATAAGTACCGCGCGAACGAGGATGCCGCCCTCCCATAATCGGCCCGCCGAAGCATCCTGTCACAGAAATAACGATGCCCGGCGGCCAATCCAGAGGGAGCACCAGAACATGAATCGCCATTTGCATCGCATCGTCTTCAACGCCAGGCGCGGCCTGCGCATGGTGGTCCAGGAGACGGCGAAGAGCACAGGCAAGGGCTCGTCCAAGGCAACCACCGTGGCAAGCGCGGCCGGCGCCGGCGCGGCCGCCTTTGCGCCGATGCTCGTGGGTGCGGCGCTCGCGGGCATGCTGTGGGCGCCACCGGTGCAAGCCCAGATCGCCGGCGCGCCCAATGTTCCGGCCAACCTGCGCCCCACGGTGCTGATGGCGCCCAACGGCGTGCCGCTCGTCAACATCCAGACGCCCAGCGCGGCCGGCGTCTCGCGCAACGTCTTCAACCAGTTCAACGTGGCGCCCAACGGCGCCATCCTCAACAACAGCCGCACGAACGTGCAGACCCAGCTCGGCGGGATCGTCCAGGGCAATCCGTTTCTTGCGACCGGGCCCGCACGCATCATCCTCAACGAAGTCAACGGCGGCAGCCCGAGCCAGCTGCGGGGCTACATCGAGGTGGGCGGCACGCGAGCCGAAGTGATCATCGCCAACCCCGCGGGCATCAGCGTCGACGGCGGCGGCTTCATCAATGCGAGGTCAATATCACCAGCGGCGGTGACACCACCCTTCGGGGTGCCACGGTTGCCGGCGAACGTATCAACGCCGATGTGAGCGGGAACCTTCATGTCGAGACCCTTCAGGACACCAGCACATATCACAGCCAGAACAGCGGGGGCGGCTTTAACTCGACCATTTGCGCTTGGATCTGCTACGGCGACAGCAGCGTAAGCGTCTATGCCCACAACACGCGCGGGGATGGCAATTTTGCGAGTGCCACACAGCAAAGCGGGTTCTTGGCTGGGGACGGCGGCTTTGGTGTCAACGTGGGGGGCAACACCTATCTCGTGGGTGGGGTGATCAGCAGTACGGATGTTGCCGTGAACGGAAGCAAGAACAGCTTCTCGACCAGCAGCCTGACGATGGCAGACCTGGTCAACCACGACACCTTCAAAGGCAGTGGTTACAGCATCAGCGCCAGCACAAGCACCGCGGGAATGGGCTCGGGAGGGGCTGGCATTGGCAGCAACGATATCAATGAGTCCAGCATCACGCGAAGCGGCATCTCGGGCGTCGCAGGCAATGCGTCGGTGCGTACCGGCGTAGACAGCACCAATGCGCTGCAGATGACCGACAGAACGCGGGCGATGCGAGATGTGCAAGCGCAAATTCAGATCACCGCTGCTTTTGGTCGCGAGGCGACGACAGCCGCGGCAACATACGCGGATCGGCAGGCTGTCCTCGCACGACAAGGAAGCAACGAAGAGGAAGCACGGAAATGGGATGAGGGAGGCGCATACCGTGTCGCACTTCATGCGGCCATCGGTCTTCTGACCGGCAATCTGTCAGGTGCTGCGGGCTCAACGCTGAGCGCAACGGCGCTCCCGGAAATCGGGGAAATGATTGCGGACATGGGCTTGCCGGACACGGTCCGGGTGGCGTTGACACAGGTAGCAGGCTTGGCCCTGGGATCGGCGACCGGCGGTGTCGCGGGTGCAACAGCATCGTTCAATACCGCTCAGAACTATGTGAGCCACAGTCCGTTTGCAGGTGTGCGACGAACAGTCTCACAGGAAAATGCCAGGTTATTGAACGATTGCGGCCCAAACTGCACGCAAGCGGATTTTCAGCGCATTGACCGGCAACTGTTTCAGCTCGAAACAGCCGCCAACCTAATCGCGATCGATCGGAATTCTGCGCTCACTACCGATCAAGCAGTTCGCCTTAGCGAGTCCTTGCAACTGCTGTTGCCTGTTTATGGCACAGCGACTGGTTTGTACATGGCGGCGACAGGTGAGAGCCTCTCCGGGCGAGAGCTGTCAAACGTCGAGCGATTTTTCAGTGGTTTGGCTGCAGCCGTTCCCTTGGGATCGACCGCTTACAGAGCTGTGCAAGAGATGCGCGTTGCCGCCGTGGCCGAAGCTGAAGCGAGGTTCGCGCTGGAGCAAGGAATTCCTGCTGTCGCACAGGTCCCCGGACGAGTGTCATCGCGAATTAACGTCGCAAATGGGCGGACACAGACTACGCCTCTTCGTGGGACCGGCCAACCGGTCAGCGCAGGTTTTGAGCACGTGGTGGAACAGCATATCGGTGTTCAACTGGCAAACAACAGATCGGCCTTTACTATCACTTCTGATGAGCTGCGTGGCCTTTTGCAAGAATCAAGCGTTGTGAAGTCACCTGTCACAGCGTTGGGCGATGGCACCTTCTTGCGCGTCGTAGATACAGGAAGAAATATCGGCCTTACGAGTCTTTCGGAGGGCGGAATCCCTACTAGTGTTATGCGTATATTTACTGACCGCGCTGGCAATCTGATTACAGCCTTCCCCGTAAGAGGTTATTGATCATGAACATCTTCTCGGCATGGCGTGAATTGACTTCGAAAATTTCCGTTGCAGGGCCAAATAAAATCGATCTATTCGAAATTTGTTCTGATTGGTGTGTTAGACACAAGGGGCTGCTGAGCGAGACGGATTATCACTTGGAATCCTTCGTCTCTCTCAATTGTGGCGAATACATTGGGCCTACTGAGGTCTGCACTCCGGATGAGTTGCCAAGTATTCGCGCACTTACGTTATCGCTTCCCAAGCAGCATCCCCAGGAAACGGCTGCGCGTCGATTGCGTGACGCGCTAGAGGCCCTTCTCGCCGTAAAAAGCACAACACCTTGCGCGAGTTGTGGGTCTACTCCGCTCTATGCTGAGGCCTATCTAGGAGGAATTTTTTGGATTTGCTCTGTCTGTGGAAAATCGCAATCTCACGGGAAAATAATTAATTGGATCGGCGGAGCGGTGAGTGCCCGACTTGCAACTCCGGCGGAGGTTCAGGCGGAGAGTATGCAGAATTCCGATGAAAAGAAAGGGACGTGATCTGCAGGGATCCATGAGCAGTCGTTGTAGTTTCCGACCCGTTTTCCCCGGCACCCGGGGTTGAACGTGGCTGGACTGCAAAAAAAGGGTTATGAACATCACCAAGGGACAGTGGCGATCCTTTCGTCTCGACGTTGTGCGGACGTGTGCATAAGCGCATTGATAAAAAAATAGCCCACCGAGTGCGCCTGAATCATTGTGGATCCAAGACCGGACAGCAGATGAAATTCAGATGTGCAACAGTTCGAATAAAGCGATAGAGGGAGAGAAGTTGAAAACGAACTTACGTACCATATTGGCTGGTATGCTGCTGGGCGGCCCCTTGTTGGCTCAAGCCCAGGTCTCCAGCACCCCGCAACCCTTCGTCGAGCAGCAACGTCAGCAGGAACGCGAACGCGCGCTGCGCGAGCAGAACGAGCGCACGGTCGACCAGCGGCTGCGAGCCGCGCCGCCCGCGCCTACTCAGCGCATCCCTGAATCCGAAGCCCCGTGCTTTCGCATCGACCGCGTGCTGCTGGTCGGCGAGCAGTCCGCATCATTCCAGTGGGCTGTTTCTGACCTTTCGGGTCCTGAAGGCAACGATTCGCCTCTCGGCCGGTGCCTGGGCACGGCCGGCGTGAACGTGGTCCTGGCCCGCGCCCAGCAGGCGGCCATCGCCCGCGGCTTTGTCACCACGCGCGTGCTCGCTGCGCCGCAGGACCTGTCCACCGGCACCTTGACCTTGTCCCTGGTGCCCGGGCGCATCGCGGCCATCCGGACCACGCCGGATTCTTCCTCGACGCTGCTGGGCAGTTCCGCTTTGCTGGGCGCGGCCATTCCCGCCCGCCCGGGCGACCTGCTGAACCTGCGCGACATCGAGCAAGGGCTGGAGAACCTCAAGCGCGCCCCCACGGCCGAGGCCGACATCCAGATCGAGCCCTCCACCGCACCCGATGCCAAGCCGGGCGACAGCGACCTGGTGGTCAAGTACGTGCAGGCCAAAAAGTGGCGCCTCACCCTGAGCCTGGACGACAGCGGCACCGAGGCCACCGGCCGCTACCAGGCGGGGGCCACGCTGTCGCTGGACAACCCGTTCGGTCTGAACGACCTGTTCTACCTGAGCGCCAACCACAGTATCAACAACCATTTCCTCTCGGAGCCGAGCTACGGCACCGAAGGCCAGACGGTGCACTATTCGCTGCCGTACGGGTACTGGATGCTGGGCTTGACCGCTTCGAACAGCCAGTACCACCAAAGCGTGGCGGGTTTCAACGGCCCCATCAGCTACGCCGGCAAGTCCAACAACGCCGAGGTCAAGCTCTCGCGCCTGGTCTACCGCGACCAGAGTCGCAAGACCACGGTCGCCCTCAAGGGGTTCCGGCGCGAATCGCGCAACGTCATCGAGGACACGGAACTGCCGGATCAGCATCGCGTGGTCGGTGGCTGGGAATTCAGCCTGAACCATCGGGAGTTCATCGGCGAGGCCACGCTCGACGGCACGCTGGCCTACAAGCGTGGCACCGGTGGCTTTGGCGCCAGGCCCGCAGCAGAAGAGATTGCATTCGGCAATGGCGCCAGCCCGTTCCTGGAAGGCACGTCACGCCTGAAGCTCTACACGGCCGAGGTGAGCCTGAACGCGCCATTCAAGCTGGGCGAAGAGAAGCTGCGCTACTCGGGCCTGGTGCGCGCGCAGTGGAACCGCACGCCGCTGCTGCCGCAGGACCGCTTCGCCATCGGCGGGCGCTACACGGTGCGCGGCTTCGATGGCGAGACCAGTCTGATGGGCGAGCGCGGCTGGCTGATCCGCAACGACATCGGCTGGGCCATGGGTCAGAGCGGGGCGGAACTGTATGTCGGTGCCGACTACGGGCATATCGGCGGGCGCTCGACCGCGGACCTGCTGGGCCGCAGCCTGGCTGGCGCGGTCCTCGGGGTGCGGGGGCAGTGGAGCAAGCTCAGCTACGACTTCTTCATGGGGGCGCCGATCCGCAAGCCTGAGGGGTATCGCACGGCCAAGACCACCTTCGGTTTCAACCTCAACGCGAGCTTTTGAGATCCTTTTGATCGCGATGCCAGTCGACTCGTTTTGAAGCCAAACATGGGCAGCTATTCGGAACTCTACTTCTCAGGCGTGAGGGGGCGACCCGGGCGAGGGACGCTGTCAAACGACTCTCCGTATCTGCTCTCCAAGTACCATCTTCCGATTCTGTGGCTTGGGCTGTTCGATGCACGGGATATTGAGGACGACGCGCATTCTCAGGAGCCTACCGATGTCTGGCCCTACAAACGGACAGAGGCTGCTGCCGCATTACTCGGATCGCGTTGTTGTTTCTGAGCAAACACTTTCCGGTGCTCCAGTCGCGCTGGCGTGATCAGTTTCTCTAGGTGTTGCGGGACAGTGGCTTTGAATACGTTCATCTCGACACCCATCAGATCGGGACCATGGTTGTGACTGGACCCGAGTGGCGACGCGAACTCGAGGTCATGCTGGGCATGTTCAGTGCCGAGACACCAGTGCCCCAAGGTTGGCTAGGTCGGCTCCTGCGCAGGCCATCTCCCCAGTCACCGCTGGCGCTGTACAACGTTCGGTTCGGTTCACGCTATGACGGTGACGAACGTTCCGAGCCTTGGGCGTATTGCGGAGCCAGCGGTACGGATGAAACCATGCCATGGGAATCGGGGCTTTGATGGCTGGTCGTACTGTGCAAGCACCCGTCGAAAATCAGAAGCGCCGGCGCGTCCATGGCGGTGAATCGCAGGTGTGGTATTCCCACGCAATCGAGACAGCCGAGGTCTCCGGTGGCCGGGCTTCGGGCACTCGCAGGTGGCGATCGACATTGCTCGGTGCACTTATCGGCCTCCTGTCGTTCCGATGTTGCTCATGAAGTGGCTCGTGGGGTTTCAAGTCGAGGCGGCGGCAGAGCGCCGAGCGAAGGAAGCAGGCACGCGTGCGGAATCGGACCGATGTTTCGAGCTGGCGTCACAGCGCGCAATTGAAACCTGTCGAACTGGGGAAAGGTGCCGCGGCAAACCTCGACCCGAGATTGATCAAGAGCGATCAGTCATGAAGCAAGAGAAAGAATTCAGCGTGGATAAAAACTTCAAGGCCGTGGTGACTCTCGCATTGACCGCCGCGATGCTCGCGGGCTGCGCTGCCGCACCGTATCGTCTTCCTGGTACGGAGACGCAACCATTGTCCAGCCTCGCCATCGTCAAGTCAGGGCCACGCGCCGCTACCTATTTGGCTTCGATCGATGGGGAACAGGTCCCACATGTTCTCCGCCCGGTAGTCCGGTGGGAGCTTTCGCCCGGTGAGCACGCGGTGGTCGTCGGCCTCAGGACGCACCCGCAGTTCCGGGCCGACCACACCTCCCTGAAATTCGTGGCGCTTCCGGGCCAAAGGTACGTGATCCAGTACGAAGTCAAAGCCTCGTGGGGTCGCGGCACATGGCGTGGCTGGATCGAAGATGAAACCGGGACTACCGTCTCCGTCCCGGACACCAATCAGTCAAGGCGGTGAAGAAAGAGAATCGGAAAGCGTTGTAGTTCCGGATATCGGCGAGACCGCGCGACCGGAAGCATGGACGTTGCATAACTTCGTTGATATCAACGTTTCCGGCGTTGGCTAGGCCGCCCGGAGCGTTCGGACTTGTGCGTTTCCGGCAAGTTGGCCCAGGTAGTCCGCCCAGCGCTGCATCATTTCCTTGCGCTTGTCCATGAACTCCGCGCGGTCGTAGGCCGTACCCAGCGGCCCGCTCTTGCCATGGGCAAGCTGTGCCTCGATGACGTCAGGCGAAATGCCGTGCAGTTGCTCTGCCATGACCGTGCGGGCCATTGCCCGAAAGCCATGGGCGGTCATCTCGTCGTTGGTGTACCCCAGCCTTCGCAACGCGGCGTTCACGGTGTTTTCGCTCATGGGGCGCTCTCCCGTGCGGATGCTGGGGAACACGTATCGGCCATGGCCGGTCAATGGCGCAATTTCCTCCAGGGTCTGCAGTGCCTGCTTCGCCAGCGGCACGAAGTGGGGGCGGCCGTTGCGCTTTTCATGGAGCCGGCGCTTCATGTCCTGCGCCGGGATGGTCAGCATCGCCTTTTCGAGGTCGATCCAGGCCCATTCCATCGCACGGATGTTGCCGGGGCGCTGGAAGAGCAGGGCGGACAGGAGGAGGGCGGCGCGGGTGATCGGCTGCCCGCTGTAGCCGTAGATGGCGCGCATCAGTTCTCCGACCTTCTGCGGCTCCAGAACGGCGGCCATGCTCTTGGTGATCACCGGTCGGAGCGCGCCGTGCAGGTCGGGCGCCGGATTGCTCGCGCAACGGCCCGTCTGCACACCGTAGCGGAACACCTGTCCTGCGCACTGGCGCAGGGTGTGGGCCGTCTCGATGACGCCTCGGCCCTCGGCGCGCTTGAGCGCGTGCAGAAGATCCCTGGCCTGGATCGTGGCGATCGGCAGCTTGCCGATGTAGGGGAACAGGTCCTTGTCCATGATGCGCAGCCAGCGCTCCGAATAGGATGCGCTCCAACTGCTGGCCTTGGTGGCGTGGAATTCCCGCGCCAACGCCTCGAAGGTGTTGGCTGCTTCCACTGCCCGGGACAGCTTCTCTGCGCGCTTCGCGAGGCCGGGGTCGACGTTGTCGGCAAGCAGTTCGCGGGCCTTGTCGCGCCGCTGCCGCGCCTTCGCGAGCGAGACCGCGGGGTAGACGCCCAAGGCCAGCGTCTTCGCCTTGCCGTTGAACCGGTAGTCCATGCGCCAGTACTTGCCTGCGGCTTTGACGCGCAGGTACATGCCGCCGCCGTCTGCGTAGCGCTCGCCGATCTCACTGCCCTTGTGCTTCACTTGCCTCACGAAAGTGTCTGTCAGCATTGGGTTTTTCTCCTTGCTGTCGGTACCTGGCTTTGGCGGCCGGGCAGATACCTGCAGAAGTACCGACAAAGTACCGACAAGACATGCTATGCCCCGACCTGTCGTGGCACAAAGAAAAACCCGCTTCTCCTCGAAGGAGAGCGGGTTTCAGGATGGTTCTGAGCGACTTGAAACTGGAAATTGGCCTGCCCGGAGGGGATCGAACCCCCGACAACCTGCTTAGAAGGCAGGTGCTCTATCCAACTGAGCTACGGGCAGATTCCGGGCCGAACGGAGCCCCGGATTCTACCCACATCCACCCTGGAGCCCGGCGTGCCGGAGGGCGCTCAGATCTGGACGAAATCGCCGACCGGCTCGAAGTTCTGGGCGGCCCATGCGCGCAGCAGATCGAGCGTCTGCGCTTCCGAGGGCCCGTAGGTCTGGTGCTGTGCCAGCGGCGTGGAATTGATCTCTTCCGTGGCGCGCAAGGGGCGGCGGCGGGGCATCCAGTACAGCGTGGCAGTGTGCGAGACGAGGTCCTGCGTGACCTGGACCAGGCCAGTCTGGTTGCCAATCTTCAGTTCGTAGTAGGACACGCCAACCCCGGTCAGTGATGATGTTGAATCGACTGTACGCGAGGAATTCACCGCAGGCTTTGTTTTTGCCGCGGCCGAAAAACAAGATGCCTGCAACAACGTGAGTCATTGCAGGCATTCGTATTTTTCTTGGTCGGGGCGAAAGGATTCGAACCTTCGACCCTCTGGTCCCAAACCAGATGCGCTACCAGGCTGCGCTACACCCCGACAAGCCTTCTATTCTAGCCCGAATAACTGCGCCCTCAGCGCTTCGCGTATTGGGTCTTGCCGAAAAGGATCTCGCGCTCCTTGTCGCCGGTGATCGGCTGGCGCAGGTCGGCCAGCACTTTCACGCCGCGCTGCACGGCGGGGCGCGCGGCAATGCCGTCGAACCATGCCTTCAGGTGCGGGTAGTCGGTGAGCGTGATGCCCTGGTTTTCCCAGCTGCGCAGCCACGGGAAGATCGCGATGTCGGCAATCGAATAGGTCTTGCCGGCAATGAACCTGTTCTTCGACAGCTGCTTGTCGATCACGCCGTAGAGGCGCTTGGCTTCGTTGCTGTAGCGCTCGATGGCGTAGCCGATCTTTTCGGGGGCATACATGCGGAAGTGATGCGCCTGGCCGAGCATGGGGCCGACGCCGCCCATCTGGAACATGAGCCACTGCAGCACGTCGTAGCGCTCGCGGTCGGTCCTGGGCAGCAGCTGGCCGGTCTTGCCGGCCAGGTAGACGAGGATGGCGCCCGATTCGAAGAGCGAGATCGGCTTGCCGTCCGGACCATCGGGGTCGGTGATGGCGGGGATCTTGTTGTTGGGACTGATCTGCAGGAACTCGGGCGCGAACTGGTCGCCCTTGCCGATGTTGATCGGGCGGGCGTTGTACGGCAGGCCGCACTCCTCCAGCATGATGTGAATCTTGTGGCCGTTGGGCGTGGGCCAGGAATAGACCTCGATGGGCGATGCAGGCATGTCGCGGGCTCTCCGTTGTTGGGGTTGGTCGTGATGCGAGGCAGGCAGCATATACGCGGCCATCCGCACGTGTGCAGCGCCGGGAATTACGGGCGCAGCGCGGTCATGCAACGGCCGAGTTGGACGACAGGTGCTGGTGGATCAGCGCGACCACGGCCGCGCCTTCGCCGATGGCACCGCCCACGCGCTTGACCGAACCCGAGCGCACGTCGCCCACGGCAAAGACGCCCTGCACGCTGGATTCCAGCGCAGTGGAGGGTCGGGCCGGAAAGCCGCTGCTGGCCGCATCGCCCGTCAGCACGAAGCCATGCTTGTCGACCGAGACGCCGCAGCCGTCGAGCCAGCTGGTCTCGGGCTCGGCGCCCACGAAGAGGAAGATGTTGCGCGCATCGCAGTCGTGCTCGTTGCCCGTGGTCTGGCAGCGCCAGGTTGCACCGGTCAGTCCTTCGCCGGAATCGCCGTTGAGCTTCACCAGCTGGGTATGCGGATGCAGTTCGATGTTGGGCGTGGCCTCGATGCGGTCGATCAGGTAGCGCGACATGCTGGCCGCGAGCGACGGGCCGCGCACCAGCACGTTGACCTTGGCCGCATGGCGCGACAGGAACACCGCGGCCTGTCCGGCCGAGTTGCCGCCGCCGACCAGCGCAACCTCCTGCTGCGCGCAGAGCTTGGCCTCGATGGCCGAGGCCCAGTACCAGATGCCGCGGCCCTCGAACTCGGACAGCCTCGGCACGTCGGGCCGCCGGTAGCGTGCGCCGCTGGCAATCACCACCGTGCGCGCGTTGATGGTGCGGCCATCGGCCAGTGCGATGCGCAGCGCGTCCATGGGGTTGTCGCGCGAGCAATCGAGCGACGTCACCTTGGCCGGGATCAGCATCTCGACACCGAACTTCTGGGCCTGCACGAAGGCCCGGCCCGCGAGCGCCTGGCCCGAGATGCCGGTGGGAAAGCCCAGGTAGTTCTCGATGCGCGCACTCGCGCCGGCCTGCCCGCCGAAGGCGCGGCAGTCGAGCACGATCACGCGCAGCCCTTCGGAGGCGGCATACACCGCGGTGGCGAGGCCGGCAGGGCCGGCGCCGACCACCGCCACGTCGAACAGCTCGTTGTGCTCCGCGGTATCGACCATGCCCAGGCAGCGGGCCAGCGCGTCTTCGGCGGGGTTGACCAGCACCGAGCCGTCGGGGCACACGGCCAGCAGCTTGCAGGTGCCGTACTGTTCCAGCAGCGCGGCGGCGCCCGGGTCTTCGGCCGCGTCGACCAGGTGGTAGGGATGCCCGTTGCGGCGCAGGAAGTTCTCCAGCCGCGCCATGTCGGGCGATTCCGGCCGGCCGATCAGCACCGGCCCGCTGGCGCCGGATTCGATCAGCGCCACGCGCCGCAGGATCAGCGCGCGGGTGATGCGCTCGCCAAGGTCGGCCTCGGCCACCAGCAGCGCGCGCAGCTGCGCGGGCGGCACGATCAGCGCTTCCACTTCTTCCTCGGCATGGCCGTCGACCAGGGCAGGGCGGCCGCTCAGTTGGCCGACTTCGGCAAGGAACTCGCCCGGGCCCTGGCGCACGATGGGCACCACGTGCCCGAGCCCGTCGCGCTGCGTGACCGCCACCACGCCCTTGAGCAGAACGAACATGCCGGGGCCCGTTTCGCCGGCGGTGAACAGCCGCTCCCCGCGGGCGAAGCGCTGCACGGTGCCGAAGTGCGCGATGCGCGCGATTTCGGTATCGCTCAGGACGGGAAAGGTCTGGTGGAGGCGGTTGTCGAAATTGCTGCTTGCGGCTGTGGCCATTTGAGAAAACTCCATGTCGCGACCCACCGCATTAGACATCCAGGAAGCCTCAAAACACGCGGTAACACCGTCATGCAACTGCAATGGCGCTGACATACCCGTTTCACCGCGGGTGCAGAGACTCCTTCAGCAGAAAGGGTCTCCATGAAAGAACTGCCCAACCCGACGTTCCCGCTGTCGCAGCTCGGCCTGCGCGCCGCCCTGTGGCCCGTCCCTGCGGCCACGCCCGCATCGGCGCCCGCTGCCGTGCTCGCGCCGCCGGCCATCGTCGATGCCAGGCAAGGCATCACCGTGAGCTGGGCCCGCCACCTGGACGACGTGCGCGCAGCACAGCGCCTGCGCCACGAGGTGTTCGTCGGCGAAATGGGCGCCCGCGTGAGCACGCCGCTGGCCGGCCACGACATCGATTTGTTCGACGACTTCTGCGAGCACCTGCTGGTGCGCGAGGAACGGACCGGGCAGGTGATCGGCACCTACCGCGTGCTCACGCCGGCCCAGGCCCGGCGCGTGGGCAGCACCTACAGCGACACCGAATTCGACCTGACCCGGCTGCGCGACCTGCGCGAGCGCATGGTCGAGCTGGGCCGCAGCTGCGTGCATCCCGACCACCGCCAGGGCGGCGTGATCCTCGCGCTGTGGGGAGCTCTTGCGGGCTTCATGCACCGCAACAAGCTCGACACCATGATCGGCTGCGCGAGCATTCCGATGTCGCACAACGGCGTGACCAGCGGCGATGCGGCGGCCAGCATCTGGCGGCAGCTGTCGGCCAGCCACATGGCGCCGATCCAGTACCAGGTGCAGCCGCGCCTGCCGCTGCCGGTGGAACGGCTCGACGGCGCGCTCGACGTCGAGCCGCCCGCGCTCATCAAGGGCTACCTGCGCCTGGGTGCCAAGGTGCTGGGCGCGCCGGCCTGGGACCCGGACTTCAACACGGCGGACCTGCCGATGCTGATGCGCATCGACGACCTGCCGCCGCGCTACCGCAAGCACTTTCTGGGCGCATGAAGCCAGCGGCCGCCCGGCCCGATGCCGGGCCGTCCGCCTCTTCGCCCGGCACGGGGCTGCCCAAGGGTGGCCCGCAGGCGTCACACGGCGGTCACGAAAACGTCACAAACGAGGGCGACACTGTCATATTTCAGCCTACATGTGCTCCCGTGCCGCTTGCCCCAGAATCAGTGCCCATGCAACCTGCTCCCGCTGACCGCACGCCCGCGGTCGCGGCAACGGCCCTCACGCTGCTCGACCGCGATCACAGCATCCTGTCGTTCAACGAGCGCGTGCTCGACTGGGCCCGCAGGCCTGAAGTGCCGCTGGTCGAGCGCCTTCGCTACCTCTGCATCGTTTCATCGAACCTCGATGAATTCTTCGAGGTGCGCGCCGCGCCGCACCTGATTGCCAGCAGCGCCGGCGACCAGAAGGGCGCCTACACGATCGAATCGTTCGAGCGCCTGGCCGAGGCCGCCCATGCGCTGGTGGCGCGCCAGTACGCGCTCTACAACGACGAGCTGATGCCGACCTTCGCAAAGCACGGCATCCACATCATTTCGCACGGTGAACGCAATCCGGCGCAGCGCAAGTGGGTCAGCGAATATTTCGAGCGCGAAGTGCGCCCGCTGCTGATCCCGGTCGGGCTGGACCCGGCGCACCCGTTTCCGCAGGTGGCCAACAAGTCGCTCAATTTCATCGTGCGGCTCGGCGGCAAGGACGCCTTCGGGCGCGAGAACCCGATCCAGATCGTGAAGGTGCCGCGCGTGCTGCCGCGCGTGATCCGCATGCCGGCCAAGGTGTCGGACGGCAAGACGCTGTTCGTGGCGCTGTCGAGCGTGGTGCGCGCCCATCTGTCGAGCATGTTCCCGGGGCGCGAGGTGGGCGATTTCTCGCAGTTCCGCGTCACGCGGCATTCCGACCTGGCGGTCGACGAGGAAGACGTCAAGAACCTGCGCACCGCATTGCGCCAGGGGCTGCAGCACCGGCACTACGGGCAGGCCGTGCGGCTCGAGGTGTCGGCCAGCTGCGCGGAGTCGCTCGCGAGCTTCCTGCTGGCGCAATTCAACCTGCCGCCGCAGGCGCTCTACCGCGTGCACGGCCCCGTCAACCTGGCCCGGCTGACCCAGCTGATCGACCTGCTGGAGGAGCCGCAGCTGCTGTTTCCGCCGTACTCGGCCTCCTACCCGGTCACGCTGTCGCCGGCGCAGTCGTTCTTCGAGCGGCTGCAGCACGGCGACGTGCTGATCCACCAGCCCTTCGAGAGCTTCGACGGCGTGCTCGCGTTCCTGCGCGAGGCTGTGCTGGACCCGCAGGTGCTGGCCATCAAGCAGACCATCTACCGCACGGGCACCGATTCCGAGCTGATGGACCTGCTGCGCGAGGCCGTGCGCCGCGGCAAGGAAGTGACGGTGGTGGTGGAGCTCAAGGCCCGCTTCGACGAAGAGGCCAACATCAACTGGGCCGAAATGCTCGAGTCGATCGGCGCGCAGGTGGTGTATGGCGTGGTGGGCCTGAAGACGCACGCCAAGATGCTGCTGGTGACGCGCCGCGAGGGCAAGCAGATGCGCCGCTACGGCCATCTTTCCACCGGCAACTACAACCCGCGCACCGCCAGGCTCTACACCGACATCAGCCACCTGACGGCCGATCCGCTGCTCACGGCCGACATGGAGGCCGTGTTCGTGCACCTGGCAAGCCAGAGCCGGCTGCCCAAGCTCAACCGCATGTGGCTCGCGCCGTTCGACCTGCACAAGAACCTCATTGCGCAGATCGACGCGCTCAGCCTGGCCGCGGCCACCGGCGAGCCGACCCGCATCGTCGCCAAGATGAATGCGCTGACCGACGACGCCCTGGTGGCCGCGCTGATGCGCGCCGGCCAGAACGGCGTGAAGATCGACCTCATCGTGCGCGGCGCCTGCACGCTGCCCGCGCAGGTGCCGGGCCTGACCGACAACATCCGCGTGCGTTCGGTGATCGGGCGTTTTCTCGAGCACTCGCGCGTTTTCTACTTCCGCAATGGCGAGGACGAGTCGCTCTACCTGTCGAGCGCCGACTGGATGAACCGCAACATGATGCGGCGCATCGAGCTGGCCTGGCCGGTGACCGACCCCGGCCTGCGCCAGCGCCTGATCGACGAATGCCTGGTTGCCTACCTGCACGACGGCCGCGACGCTTGGGACCTGGGCGGCGACGGCATCTACACGCGCGTCGACCACGACACCCACGCCGGCGAGGCGGGCGCGTCGCGCGCCGTCGAGGCGCACGGCGCACAGGCGGCACTCATGAACCGGTATGCATCGCGAGGCCATCACGCCGATGCACCCAGCAACTGACGACCGAAAGACGACAACCATGGACTTGATCTTCTGGCGCCATGCCGAAGCCGAGGACTGGACCGAGGGCTGCGACGACCTGCAGCGTTCCCTGACCGCGCGCGGCGAGAAGCAGGCCAAGCGCATGGCCAGCTGGCTCGACCGGCAGCTGCCCGACGGCACGCGCATCATCTGCAGCCCCGCGCGGCGCTGCGAGCAGACCGCGCTTGCGCTCGGCCGCAAGTACAAGCTGCGTGCTGAACTCGCCCCAGACACCACCGCCGAGGCCATGCTGGCTGCGGCCGGCTGGCCCAACGGCAAGTCGGTGGTGTTGATGGTCGGGCACCAGCCTTCGGTGGGGCAGGCGATTTCGCTGCTTCTTGGCCTGAAGCAGGACAGCTGCCCGGTGCGCAAGGGTTCGCTCTGGTGGATTCGCACGCGTGAACGCGATGGCGACGTGCAGACCGTCGTGGTGACGGTGCAGTCGCCCGAGCTCCTCTGAGCTGAAGGATCCAGGGGCTGAAAATTTGCCCGAATCTGTAAACTAATTGACGAATTCGGTGGGGCGCGGCAGTGCCATGTAGGCACAATGATTGCGTGAGATGCATTTAGACACAAATTGCATCTTTAACTTACATCCGCCCCCATGAAGACGCTTGTTTCGCTGCTGATCTCTGCAGCTCTGCTGGCCGGCTGCGCCACGAGCCCACCCGAACCCGCGCCGCAGGCTCGCCGCGATGCCACCCGCTCGATCACCAGGATCGAACTCGTCTACAACGAGCAGGACCAGCTGTCCGTGATGGATGGCGGTGGCTCGGCGATCGTGGGCTGGGCCGGGATCTTCGGGCCTGTCGGCACGCTGGTGGCCCTTGGCGTGGAGGTCGGCACCCGGGTGACGCTGGCCAGCCGCACCGAGCGGCGCAGCAAGGAGTTCACGGCCGCCGTGAAAAGCAGCGGGGCGATGCCGCTCAACAGGCAGTTCGCGGAGCAGCTGGCGGCGCGCCTGCGGTCCGGCGGCCGCGAAGTGAAGCTGACACCCGCCGCGCGCATGGACGGCGAGCTCGCCCAGATGAAGGCGCCCGGCTTCGAACCCACCCCGGGCTACAGCACCTTGCTCGTGCGGGTCACCACGACCTACGGGGCTCCCGACATGACGTCGAGCTTCAAGCCCTTCGTGGCGATCGAGCAGTCGCTGCAGGACGAACAGCAGGCCGTTCTTCACCAGACCACCCACACCTCCGACCTGGAGGAGCCGGCCTACCTGGCCTACGACGGCCTGCTGCAGGACACGGCCAGGGCGCAGGACGGCCTGCGGCAAGGCCTTGCCCGGATCGTCCAGCCTGCCTACGCCGGCATGTTCGGCGAAGACGCGCCGCCGCGCCTCGCCAGTTCGGACACCACCCGGACCGCCAGCCTCCTCGCCAAGTGAAGCGGCCCTGCTAGCCGCAGCCAGAGGCCGCGGGCAGGCGCTTTGTCATGGCCGCGCGCAGGGGTGGCGGGGCGCTTGTCTCCCGGCAAAAAGTGCGCACCGCTCATGTGCGCGGGCGGCGCGATTCCTACAGTGGTTCACATCGGCCAAACCACTGGGGAACACGCATGAAACTGCCCAACCCGCTGCCAAGAAGCTTCATGGACCTGCTGCGCCTGGACGCGGGCATGTCGTTGCAGAAGCTGACCTCCCTGATCGTCGCCACCGCCCTCCTGGCGGGGTGTGCGGCCGATGCGTCCAAACCCACGCTGCTGGCGCGCCAGGAAGCCACCCGGTCGGCCGCAAAGGTCGAACTCATCTACAACGAGGAAGACCAGCTGATCGTCACGGATGGCGGCGGCTCGGGGCTCACCGGATTTGCCGGGCTGCTCCTGGGGCCCATCGGCGCGCTGCTCGCCCTCAGCATCGACACCAACAGCCGGATGACCATGGCCGCCCGCACCGACCAGCGCAGCAAGGAGTTCACGGCGGCCGTCAGGAACAGCGGCGCGGCCATGACGCTCAACAGGCAGTTCGCGGAGCGCCTGGCGGCGCGCCTGCGCGAAAGCGGCCGCGAAGTGAAGCTGACGCCCTTCATGCGCGCCACCGGACCGGCCGGCGAGATGAAGGTGCCGGAGCTCCAGCCCACGCCCGGCTACAGCACCTTGATCCTGCGGATCACCACGGCGTACGGCGCGGCCGATGCAACCTCGAGCTTCAAGCCCTTCATTTCGGTGGAGCAGCTGCTCAGGGACGAGCGGCAGTCCGTCGTGCACCAGACGGCGCATACCGCCGACGTGACCGAGCCCACCTATTTCAGCTACGACGGCCTGCTCAAGGACACCGCGATGGCCCACGAGGGGCTGAAGCAGGGGCTGGACCGCATCGTGCAGCCCGCCTACGCCGGCATGTTCGGGGGCGACCAGCCGCGCGCGATTCCTGCGGAAGCCACCCGCACTGCCGGCCTCGACGCGAAGTAGTCCGAAATGAGGCGAAGTGGGCCGAAGTGAGGCGGCTCAGGCCCCGCTGAGCTCCACGCGCCAGCTGCTGGTCTTCTGCCAGGCCAGCACTTCCTCGCGCAGCAGGTGCGCGGACTGCGGATAGGCTTCGGCCCAGTCGGGCGCGCAGGCAATCGTGAAGGCCCTGGCGCCCAGCGCCGCAAGGTGCAGCGCCTGTGGATCGGGATCGCGGCGCGCATGGCACAGGATCACCGCCAGCCGCAGCGACAGCAGCTGCGTCACGAAGGTCTCGTCGTCGAGCGCGGCGTCGAGCTTGCGCAGCTTCCCGCGCTGGCCCAGCACCAGCTGGCCGAGCGCATGCAGTTCGTTGACGGCAAAGCCCGGGGCGTCGGTGTTGTCGAGGATGTAGGCGCCGTGCTTGTGATAGTCGCTGTGCGAGACCAGCGTGCCGATCTCGTGCAGCTGCGCGGCCCAGCCGAGCTTGCGCAGCGCCCGCCCGGCGCGGCTGCCGGGGCTGCCGCCGCGCGCTGCCGGGGTGAGCTGCACGAACAGGGCCGCCGCGGTGTCGCCCACCCGCCTGGCCTGCGCCGCATCGACCGCGAACCGGCTCGCCAGCCGCGCCACGGTGGCCGTGCGCATGTCGGCCACGCTCTCGTCGCGCTCCAGCAGTTCATAGAGCACGCCGTGGCGAAGCGCACCCTGGGCGACTCGCATCTCCTCGATGTCGAGCAGGTCGAACACCGCGCGCAGCACGCTCACGCCGCCGCCGATGACCGGCTTGCGGTCTTCGCGCATGCCGTCGATGCGCAGCTTGTCGGTGCTGCCGGCCTTCAGG
Source organism: Variovorax sp. 01N425 (assembly GCF_056399465.1). NCBI lineage: Bacteria > Pseudomonadati > Pseudomonadota > Betaproteobacteria > Burkholderiales > Comamonadaceae > Variovorax > Variovorax sp. 01N425. The sequence continues at coordinate 101,843 of NZ_JBFTRJ010000003.1, read as the reverse complement.
AGGCGGTCGACCAGCCAGTCGAGGCCGTCGCGGGTGATGAGCCCTGGCTCGCCGCCCGCCGCGGCCAGCACGTCGCCCACGGCGCCGATGGTGCCGGAGGCGCCATAGGCCACGTCCCACTGGTCGCGGGTGTAGCTGGACAGCGCGTCGTCCAGCACCGCCTTGGCGGCCACCTCGGCGGCGCGGAATGCGCCCTGGGTGAAGAGGCCTTCCCCGAAGTGCTTCATCGACCAGGCGACGCTGCCCACGCGGTAGGACTCCATCAGCTCGGCGTCGAGCGCGCGGCCGATGATCATTTCGGTGGAGCGCCCGCCGATGTCCACCACCAGGCGGCGCTCGCGGTCGGAGGCGTCGGTGTGCGGCAGCATGTGCGCCACGCCCTGGTAGATCAGGCGGGCTTCCTCCCGGCCCGGGATCACGTCGATGCCGAAGCCCAGGATGGTGCGCGCGCGCAGCAGGAATTCCTCGCGGTTGCGTGCCTCGCGCAGTGTCTGGGTGGCGACGGCGCGCACCTGCGAGCGCTTGAAGCCGGCCAGCCGCTCGCCAAAACGGGCGAGCGCGTCCCAGCCCCGCTGCATGGCCTCGGCCGTGAGATTGCGGGCGCTGTCCAGGCCGTTGCCCTGGCGCACCGTTTCCTTCAGGTACTCGGTGCGGTGGATCTGGCCGTGGTCGACCTGTCCGATCTCGAGCCTGAAGCTGTTCGAGCCGAGATCGACGGCGGCGAGGCGGGTGCCGTTTTGCATGTAGTTGTCGTGGAAGAAGGCGGGTGGCTTCGATCGTAGCGCCGTGGCGGGCGCGCGGCCTTCCGGATCGCCGGTGGCGAGGCTCGCAAGGCTAGGCGCGGCGAATGACGGTTGTGTGACAGCGTCACACGAGCCGCAGGGGAAAGGGCGGCATTTTCCCTCGACAGCGGGGTGTCACACCGATGTCACACAAGCTTTCTAGAGTCCGTTCCAAGCCCGAAAGGGACTACTTCTTACTTCTAAAGGAAGCCTCCATGAAAACGACTTTCAAGTTTGCAGCCGCCGGCCTCGTGGCCGCGGTGTTTGCCCAAGTTCCTGCCTTTGCACAAGACGTGACCGGCGCCGGCGCCAGCTTCCCGGCACCGCTGTATGCCAAGTGGGCCTCCGATTTCAACAAGGCCACCGGCGTCAAGATCAACTACCAGTCGGTCGGCTCGGGTGCCGGCCTCAAGCAGATCGAAGCCAAGACGGTCGATTTCGGCGCGTCCGACGCGCCCCTGAAGGACGAAGAACTCCAGGCCAAGGGCCTGATGCAGTTCCCCACCGTCATCGGCGGCGTGATTCCCGTGGTGAACATCCCCGGCATCAAGCCCGGCGAGCTGAAGCTCAACGGCCAGGTGCTGGGCGACATCTACCTGGGCAAGATCACCAAGTGGAACGACCCCGCCATCAAGGCGCTGAACGGCTCGCTGGCCCTGCCTGACGCCGCCATTGCACCGGTTCGCCGCGCCGACGGCTCGGGCACCAGCTTCCTGTTCACCAACTACCTGAGCAAGGTCAACGCCGAGTGGAAGACCAAGGTCGGCGAAGGCACGGCCGTGAACTGGCCCACCGGCGCGGGCGGCAAGGGCAACGAAGGCGTCGCAGCCTTCGTGAACCGCCTGCCCAACTCGATCGGCTACGTCGAGTACGCCTACGTCAAGCAGAACAAGATGACCTACGCCCAGCTGCAGAACGCGGCCGGCAACTTCGTCTCGCCCGAGGACACGGCCTTCAAGGCCGCCGCCGCCGCCGCCGACTGGAACAAGAGCTTCTACCAGGTGCTGACCAACCAGGCCGACAAGGGCGCATGGCCCATCACCGGCGCGACCTTCATCCTGATGCACAAGGTGCAGGACAAGCCCGCCAATGCCACCACGGTGCTCAAGTTCTTCGACTGGGCCTACAAGGGCGGCGACAAGACGGCCGACGACCTCGACTACGTGCCGATGCCCGATGGCGTGAAGGCCACGATCGCCAAGGCATGGGGCGAAGTGAAGGACGCGTCGGGCAAGCCGGTCGCGTTCAAGTAAGCAACCCCATCAAGCCCAGGACGGCGCACCCATGAGCAGCACTTCGCTCGAGGATGCGCCGCTTTCGTCATTGCCGGAGCGACCCGTGTCATCCACCTATCCTGCCTCCGCATCCACGCTCGACCTCGCGGCCGAACGCGGCCGCGCCACCGCACCACCGCCCGCCAAGGCACCGCGTTCGGGCCCCATGGCCGACCGCCTGTTCGGCTGGGCCGCCAAGGGCGCCGCGCTGCTCACGCTCGCGATGCTGATCGGCATCCTGCTGTCGCTGATTGCCGGCGCATGGCCCGCCATCTCGAAGTACGGCCTCGGCTTTCTGACCAGCAGCGTCTGGGACCCGGTGCAGAACGAGTACGGCGGCCTGGTCATGATCTACGGCACGCTGGCCACCTCGGTCATCGCGCTGGTGATCGCGGTGCCGGTGAGCTTCGGCATTGCGCTGTTCCTGACCGAGCTCTCGCCCAGCTGGCTCAAGCGTCCGCTGGGCACGGCCATCGAACTGCTCGCCGCCGTGCCGTCGATCGTGTACGGCATGTGGGGCCTGCTGGTGTTCGGGCCGATCCTTTCCACCTGGGTGCAGCAGCCGCTGCAGAAGCTGCTTGCCGGCGTGCCGTACCTTGGCGCGCTGGTGTCCGGCCCGCCCGTGGGCATCGGCATTCTCTCGGCCGGCATCATCCTCGCGATCATGATCATTCCGTTCATCGCCTCGGTGATGCGCGACGTGTTCGAAGTGACGCCGCCGCTGCTCAAGGAGTCGGCCTACGGCCTGGGCTCCACGACCTGGGAAGTGGTGTCGAAGGTCGTGCTGCCCTACACCAAGGCCGGCGTGATCGGCGGCATCATGCTGGGCCTGGGCCGGGCGCTGGGCGAGACGATGGCGGTCACCTTCGTGATCGGCAACATGAACCAGCTCAACTCGCTTTCCGTGTTCGAGGCGGCCAACAGCATCACCTCGGCACTGGCCAACGAATTCGCCGAGGCCGGCGCGGGCCTGCACCAGGCCGCGCTGATGTACCTCGGCCTGGTGCTGTTCTTCATCACCTTCGTCGTGCTGACGCTGTCGAAGGTGCTGCTGGCCCAGATGAAGAAGAGCGAAGGGACCAAGGCATGAGCACCGCTCAAAACCTGCTGAATGCGAAGGCGCTCGCCGAAACGCGCCAGGCCAAGTTTGCCGCGCGCAACCGCGTCAACAAGATCGCGCTCACGCTGTCGCTCGCGGCGATGGTGTTCGGCGTGTTCTGGCTCGTCTGGATCCTGTGGGAAACGCTGCGCCTGGGCCTGGGCGGCCTGGCGCTCGCCACCTTCACCGAGATGACGCCGCCGCCGAACGAGGCGGGCGGCATCGCCAACGCGATCTTCGGCTCGTTCGTGATGGTGGCGCTGGCCACCTTCGTGGGCACGCCCATCGGCATCATGGCCGGCATCTACCTGGCGGAGTACAACCCCAAGGGCTGGCTGTCGTCGGTGACGCGCTTCGTCAACGACATCCTGCTGTCGGCGCCGTCGATCGTGATCGGCCTGTTCATCTATGCGGTGGTGGTGGCGTACTTCAAGACCTTCTCGGGCCTGGCGGGTGCGCTGTCGCTCGCGCTGATCGTGATCCCGGTGGTCATCCGCACCACCGAGAACATGCTGCAGCTGGTGCCGCCGGGGCTGCGCGAAGCGGCCTATGCGCTCGGCACGCCCAAGTGGAAGGTCATCCTGAGCATCACGCTGCGCGCGGCGCGCGCCGGCGTGGTCACGGGCGTGCTGCTGGCGGTGGCGCGCATCGCGGGCGAAACCGCGCCGCTGCTCTTCACCGCGCTCAACAACCAGTTCTGGACCGCCGACATCAGCCAGCCGATGGCCAGCCTGCCGGTGACGATCTTCAAGTTCGCGATGAGCCCGTACGAGAACTGGCAACAGCTGGCCTGGGCCGGCGTGTTCCTGATCACCGTGGCCGTGCTCGCCCTCAACATCCTGGCGCGGGTCCTCACGCGCAACAAACTCTGATTCAAGAAGAAGTAGCAACCATGCCAAACATCGCCGCACAACCGTCGCGCTCGAAGATCTCGGTCAAGGACCTGAACTTCTACTATGGCAAGTTCCATGCGCTCAAGGGCATCAACCTCGAGATCCCCGAAAACAAGGTGACGGCCTTCATCGGCCCGTCGGGCTGCGGCAAGTCGACGCTGCTGCGCACCTTCAACCGCATGTTCGAGCTCTACCCCGAGCAGCGCGCCGAGGGCACCATCGCGCTGGACGGCGAGAACCTGCTCACCTCCAAGCAGGACGTGGCGCTGATCCGCGCCAAGGTCGGCATGGTGTTCCAGAAGCCCACGCCGTTCCCGATGTCGATCTACGACAACATCGCCTTCGGCGTGAAGCTGTTCGAGAACCTGAGCGCGAGCGAAATGGACGACCGCGTGGAATGGGCGCTCAAGAAGGCCGCTCTCTGGACCGAAGTGCGCGACAAGCTGCAGCAAAGCGGCTCGGGCCTCTCGGGCGGCCAGCAGCAGCGCCTGTGCATTGCACGCGGCATTGCCATCAAGCCCGAGGTGCTGCTGCTCGACGAACCCTGCTCCGCGCTCGACCCGATCTCCACGGCAAAGATCGAAGAGTTGATCGCCGAGCTGAAAAACGAGTACACCGTGGTCATCGTGACGCACAACATGCAGCAGGCTGCACGCTGCAGCGACTACACCGCCTACATGTACCTGGGCGACCTGATCGAGTTCGGCGCGACGGAACAGATGTTCTTCAAGCCGCAGCGCAAGGAGACCGAGGACTACATTACCGGCCGTTTCGGCTGATGCCAAGGAGGCACACATGACTGAAAAACATCTCTCCAGCCAGTTCGACAGCGAACTCAACGGCGTCTCGTCGCGCGTGATGGAGCTCGGCGGCATGGTCGAGGCGCAGATCCACCAGGCGGTGTATGCGCTCTTGCAGTTCGACCCCGACGCTGCCGACCGCGTGATGGAAACCGAGACGCGCGTCAATGCGATGGAGATCGAGATCGACCGCGAGCTGTCGTCGATCATCGCGCGGCGCCAGCCGACGGCGCGCGACCTGCGCCTCTTGATCGCCATCTCCAAGACCACGGCCAACCTGGAGCGCGTGGGCGACGAGGCCAACAAGATCGCGCGCATGGTCAAGTCGATCATCGAGAGCGGCTCGGCCCGCGCGCTGCCCTCGAACGAGCTGCGCATCGCGGCCGACCTGGCCTCGGGCCTGCTGCGTACCGCGCTGGACGCGTTCGCTCGGCTGGACACGGCCGCGGCGCTGTCGATCCTGAAGGACGACGACCTGATCGACAAGGAGTTCGACGGCTTCGTGCGCAAGCTGGTCACCTACATGATGGAAGACCCGCGCACGATCTCGGCCAGCCTCGACCTGCTGTTCCTGGCCAAGGCCATCGAACGCATCGGCGACCACGCCAAGAACATCGCCGAGTTCATCATCTACATCGTCAAGGGCGCCGATGTGCGGCACACTTCGATGCAAGAGATCGAATCGGCGCTGCAGTAACAGAGCGAGCGCAAGTCTCCCAAAGAAAGCATGAAGAAACCCCGAGTCCTGATCGTCGAAGACGAGTCCTCGATCGCCGAGCTGATCGCCGTCAACCTGCGCCACAACGGCTTCGAGCCGATCTGGTCGGAAGACGGCGCGGCAGCGCAACGCGAGATCGACGCCTTCCTGCCGGACCTGATCCTGCTCGACTGGATGCTGCCCGGACAGAGCGGCCTGCAACTCGCGCGCCAGTGGCGCAAGGACCCGCGCACCAAGGCCATCCCGATCCTGATGCTCACCGCGCGCGGCGACGAGCCCGACAAGGTGGCCGGCCTCGATGCGGGCGCCGACGACTACATCACCAAGCCGTTCTCCACCCAGGAAATGCTCGCGCGCATCCGCGCCGTGCTGCGCCGCCGCGCGCCCGAGGTGGTGACCGAGCGCGTGGAGATCGGCGAGCTCGCGCTCGACACCGCCACGCACCGCGTCACCTGGCAGGGCAATGCGCTCAAGGTGGGGCCGACCGAGTTCAAGCTGCTGGCCTACCTGATGCAGCACGCCGAGCGCGTGCACAGCCGGGCGCAACTGCTCGACAAGGTCTGGGGCGACCACGTCTACATCGAGGAACGCACGGTCGACGTGCACGTCAAGCGCCTGCGCGAATCGCTGGGCGCCGCCTCGCCGATGGTCGAGACGGTGCGCGGCGCGGGTTACCGCCTGACGGCCCAAGTCACGGTTTGAGCCCCGCTGCTTTCACGGGCCGCGGGCGCGGATAATCGCCCGCCATGCCTTTCCGTATTGCTACTTTTCTAATAGCGTCCCTCGTAATGGGAGTGGGCGCTGCAGCCATTTTCGGCTGGAAGTTCGGATGGCTGGGCGCCTGGCTGGGCGCGGTGCTGTGGCTCGCGCTCGACGCCTGGCGGGCCGAGCGCCTGCTCAAGGTGCTTCGCAACAACGCGGCGGGCCTGCCGACGCGCGGCGCCGGCGTGTGGGGCGAGCTCGCGGAGCGCATCCGCAAGCTGCTGCGCGACCGCGAACAGCAGACCCGCCAGGCCGAAGACCGCCTGCAGGAATTCCTGGCCGCCATCCAGGCCTCTCCCAACGGCGTGATCCTGCTCGACGAGCAGGGCCGCATCGAGTGGTGCAACCAGACGGCAGCCGGCCAGTTCGGCATCGATGCCGAGCGGGATCTGCTGCAGCATCTTGCGAACCTGGTCCGCGACCCGGCCTTCGTGGCCTACCTGGCCTCGTGGAACTACAGCCGCGATGTGGTCATCGATGCCTCAGGCCCCGGGCAGGGGCACCAGCGCAGCCATCCGGTGCGCCTGTCGGTGCAGGTGCATCCCTATGCGGGCAACCGCCGCATGCTGCTGACGCGCGACATCACGGCGGTCGAGCAGGCCGAAGCCATGCGGCGCGACTTCGTCGCCAACGTGTCGCACGAGATCCGCACGCCGCTCACCGTGCTGGCGGGCTTTGTGGAAACGCTGCAGAACCTGCCGCTCGATGCGGACGAGCGCGCGCGCTACCTCTCGCTCATGAGCCAGCAGTCGCATCGCATGGAAACCCTGGTCAACGACCTGCTGACGCTGTCGCGGCTCGAGGGCAGTGCGGCGCCATCGGGCAACCAGTGGATCCGCATCCGTGCGCTGCTCGCCCAGTGCGAAGACGAGGGACGGGGGCTGTCGGGCCGGCTCGCGCCGCAGGGGCATCGCCTTTCCTTCGCGATCGAGGCCGAATCTGAAATCTCGGGCGCCCCGACAGAGCTGCAAAGCGCCATGTCGAACCTGCTGAGCAACGCCATCCGCTACACGCCCGGCGGCGGCGAGGTCGCGGTGAGCTGGCGGCTGCTGCCCGACGGGCGCGGCGAATACGCGGTGCGCGACACCGGCCCCGGCATTGCTGCCGAGCACATCCCGCGCCTGACCGAACGCTTCTACCGCATCGACCGCAGCCGCTCGCGCGAAACCGGTGGCACCGGCCTGGGCCTGGCCATCGTGAAGCACATCGCGCAGCGGCATGGCGCCGAACTGCGGATCCAGAGCACGGTGGGCAAGGGCTCGCGTTTCGCGCTGGTGTTCCCGGCAACCCGCGTGCGGGAAGCGCGGCTGCTAGCGAAGTGAGCGGCGCATCGTCCAGCGCAGCAGCGCTCCGAACAGCAAGGCCGTGAGCGCGAGCGCTCCGGCGCTCATGAGCCAGAACGCCAGCGGCGACTGCATGGCGGGCCAGGGCCCCAGCCCGCGGTAGGCCAGCAGGTAGCTGCCGCCCAGGCCCACTCCCCAGAGCAGCGTGCAATAGACCACCAGCGGCACCAGCGTGACGCGGTAGCTGCGCAGCACGAACACGCACAGCGTCTGCAGCGCATCGGCAAAGTGATAGGCCGCCACCACCAGCAGCAGCGCCGCGGCCACTGCGATGACGGCCGGATTGTCGGAATACACGTGGGCCAGCCTGAAGCGCAGCGCCACCATGGCGCCCGCGAAGAACAGCGCGCAAAGGGCAGTGAGCTCGAAGCCCAGGCGGCAGGCGCGGCGGGCCTTGGCGGCCTTTCCGGCGCCGAGCCAGAAGCTCACGCGCGCGCTGGTGGCAATGGCCAGCGAGAGCGGCACCATGTAGGCCACCGCCAGCAGGTTCGAGGCGATCTGGTGCGCGGCGGCGGCGGCGGTGCCCAGGCGCGCAATGAACAGCGCCATCAGGGTGAACGAGGTCACTTCCACCAGCACGGCCAGGCCGCCGGGAATGCCCAGGCTCGCGAACTGGCGGATCTGCCGCCAGTCGGGCGCTTCGATGCGTTCCCAGAGCCGGTAGTCGCGGTAGAAGGCGCTGCTGCGCAGCAGCCACACGGCGCAGGCCAGCATGGCCCAGTTCACGCACAGCGTGGCCCAGGCGCAGCCCACCAGGCCCATGGCCGGCAGGCCCGCGCCGCCGAAGGCGAACCAGATCGACAGCGGCAGCTTCACGCACAGCGAGCCCAGCTGGAGCCAGGTCACCACCTGCGGCTTGCCCAGGCTCTGGTTCAGGGTGCTGAACAGGCGGAACAGCAGGGCCGGCGGCAATGCGAAGGCGAGCACCCCCAGATAGGTTTCCACTTCGCCGCGCATCGCGGGCGGCACCTGGGTCCAGCGCAGCACCGCGCCCGGCAGCAGCAGCACGGCCATGCCGACGGCAATCGCGATGGCAGCCAGGTAGAGCGACTGCCGCACGGAGCGGCCGACTTCGCTTCTGCGGTCCGCGCCGTGCAGCTCCGCCCAGACCGGCAGCAGCGCCTGCAGCACGCCCATCAGCGAGACGAACACGCTGATGAAGACGGCCGCGCCCACCGACAGCGCGGCCAGCGCGTTCTCGGAATAGCGGCCGGCCACGATGGTGTCGGTCACGCCGAACGCCATCACGGCCAGCTGGCCCACCAGCACCGTGCCGGCGTGCCGCGCAATCAGGCCTCGTTCGCCGCTCACTTGCTAGGGCGCAATCTTCTGGTAGAGCAGCAGGTCGTCGCTCGCGCTACTGGGCCGCCGCAGCGTGCCGCTGAAACGCCAGTGCTCCAGGCGGATGATGGTGTGCAGCCGCTCGATGGTTTCGGGGCTGACCAGCAGCCAGGGGCAATCGGTGCCGAGCAGCAGCGGCTGCAGGTTGAACTGGCCGTGATGCCGCAGCGCCGCAATGTGCGCGCGGCTCAGCGCAAGCTCGGCGATGCAGCTCGGCTGCCCGACCCGCTCGGCCACCGCCCGCACCTGAGGCGCGTAGCTGCGCGCGTAGTCGATCGGAGGCAGCCACAGCGTCATCAGCAGCATCCAGCACAGAGCGGTGCCGCCGGCCGGCAGCACCAGCGTTTTCCAGAGCGCCGCGCGGTGGCGCCCGGTGCGCCAGCGCACCACCCAGCACCAGGTGATGGTGGCGGCCAGCGCCAGCGCGAATGCGGTGGGCGAGAACCCTGGCACGAACCCGGGCACCAGCCGTGCCACGCTGGCGGCCGGCTTGGTCGGCACGCCGGTCTGCATCGCGATCCAGTAGATCCATCCGAGCACGGCCAGTCCGCTGAAGAACAGCACGTTGAACCAGTCGATCAGCGCCGCCGCGCTGCGCCGGAAGGTCGGCAGGGCAAAGGCGGCCAGCGTCGCGAGTGCGGGCAGCGCCAGCAGCAGCGAGCGGTCGGAATAGTCGGTGGTCCAGGTCGCGGCCAGCGGCACCAGCGCAAACCAGAACGGCAGCGCCACATGGCGCGCGGTGAGCTGGCGGCGCCAGCGCCACAGCGTCCAGATCGCGAGCGGCCAGACCGGCCAGGTGAACCACACCAGCAGCTTGGCCTGGCTGCGCACGTCGCCCAGCACCGAGGTGCTGCTCGGATGATGGCCCGGCAGCTGGATCTTCCATTGCAGCAGGCCCAGCCCGAGCGCCAATGCCGCGGCCACCAGCGCCACCGCGCTCATCGTGGCGAGCGCACCGCGGGTGTAGCCGGGGCTTTCGTCGGAATCGGCGCTGGCGGTGCGCCGCTCGTAGGCGATGAATAGCGCGCTGCCCACCGCCAGCGCGAGGCCGACCGTGGGACCGCCGCTCAGGGTCATGCCGATGGTGCCGACCAGCAGTGCGATGACCGGTCCGGTGCGCCGGTAGGGCAGTGCCGCCACGCCATAGAACAGATGCGACGCGAAATACAGCTGTGCCAGCGCCGGCGTGGTTTCATGGCCCAGCTGGGCGAGGCCCAGGCAGGCGATCAGCGCCAGCAGGCCGCCGTCGGCAATGGCGCGGGCGTAGTCGGTGGGCCGCGCCTCGCCGCCGAAGGCGAACGCCACCGGCTGGGCCCGCGAGGTGCGCGCGAGGTAGTAGACCGCGTACCAGGTGGCGGTGAAGGTGCCCCAGAGCAGCAGCGCAAAGACGATGCGCACCGCCAGGTCGGGGTTCACCCAGGAGGGCGCGATCTTGATGGCCCAGGCGCCGATCCAGTAGGGAAGCAGCGCCGGCGTTTCAGGGCGCAGGCCCAGCAGCAGGGGATCGAACCAGCGGGAGATGCCTTCGGTGTTGCGCGCCAGTTCGGCCATGTAGCCGAAGGAGGTGATGTCGGCGCTTTTCCAGGGGCCGCGCCCCACCAGGCCCGGCAGCAGGTAGGCGGCGCACAGCAGCAGCAGTGCCAGGCGCGGCAGCCGGCGCACGGCGCTCTGGGCAACGATCGCGGGAGTGGGCTGATTCACAGGGTGGGAATGAACGTCGGTCTTGGGAAAGAAAAAAAGGGCAGCGCGGTAAACCGGGCTGCCCTCGATGCGAAAGCGCGTGCTTTACTTGGAAGCAGCGCCGGTGGTCTTGCCGAAGCGGTTGCGGAACTTCTCGACGCGACCGCCCATGTTGTCGACCGACTTTTGCGTGCCCGTGTAGAACGGATGCGATTCGCTCGTGGTGTCGAGCTTGAACAGCGGCAGCTCGCGGCCGTCGTCGGTTTTGCCCATTTCCTTGGTGTTCGCGCACGAACGGGTCACGAACTTGAAGCCGTTCGACATGTCGACGAACAGGATTTCGCGGTAGTTCGGGTGGATGCCTTCTTTTGCCATGGTCTTTCCTTTGGGGTCGATGCGAGAGCCACAAGCGTGCCCAAGAGGGGCAAGCCGTTCCCAGGAGGGAATTCGCAGGGCAAGACGCCCGGCTGCACTTTTCGCGGAGCCGGCGATTATCGCATACTGTCCTGATTTGAGCGAAGGACGGCCCTCCAGATGACCTCCAGAACCCTGCGCGCCGGCCTCGTCGGCTATGGCTTTGCCGGCCAGACCTTCCATGCGCCGGTGCTTTCGGCCGTGCCCGGGCTCGAACTGGCGGCCGTGGCAAGCTCCCGCCCGCACAAGGTCCACGCCGACTGGCCTGGCGTGGCCGTGGTGCCCGATGCGGCCGCGCTCGTGGGCCGGCCGGACATCGACTTGGTGGTGGTGGCCACCCCCAACGCCCAGCACCATCCCGTGGCCAAGGCGGCCCTGGAGGCCGGCAAGCATGTGGTGGTGGACAAGCCGTTCACGCTCGACGTGGCCGAAGCCAGGGAGCTCGAATTGTTGGCTCGGCGCAACAATCGTGTGCTGGCGGTCTATCAGAACCGGCGTTTCGACGCCGACTACCTCACGCTCAAGGACCTGCTGGCGAGCGGAGAACTCGGCCGGCTGGTGTACCTGGAATCGCATTTCGACCGCTTTCGCCCCGAGGTGCGCGACCGCTGGCGCGAGCAGAAAGTGCCGGGCGCGGGCCTTTGGGTCGACCTGGGCGCTCATCTGGTCGACCAGGCGGTCCAGCTGTTCGGAAGGCCCGACACGCTGCAGCTCGACACCGCGGCCTTGCGCGACGGCGCGCAGGTCGAGGACTATTTCCACGCCGTGCTGCGCTACGAAAGCGGCCCGCATGCACCGCTGCGCGTGGTGCTGCACGCCACCACGCTCGCGGCCCATGCCGCGCCGCGCTACATCGTCCATGGCACGCGCGGCAGCTACATCAAGCACGGCGTCGATCCGCAGGAAGACGCGCTGCGCGCCGGCCAGCGGCCGCCGATGGCGGGGTGGGGCGCCGATCCGCAGGACGGCGAACTCGTGGTGCCCGCCAGCGACGGCGGCGAGCCGCAGCGCCGGGTCTGGCCCACGCGGGCCGGCAACTACCTCGACTACTACGCCGCGGTGCGCGACGCGATCCTGGGCAACGGCCCGAACCCGGTGCCGCCCGAGCAGGCTGTCGCGCTGATGGAACTGCTCGACATCGGCCAGCAGAGCGCGGCCGAGGGCCGGGCGATCCGCATCATCGACCGCCCATGAAAAAAGCGCGTTGACCCGAGGGCCAACGCGCTTTTGCGGCGAGCGTGGTGCTCAGCCTCCGCGACGCATCATGTCGAAGAATTCGACATTCGTTTTCGTCGCCTTCATGTTCTTGAGCATGAGCTCCATCGACTCGATCTCGTCCATGTTGTACATGAGCTGGCGCAGGATGCGGGTCTTCTGCAGGATCTCGGGCGCCAGCAGCAGCTCTTCGCGGCGCGTGCCGCTGCGGTTGAGCTGGATCGACGGGAACACGCGCTTTTCGTACAGGCGGCGGTCCAGGTGGATTTCGGAGTTGCCGGTGCCCTTGAACTCTTCGAAGATCACTTCGTCCATGCGGCTGCCGGTGTCGATCAGCGCGGTGCCGATGATGGTCAGCGAGCCGCCTTCCTCGACGTTGCGCGCGGCGCCCAGGAAGCGCTTGGGGCGCTGTAGCGCGTTGGAGTCGACGCCGCCGGTCAGCACCTTGCCCGACGAGGGCACGACATTGTTGTAGGCGCGCGCGAGGCGGGTGATCGAGTCGAGCAGGATCACCACGTCCTTCTTGAGCTCGACCAGGCGCTTGGCGCGCTCGATCACCATTTCGGCCACGTGCACGTGGCGCGCAGCGGGCTCGTCGAAGGTCGAGGCAATGACCTCGCCCTTCACGGTGCGCTGCATTTCGGTCACTTCTTCGGGCCGCTCGTCCACCAGCAGCACCATCATGTGCACTTCGGGGTAGTTGGCGCTGATCGCGTGGGCGATGTGCTGCATCATCACCGTCTTGCCGCTCTTGGGCGGCGCCACCAGCAGGGCGCGCTGGCCCTTGCCGATGGGGGCGATGATGTCGATGATCCGGCCCGTGATGTTCTCGTCGCTCTTGATGCCGTCGCGCTCCAGCTTCATCTGCTCCTTGGGGAACAGCGGCGTCAGGTTCTCGAACATCACCTTGTGCTTGTTCTGCTCGGGCGGACCGTCGTTGACCTTGTCGAGCTTGGTCAGCGCGAAGTAGCGCTCGCCGTCCTTGGGCGTGCGCACTTCGCCTTCGATCATGTCGCCGGTGTGCAGGTTGAAGCGGCGCACCTGGCTCGGCGAGATGTAGATGTCGTCGGTGCTGGCCGTGAAGCTGGTGTCGGGGCTGCGCAGGAAGCCGAAGCCGTCGGGCAGGATTTCGAGCACGCCGTCGGCAAAGACCTGTTCGCCGGCCTTGGCGCGCTTCTTGATGATCGCGAACATCAGCTCCTGCTTGCGCATGCGGCCGACGTTTTCGATCTCAAGCGCTTCAGCCTGCTTGAGGACTTCAGACACGTGGAGTGCCTTGAGTTCGTTTAAGTGCATGGAATGACCCCTTGCGGGGCAATCGATCGGAAAAACGGGGGGAGGTTTGATGTGAGGCGAGAGCTGCCTCACAAACCGGGGAACTCGAACCGGTTACCTCGAAGGGGCCGGTGATCTGTGGGAGATTATGACAGCAAAAAACCGTCCGGCCAACGCATTGCGCGCTGGCCGGGTGAAATGCCTCAGGCGAGCTGCTGGTCGATGAAGGCCGTGAGCTGCGCCTTGCTCATGGCGCCGACCTTGGTGGCGGCCAGCTGGCCGTCCTTGAACAGCATGAGCGTGGGGATGCCGCGGATGCCGAACTTGGCCGGGATGTCGCGGTTCTCGTCGACGTTGAGCTTGGCGATCTGCAGCTTGCCTTCGTAGGCGGTCGACACTTCGTCCAGGATGGGTGCGATCATCTTGCAGGGGCCGCACCATTCGGCCCAGTAGTCGACCAGCACGGGCTGGCTGGACTTGAGCACGTCGGCTTCGAAGGAAGAATCGGAGATGTGTTTGATCAGGTCGCTGGCCATGTGATGTGTCCTTGTGCGCGGAGAGTTTCGGTGCAGCTAAAGTGCTGGTCATTGTGACAGAAACCAAGGGGTGGGGTGCCATGCGGGAACGCTATGGCGCCGATAGCAAAAGCCCTTTGCGCGTTGCGCCTCCACGCCCTCCAACCCCTCGATAGAACATGAACGAAGGCCACCCCGTCCAGGCCCTGTGGTGCGACCCCGCCGAGGGCGTCGTCGCGCGCATTGCCGGCGCCGTTGCGCAGCACGGGCTGCATGCGGCGCGCACCGTGGTGCTGGTGCCGTACGCGCAACTGATGGGTGTGGCCCACGGCATGTGGTCGCGCTGCGGCAGCCCCGGCTTCGCGCCGCGCTTCGAGACCACGCGCAACTGGGCACGCAGCGCAGGGGGCTTCCTGCCCACGGGCTACGACATCGCCTTCGACATGGCGCGCGACCTGGTCACGGCCCAAGCGCTGCTGTCGCAGGCCGGCTTTGCCGCCGAACGCTTCGCGCTGGCCGGGCGCGTGGTCGAGCTGGCCTACCAGCTGGCGCCCCTGGCGGCCGCCGCGCTGCCCGAGGTACGCGGCGGCGAATGGGCGCAGCGCGCGGCCCAGGTGGCCGATGCGGGCAGCGAGTCGGAATGGTTCCGCATTGAAAGCGCGCTGATCCGCGTCGCGGTGGCCTGGGCCGCCAACTCGGGCTATGCCACCGATGTGCTGCTGCGCGACACGGTGCGTGCGCAGGTCGATGCGCTGATCGTGCTCGAAGGCTTCCAGGCCGATCCGCTCACGCAGACGCTCTGCAGCCTGTGGGGCGACCGCGCCATCCATCTCTCGCTGGTGCCCGTGAGCCCTGCGGCCATCACGGCGGCCGCGCATGTCGCCGCCGACCCTGAAGACGAGGCGGAACTGGCCGCCGCCTGCGTGCTGCGGCACCTGGCCGAGGGCCGCGCGCCGGTGGCACTGATCGCGACCGACCGGGCGCTCACGCGGCGCATCGGCGCGCAGTTGCAGGCGCAGGGTGTCACGGCGCACGACGAAACCGGCTGGAAGCTTTCCACCACGCGCGCCGCCGCCACCGTGATGAGCGCGCTGCGCGCCTGCGCGCACGACGCCGGCAGCGACCAGGTGCTCGAATGGCTCAAGAGCGGCGCCGACGGCGATGCGCTCGCCACCCAGGCCCTCGAAGCCCGGCTGCGGCGCGAAGGCGTGCGCGAGTGGTCCGCCTGGTGCGGCCAGGCCGCGCGCAGCGAGAAGCCGCAGGACATCGCGCTGCTGCCTTTCACCGAAGCCGTCGAAGGCCGCCGCATGGCCATGGCCCGCTCGCGGCCCCTGGCCGACTGGCTGCGCGCGCTGCGCGAACTGCTCGAGGCCGGGGAGCAATGGGAGCCGCTCGCAGCCGACATGGCCGGCGCCAAGGTGATCGGCGCCTTGTGGCTCGATGCCGATGCCCACGGCGACGACGACGAATTTCCCGGCGGACGCCACACGCTGGCCGAGTTCACGGCCTGGGTGCGCGACGTGCTGGAGGACGCCAGCTTCGTGCCGCCCGCCGGCAACGAGGCGCCGCAGGTGGTGGTGCTGCCGCTGCACCAGTTGCTGGGCCGCGCGTTCGGCGCCGTGGTCATTCCCGGCTGTGACGACCGGCGCCTGCCCGCATCGCCCGAGCCGCCCGGCAACTGGAGTGCCGCGCAGCGCGCCGAACTGGGCCTGCCCGCGCGCGAAACGCTCGAGGCCGCGCAACGCTCGGCCTGGGCCGCGGCCTTGTGCAACCCGCGCTGCGAAGTGCTGTGGCGCCAGTCGGATGCGAGCGGCGAGCCGGTGCGTCCGAGCCCGCTGGTGCAGGCGCTGCAACTCGACCACGCCTTGCAGATGGCGGCGGACCCGCGCACGCCGCGCGAGGTGGCGCTGCAGCCGACCGCCTACCCGACGCCGTCCGGGGCGCTGCTGCCACTGCGCAACATCTCGACCAGCGTCTATGAAGACCTGCGCCGTTGCCCCTACCGCTTCTTCGCGCTGCGGCAGCTGGGCCTGCGAAGTGCCGACGAGCTCGATGCCGAAGTCGACAAGCGCGACTTCGGCAACTGGCTGCATGCCGTGCTGGGCCATTTCCACGAGGCGCTGAAGGAGAAGCCGACCAGCGATGCCGCCGAGCGTGTGGCGTACATCAGTGCAGCGGCCGAGCGCGCCACACGCGAGTTCGGACTGTCCGATGCCGAGTTCCTGCCCTTCGCCGCGGCATGGCCGGCGGTGCGCGACGGCTATCTTCAATGGCTTGCCGGACACGAGGCGAGCGGCGCCGTGTTCGCCGAATCCGAGCCCTGGATGGAACAGCCGCTGGGCAGCCTGCAGCTGGTCGGCCGGCTGGACCGCATCGACCGCATGCCGGACGGCCAGGCCTTCGTGATCGACTACAAGACCGAATCGGCCGCTGTCACCAAGGAGCGCGTGAAGGACCCGACCGAGGACACGCAGCTCGCCTTCTATGCCGCGCTGGTGGCCGACGACACGCTGCGCGCGGCCTACGTCAACGTCGGCGAGAAGTCGTCCGGCACGCAGACCGTCGAGCAGCCCGTGGTGGTGGAGGCGCGCGATGCGCTGGTGGCCGGCATCCTCGACGACTTCACCCGCATCGCCGAGGGCGCGGCGCTGCCGCCGCTGGGGGAGGGCGCCGTCTGCGACTACTGCGCGGCGCGCGGCCTTTGCCGCAAGGATTTCTGGGAGATCGAACAGGCCCCGCTTTCGTCTTTGGCCGAGGGAGGGCCCGCGAAATGAACGGCGCCGCCTACGAACACAACGGCCGGCACGTCACGCGCGAGGCCTTCTATACCGTCGCCTGCGATCCGCGGCGCTCGGTGGCCGTCGAAGCCTGCGCCGGCGCGGGCAAGACCTGGATGCTGGTGTCGCGCATCCTGCGCGCGCTGCTCGAGGAAGGCGAATCCGCCTGCGAGCCGCACGAGATCCTGGCCATCACTTTCACCAAGAAGGCCGCCGGCGAGATGCGCGAGCGGCTCGACCAATGGCTCGAGCAGTTCGCCGAACGCAGCCCCGAGGAGCTGGTGCGCGAGCTCGTGATCCGCGGCGTCGGGCCCGATGCCGCGCTGGCCGCCGTGCCGCGTCTGCAAGGCCTCTACAGGCGCCTGCTCGAAGGCGGCCGGCCGGTGCAGTTCCGCACCTTCCACGCCTGGTTCGCGGGCCTGCTGCGCAATGCGCCGCTGGCGGTGCTGCGCGAACTCGGCCTGCCCGCGAACTACGAACTGCTCGAGGACGATGCCGAGGCGCGCTCGCGGACCTGGCGCCCCTTCTTCGAAGCGGTGACGGCCGACAAGGAAGCGCTGGCCGACTACTACGCCGTCGTCGCCACCTACGGCCGGTCGCAGACCGCCAAGGCCCTGGGCGAAGCGCTCACGCGCCGGGTCGAGTTCTCGCTGTCCGATCCGGCGTCGGCGGTGCAGCATTTCAGCGCCATGCATCCGTCGCTCGAAGGCCTGGACGAACCGACCGAGGCACTGCGCGGCGAGCAGGCCCGGCGCCGCTGGCTCGACCGCGCCGCCGCGCTCGGCCGCGAAGCCAACAAGACGCCGCAGAAAGCGGCCGATGCGGTCATCGACGTGTTCGGCACCGGCGAGCCGCCGCAGGAGTCGCTCGCGTCCGCGCTGGCGCACCTGCGCAAGAACTTCTTCGTCGCGACCGAAGACCGGCTCAACAAGAACCTGCAGAAATATCCCGCCGCGCAAGAGGCCGAGGCCGAGCTGCAGACGCTCTGCGCCGCGCAGGCCCAGCACGCGGCCTGGCTCTACCAGCAGCGCATGACGCGACTCACGCGCCTTCTGATCGCAGCCTTCGCCGAGGTCAAGCGCGCCCATGGCTGGGTCGACATGAACGACGTCGAACAGGCCGCACAACTGCTGCTGGGCCAGTCGGCGCTGTCGGGCTGGGTGCAGGAGCGGCTCGATGCGCGCATCGCGCACCTGCTGATCGATGAGTTCCAGGACACCAATCCGCTGCAGTGGCAGGCGCTCTACGGTTGGCTCAGTGCCTACACCGGCGCGGGCGGCAAAGCGCCGCGCGTCTTCATCGTGGGCGACCCGAAGCAGAGCATCTACCGCTTCCGCCGCGCCGAGCCACAGGTGTTCATCGCCGCGAAGAAATTCGTGCGCGAAGGGCTGGGCGGCGAGCTGCTCAATTGCGACCACACCCACCGCAACGCGCGTGCGGTGGTCGGCCTCGTCAACCAGGCGATGCTGGCCGCGCAGGACGCCGGCGAGTTCGACGGCTACCGCGCGCACACCACCGAACGCAACGACCAGGGCGAGCTGCTCAAGCTCCCGCCCATCGATCGCGGCGCCCTCGATACCACCGCCGAGGCCGCGCCCGCGGACGACGGCATGCTGCACTGGCGCGACAGCCTCGTCACGCCGCGGGTGCTGCCCGAAGAGCAGCTGCTGCAAAAGGAATGCGAACAGGCCGCGCGCTGGGTCGCGCAGCGTATTGCCGATGGCACGCCGCCGCGCCAGATCATGGTGCTGGCGCGCCGCCGCAACCGGCTGTCCGCCATGCAGGACGCGCTGCGCCAGCGCCACATTCCCGTGCAGCAGCCCGAGAAGAACGAATTGCACGATGCCCCCGAAGTGCAGGACGTGGTGGCGCTGATCGATGCGCTGGTGTCGCCCGCGCACGACCTCTCGCTGGCGCGCGCGCTCAAGTCGCCGCTCTTCGGCATTGGCGACGATGCGCTGGTGCAACTGGCGCTGCGCCAGCGCGAGCACCCGTCGTCGAGCTGGTTCGCGCTGGTCCAGAAAGGCGAGGGCCTGCCGGCGGAACTGGCCGCGGCCGGCGCCAGGCTCAAGCAGTGGCAGCGCTGGCTCGCCGCACTGCCGCCGCACGACGCGCTCAGCGCGATCTTTCACGATGGCGATGTGCTGGCCAGGTTCGGCGCCGCCATGCCTTCGGCCATGCGCCAGAGCGCGCTGGCCAATCTGCGCGGGCTGCTGGCGGCCTCGCTCGAGATCGAGGGCGCGCGCTTTGCCACGCCCTATGCGCTGGTGCGCGCGCTGCGCGCCGGCGGCGTCAGGGCGCCATCCGTCGCCGTGCCCGATGCAGTGCAACTGCTCACCGTGCACGGCGCCAAGGGCCTGGAGGCCGACACCGTGCTCATGCTCGATTGCGACGCGCCGCCGCCGCGCGCCCAGACCATGGGCGTGCTGGTCGAATGGAAAGGCAGCGACAGCGCGCCCACGCGCTTCGTGTTCCTGGCGAGCGAAAAGACGCCGCCGGGCTGCGCGGCCACGCTGCTCGAGGAAGAGCAGCGCGCGCGCCATCGCGAGGAGCTCAACGGCCTCTACGTCGCAACCACGCGGGCACGCGAGCGCCTCGTGCTGTCGTCGGTGCAGCCGGCCCGGGCCAACGAGGGCAGCTGGTGGTCGCGGCTCGAATCGATGTGCGAACCCGTCGAAGCCGATGAGCCGCTGCTCGCGTTGCCGGTGGAGACCGGGGGCGGCAGTTTCTCGATGAAGAAGATGCCCGTGCTCGCGCCTGCGGCCAAGGAATCACCGGCCACCAGGAAAGCCGCAAGCGCTACCGTCGATGCGCGGGCTGCCGCCTTCGGCCAGGCGATGCACCGGCTGCTCGAATGGGCGCTGCCGGGCGAGGCGCTGCCGCCCGCGCATGTGCGCGCCGCGGCCCGTGAATTCATGCTCGACGCGCAGCAGGCGCGCGGCGCCGCGGTGCTGGCCGAGCGCATCCGCGCGGGCGCCGGCGCCTGGGCGTGGGATGAGCGCATGATCGACTGGCACGGCAACGAAGTGACGCTGGTCCACGAAGGCGAGACGCTGCGCATCGACCGGCTGGTGCGCGAGCGCGCCAGCGGTGCCTGGTGGATCCTCGACTACAAATCCGCTGCGCGCCCCGAACGGGACGCGGAATTGATCGCACAGATGCAGCGCTATCGCGCGGCCGTGCAACATGCCTATCCCGGTGCCTTGGTGCGCGCCGCGTTCCTGACCGGGCAGGGCGAACTGGTAACTCTCGAATGACTCTTTCCCAAACCGTCGCCGTGATCGGCGGCGGACCGGCCGGCCTGATGGCGGCCGAAGTCCTGAGCGCGTCCGGCGTGCAGGTGCACGTCTACGACGCCATGCCCTCGGTGGGCCGCAAGTTCCTGCTGGCTGGCCGCGGCGGGCTGAACCTCACGCACTCGGAGCCCTTCGATGTGTTCATGAGCCGCTTCGGCGAGCGCCGTGCGCAGCTCGAACCGATGCTCGCCCGCTTCGGTCCGCAGCAGGTGCGCGAATGGGCGGCCGGCCTCGGCATCGAGACCTTCGTCGGCACCTCGGGCCGCGTGTTTCCGACCGACATGAAGGCCGCGCCGCTGCTGCGCGCCTGGCTGCACCGGCTGCGCGCGGCGGGCGTGCAGTTCCACATGCGCCACCGCTGGCTCGGCGATGCATCGCTGGCCGCCGCCTCGCTGCGCTTTGCCACTCCGACGGGCGAGGCCCTCGTGAAGGCCGATGCGGTGGTGCTCGCGCTCGGTGGTGCGAGCTGGGCGCGGCTGGGTTCCGATGGCGCATGGGCGCCGTGGCTGCAGGCGCGCGGTATCGATGTCGCGCCGCTGCTGCCTGCCAACTGCGGCTTCGACGGGGCAGGATGGAGCGAGCATTTCGCGAGCCGTTTCGCGGGCCAGCCCTTCAAGTCGGTCGCGATTTCGTTCACCGACAGCCAGGGCCGCCGCTTCGCGCGCAAGGGCGAATTCGTTGCCACCGCCACCGGCATCGAAGGCAGCCTGATCTATGCGGCTTCGGCCCTGCTGCGCGACGAGATCGCCGCGCACGGCAGTGCCACGCTGCTGCTCGACCTGCTGCCCGACCGCAGCGCCGAGCAGGTGCTGGCGGCCGTGAAGCATCCGCGCGGCGCCCGCTCGCTCAGCAGCCACCTGAAGAGCCGGCTCGGACTGGAAGGCATCAAGGCCGGCGTGCTGCACGAGGCGCTGGGCCGCGAAGCGATGCAAGACCCGGCGCAGCTGGCGGCAACGATCAAGGCCCTGCCGCTGCGGCTGGTCGCAACCCGGCCCATCGACGAAGCCATCAGCACCGCAGGCGGCGTGCGCTTCGAGGCGCTCGACGAAGTGCTCATGGCCAGCGCGGTGCCGGGCGTGTTCGTGGCGGGGGAAATGCTCGACTGGGAGGCACCGACCGGCGGCTACCTGCTGACGGCGTCGATGGCCAGCGGGGCGGCCGCGGCGCGGGGCGCGATCAAGCAGCTGGGCCTTTGAAGGTATAACTGAATACTTTTGTATTGTTTATTGCGCGTACAAGGAATAAGCTGCGACCTGACAAAAATAAAGGAGCAGCGATGACCAGCGTTCCATCGCCGCGCGCCGCGCGCGGGCTTGCTTATGCATCCCTGGTGTTCCTGGTCTGGTCAGGCGGTGACGCAGGAGGCGGCGCCCGCGCGCAGGGCGCAAATCCGAAGCTGGCGGGCACGTCCTCCGCATCGGCAAGCAAGCCGGTGCCACCAGACGGACAGCCGGCGTCCCTCACCAGTCCGTCCCCCGGCACCAAGTTCGCCACCCGCAGCGCGACCTTCGTCTGGAACAACACGGGTGCCACCCAGTACGGCTTGACGATCCTGTCGGCCTCCTCGGCGACACCCGTGGTGGACACGTCGACAAGTGCGACAACGCTGACGGTGAACAACCTTCCCATCGACGGCGCGGGGCTCGTGGTCCGGCTGCGCTCCCGATTCAAGGGGAAGTGGCTGCCGGCCAACGAGTACCTGTTCACGGCAGCCGGATACACCGCGGCGCAATCGACCGCCGCGGTCAAGCCCTGGTCCGATCTGATCGCGCTGCCACTCGTGCCCGCATCGGCCGCCAACCTCCCCGATGGCAAGCTGCTGCTGTGGGCAGCCCGCTCGCCCACCAGCTTCAGCACGAACAGCAGCGAGGCGTACACCTACACCTCGGTGTTCGACCCCGTCACGCGAAGCGCCAGCCCGCTGGTGGTCACGGCCACAGGCCACCAGATGTTCTGCCCTGGCCTGAGCATGCTGGCCGATGGCAGCGTGCTGGTCAGCGGCGGCAGCGATGCGACGAAGACCTCGATCTACGACCCGGCGCTGGGCGGCTGGGTGACGGGTGCGCAACTCGGCATTGCACGTGCCTACCAGGCGAGCACGACGATGTCCGACGGCTCCGTGTTCACAGTCGGCGGTTCGTGGAACGGCGGGCAGGGCGGCAAGTACGGCGAGGTGTGGTCGGCCGCCACCAAGACCTGGCGCACGCTGTCCGACGTACCGGCCAACATGCCCGATGCGAGCAATGTCTCGGACCCACCGCTGGCCGGCCCGGACGCGGCCGGGGTCTACCGGGGCGACAACCACATGTGGCTGTTCGGCGCCGCCAACGGCTGGGTATTCCACGCCGGGCCTGCTGCCGCAATGCATTGGATCGACACGCGCGGCAGCGGCGCCATCCTGCAGGCCGGGCTACGCAGCGACGACCCCTATGCCATCACCGCCAGCGCCGTGATGTACGACATCGGCAAGATCCTCAAGCTCGGCGGCGCGCCCAACCACGACAGCGGCGACGCCTTCAAGACCGCCTACATCATCGACATCAGCGCTGGCGCGCCGGCGGCGCCCACGGTGCGCAAGCTTTCGCCGATGGCCTATGCCCGAACCTTCGTCAACAGCGTGGTGCTGCCGAACGGCGAGGTGTTCGTGATAGGCGGACAGACGCAGCCCGTTCCGTTTTCCGACTCCTACAGTGTGCTGGCGGCCGAGCTGTGGAGCCCGGTGCTGGAGAGCTTCATCACGGTGCCGCCGATGCAGAAACCGCGCAACTATCACAGCGTGGCCCTTCTGCTGCTGGACGGACGCGTGCTGGCGGGCGGCGGCGGGCTGTGCGACTGTGCGGGCGACCACCCGGATGCGGAGATCTACACGCCACCGTACCTGCTGGCGAGCGACGGTTCGCCGGCGTCCCGCCCGGCCATCACGGCCGCGCCGGCCAGCGCCACATGGGGGAGCCAGATCACCGTGGCGACCGACCGCGCGGCGGCCCAGTTTGCGCTGGTGCGCATGGCATCGGCCACTCACTCGGTCAACACCGATCAGCGCCGCATCCCGCTGTCATTCACGGGCACGGCAGGCAGCTACCAGCTGGGCATTCCGACCGATCACGGGACCGTGCTGCCGGGCAACTACATGCTGTTCGCACTCGACAGCAGCGGCGTGCCGAGCGTGGCGCGCACCATCAACATCCGGTAGCGGCCCGGCGCTTCGCGAAGCCGAGGCTTTCGATGATGATGATGCTGGTACTCGCGCTCGGAACCGCTCTGGCCGTTGGTCCGGAGCGGTCCGCAAAGCCGGAAGCCGCCGTGCCTTCCTCCGTGGCGCGTGGCGCCCGCCTGTTCGACGGCACCGAGCCGCTCGCCGGCACGCTGTCCGGCCACAGCGCGCCGCTGCCGGGCGCAGCGACGCGCTGCATCCAGTGCCACGCGGGCCCCGGCAAGTCCACTGCCGCTGTCTCCGGTTTCGCGCCGCTGCTCGACCGGCGCCAATTGCGCGAAATCCTCCCGCGCCGCGGCGGCCCGCCTGTCGCGTACGAGCGCACATCCTTCTGCCGCACGCTGCGCACCGGCATCGACCCGGCCCATGTCACGCTGCCCCGAGCCATGCCGCGCTTCGATGCCGACGAAGACCAGTGCGCGGCGTTGTGGGACTACCTGACGCAAGCCCTTTCTCAATGAACCCAATGAACGCGCGGGGCCCCTTCATATCCTCGCGGGTTGCATCCCGCGGGCGCCGGCGCCTGCTTGCCGCCGGTGCACTGGCGTGGCTGGGTGTGCCTGCGGCGCGCGCAAACACCAGCATCGGACCGGTGCTGCCGGCGGTGTCGGTTCCGGCCCTGCCGCTGCGGCGCCACGACGGCGCCACACCGATGCTTGCGGCGCAGTTACGAGGCGCCCCAACCGCCGTTCAATTGATGTTTACCGGATGCAGCACGGTCTGCCCGATCCAGGGAGCCTTGTTCTCGACGCTGCAGGCGGCATTGCTGTCGGAGCGCTACACGGCGGTGCGCCTGCTGTCGCTGAGCATCGACCCGCTGGCCGACGACCCTGTGGCACTGAGCGCCTGGTTGCGGCGCTTCGGCGCAAGGCCAACGTGGAGCGCGGCGGCGCCAGCCCCCGAGGCGCTTGAGTCGATGTTCTCGCTGTTCACGGGAGGCGCGGCAGCGGGCGACCGCCATACCGGCCAGGTTTATCTGTTCGATCGTCAGGCCCGGCTGGTCTGGCGAACCAGCGAGTTGCCGCCGGCCGAAGAGGTCATGGCCGGACTGCGGCAGATGGGCTAGCTGGATGCGGCGGCTGAGGACTCAGCGCCGGTGAGGTGGCTGCCTGCCATGCCTCGTATCTTTGATGTTAGGTTGACGAGCCTTACCCCTGGCACTGACTACGCAGTTAGGGCTGCTTGGTTCCCCACCTGACCCGGTTGGCCACTTCACCATGCAGGGAGGCCCGTCAGCACGTATTGTAACCCCCCAGGCTGCGCGCACTTCGTGTCGCTTCGCCCACCCCCCTGCTGGGGGCGACACCAGAGGCCCGGCGAAGCCGGTTCCTCGGTGTCCCACGAAAAGTCAGGTCTTTTTTTGATCGGGGGGTGAAGGCGAGGCCGGTGCAGCGCCTTTTAGAATGCCCGCAATGTCTTATCTCGTGCTCGCTCGCAAGTTCCGTCCGAAAACCTTCGGTGAGATGGTTGGCCAGGGGCATGTGGTGCAGGCGCTCGAGAACGCGTTGACCACGCAGCGCCTGCATCACGCCTATCTTTTCACCGGGACGCGGGGCGTGGGCAAGACCACCGTCTCACGCATCCTGGCCAAGTCGCTCAATTGCCAGGGCCCGGACGGGCAGGGCGGCATCACGGCCACGCCTTGCGGGGTGTGCCAGGCCTGCAAGGACATCGATTCGGGCCGCTTCGTCGACTACACCGAGCTCGACGCGGCATCGAACCGCGGCGTGGACGAGGTGCAGTCGCTGCTCGAGCAGGCGGTCTACAAGCCGGTGCAGGGGCGCTTCAAGGTCTTCATGATCGACGAAGTGCACATGCTCACCAACACCGCGTTCAACGCGATGCTGAAGACGCTCGAGGAGCCGCCGGAATACCTCAAGTTCGTTCTGGCCACCACCGATCCGCAGAAGGTCCCGGTCACGGTGCTGTCGCGCTGCCTGCAGTTCAACCTGCGGCCGATGGCGCCCGAGACGGTGCTGGAGCACCTCACGGGCGTGCTGCAGGCCGAACAGGTGCCGGCCGAGCCGCAGGCGCTGCGCCTGCTGGCGCGTGCGGCACGCGGCTCGATGCGCGACGCGCTGTCGCTCACCGACCAGGCCATCGCCTTCGGCAACGGCGAACTGCTCGAAGCCGGCGTGCGCCAGATGCTCGGCAGCGTGGACCGTGGCCATGTGTTCAAGCTGATCGAGGCGCTGGCGCTGGGCGATGGCAGGACGGTGGTCGACACCTCCGAGGCGCTGCGGCGCGACGGCATGTCCGCCGCGTCCACGCTGGAAGAAATGACCGCGGTGCTGCAGGCCATGGCCGTGCTGCAGGCGGTGCCGTCGCGGGCGGAATCGGCCGATTCGGCCACCGATCCCGACGCGGCCGATACGGCGCGCCTCGCGTCGCTGATGCCGGCCGACGAAACGCAGCTGCTCTACAGCCTGTGCCTGCACGGGCGCAGCGAGCTGGGGCTGGCGCCCGACGAGTACGCGGCGCTGACCATGGTGCTGCTCAGGCTCCTGGCCTTCAAGCCTTCCAACGCGGCCGCTTCTTCGGCCTCCGCGGAAAAAAAAACTCTGAATGAAGCCGCCCGGGCGGCTTCGGTCCCTGCGCCCGTAGCGCCGGCTCATCAAGACACGGCGGCGATCGTCGCGCCGCCAGCGTCGATTTCCGTCGCTGCGCCGGTGCCTCCTCGATCCAATCCGGCGCCGGCCGGCCAGCGCCTGGCCGTGGTCAACGAGCCCGTGCGGCCAAACGGGCCCAGGCCTTCCGCAGAAATTGAGCCCTCGCCGGCTGCCGAGGCGCCCCGGGTGCTTGCCGTTCCCATGCGCGTGCAGCCGCCGCCGAGCCAGCGCGACGCGCCGCGCCCCGATGAGCAGCGCGGCCCGGCACCGCCCATTCCGCCGAGCGAGGACGGCGACTTCTGGCACGCCACGGTCACGCAGATGATCGCGGCCGAGAGCATCAACGCCCTCGCGCGCGAACTCGCGCTGCAGTCGCAGCTGGTGGCGCGCGACGTCGACCAGTGGATACTTCGCGTCGAGCGCGAGCTGCTCAACCAGCCTTCGGCCCGCGAGAAGCTCACGGATGCACTGGCCGCGCTGGGTCACGGCGTGAAGCTCGCCATCGAGATCGGCGCCGTGGTCGACAGCCCCGCGCGCCGCAACAAGCAGGCGGCCGACGAGCGCCAGCGCGTGGCCGAGGAGGCCATCCGCAGCGATCCCGAAGTGCAGATGCTGATGCGCGAATTCGATGCGAAGATCGTGCCTGGAACACTCAAGCCCGCCTGACGGAACGCCACTGAAAAACCGTGCCGGCTCCTGCGGCATTCGGCATCGGCCGCCATCTCTCTTATCCTTCCCCCATTCCAACCAATCAGGACCAACGATGTTCAACAAAGGACAACTGGCCGGCCTCATGAAGCAGGCGCAGGCAATGCAGGACAACCTCAAGAAGGCCCAGGAAGAACTGGCCACCATCGAGGTCGAAGGCGAGTCGGGCGCGGGCCTCGTGAAGGTCGTGATGACCTGCAAGCACGACGTCAAGCGCATCACCATCGACCCGAGCCTCCTGGCCGACGACAAGGACATGCTCGAAGACCTGGTGGCCGCCGCCTTCAATGCCGCGGTGCGCAAAGCCGAGGAAACCAGCGAGCAGAAGATGGGCAAGCTCACCGCAGGCATGCCGGGCCTCCCGCCCGGCATGAAGCTGCCGTTCTGAGCCATTGATGGCCGACGCCAGTTCGCTCGATGCGCTGGTCGATGCGCTGCGCCGCCTGCCCGGCGTCGGCGTCAAGTCGGCCTCGCGCATGGCCTTCCACTTGCTGCAGCACGACCGCGAGGGCGCGCAGCTGCTTGCGCGCGCGCTGCAGCAGGCGGCCGGCAACGTGCGGCATTGCGAACGCTGCAACACCTTCACCGAAGCACCGGTCTGCAGCGTGTGCCTCGACACGCGCCGCGACGCAAGCAAGCTCTGCGTGGTCGAGACGCCGGCCGACCAGGCCGCGCTCGAACGCACCGGGGCCTTCCGCGGCTACTACTTCGTGCTGATGGGCAAGCTCAGTCCGCTCGACGGCATCGGACCCAAGGACATCGGCCTGCAGAAACTCTTCGACCGCGCACTGGACGGCACCGTGAGCGAGGTCATCCTGGCCACCAACTTCACGGCGGAGGGCGAAGCCACCGCGCACGTGATCGGCGAAGCGCTCCGGCAGCGCGGCCTCAACGTGACGCGCCTCGCGCGCGGCGTGCCTGCCGGCAGCGAGCTCGAATACGTGGATCTCGGCACCATCGCGCATGCCCTGGTGGACCGCCGATAGCGCGCGGCGTTCGTTCGCTGCGCCAGCTCTCCATCGAACGTAGACAACCCGCATGACTCTTTCCTTGCTCACCGTCGCCTACTGGTGCGTGTTCATCGCCTGCGGCCTGCCGTATCTCGCGGCATGGATCGCCAAGGCCGGCAGTTTCGGTCCGCGCGACAACGTGCAGCCGCGCGACTGGGCCGCAAAGCAGAGCGGCTGGCGCGCGCGCGCCAACAGCGCGCAGGCCAACAGCTTCGAAGGCCTTCCGTTCTTCATCGGCGCGGTGATCATTGCGCACCAGCTCGGCGCCAATCAGGCGCGGCTCGACATGCTGGCGGCGGCCTATGTCGTACTGCGTGCGATCTATATCGCGGTCTATATCAAGGGCATCGGCTCCGTGCGCAGTGCGGTATGGGCGCTCGGTTTCGTGGTCAATATCGCGATCCTTTTTATCGCGCGCTAAGAGCGATAAAAGCCTCTGCGCCAGTGCGCAGCAGGCCATTCGGCACAGGCCTCGTGGAGGCCTTCATGCTTACGTGGAAACCCGCACGGGATGACCCCGATGCAGGCAACGGGGGCGCACCCCTAAGCTCGATTCAGTCCACCAGAATCAAGCGCCCGCAGGATTGCTCCATGCTCCACCGCAGAACCCTCATGACAGTCTCCGCAGTCGCTGCGGCAACCATTGCGTTGCCGCGGGTCTTTGCGCAAGCCAAGCTCGAGAAGACGAAGATTTCCATTGCAGTGGGCGGCAAGGCGGCGTTCTACTATTTGCCGCTCACCATCTCCGAACAGCTCGGCTACTTCAAGGCCGAAGGCCTCGACGTCGAGATCTCCGATTTCGCAGGCGGCGCACGCGCGCTGCAGGCCGTGGTGGGCGGATCGGCGGACGTGTGCTCCGGCGCCTACGAGCACACCATCAACCTGCAGGCCAAGAACCAGTTCTTCCAGGCCTTCGTGCTGCAGGGCCGTGCGCCGCAGATCGCGGTGGGCGTGTCGACCAAGAACATGGCGGGCTACACTGGAATTTCCGATCTCAAGGGCAGGAAGATCGGCGTCTCGGCGCCGGGCTCCTCGACCAACATGGTGGCCAATCTCGTGCTGTCGCGCGGCGGCCTCAAGGCCAGCGACGTGAGCTACATCGGCGTGGGCGTGGCGGCCGGCGCGCTCACGGCGCTGCGCTCGGGCCAGATCGACGCCATCAGCAACACCGACCCCGTCATGACCATGCTCGAGCAGAAGGGCGACGTGAAGATCATCAGCGACACGCGCACGCTCAAGGGCACGCAGCAGGTGTTCGGCGGACCGATGCCCGCGGCCTGCCTCTACGCGCCGGTCGACTTCATCCAGAAGAATCCCAACACCTGCCAGGCACTGGCCAATGCCATCGTCCACGGCCTCAAGTGGCTGCAGACAGCCGGCCCCGGCGACATCATCAAGACGGTGCCCGAGACCTACCTGCTCGGCGACCGCGCGCTGTACCTCGCGTCCTTCGACAAGGTGCGCGAATCGATCGCCACCGACGGCCTCGTGCCGGCCGACGGTCCCAAGACGGCGCTCACCGCGATCTCGAGCTTCGACACGGCCGTGAAGCCCGACAAGATCGACCTCATGAAGACCTACACCAACGATTTTGCTAGGCGCGCGAAAGACAGGTTCAAAGCCTGACTCCGAACGTCCCCGCGACCCGGCTTCGGCCGGGTTTTTTCTTGTGGCGGCCAATGCCAGAATTCTCGCCAGACATGTCCGACTACGCACTCGAGCTTCTCTCCATCAGCTGCACCTTCCATTCGAAGGACGATCCGGGCCAGCGCTACACCGCGGTGGCCGACACCACGCTGCGCGTGCGGGCTGGGGAATTCGTCTCGGTGGTGGGCCCCACGGGCTGCGGCAAGTCGACCTTGCTGAACGTGGGCGCGGGCCTGCTCGAACCTTCGTCGGGCACCATCAAGGTCTTCGGCCAGACGCTGGCGGGCGTGAATGCGCGCGCCGGCTACATGTTCCAGACCGAGGCGCTGATGCCGTGGCGAAGCGCCATCGACAACGTGATGGTGGGGCTGCAGTACCGCGGCGTGCCCGATGCCGATGCACGCGGGCAGGCCGAGGCCTGGCTTTCGCGCGTGGGCCTCTCGGGCTTTGGCGACCGCTATCCGCACCAGCTCTCGGGCGGCATGCGCAAGCGCGTGGCGCTCGCGCAGACGCTGGTGCTCGACCCCGACATCATCCTCATGGACGAGCCCTTCAGCGCGCTCGACATCCAGACGCGCCAGCTGATGGAGAACGAGGTACTCGACATCTGGAGCGCGCCGAGCCGCGCAGCGCCCGGGGGCTCACAAGGTCGGAAGGCCGTGCTCTTCATCACGCACGATCTCGACGAAGCCATTGCAATGAGCGACCGCGTGGTGGTGCTGTCGGCTGGCCCGGCCACGCATCCGATCGGCGAGTTCGCCATCGACCTGGCGCGGCCGCGCGACGTGGCCGAGGTGCGCACGCAGCCGCGCTTCGTCGAGCTGCACACCCAGATCTGGGAGGTGCTGCGCGACGAAGTGCTCAAGGGCTATGCGCAGCAGCTCAGGAAGGCCGCATGATGCCGCGCCTGAACGAACGCAATGCGCGCTTCTGGCAGCTGGTGCTGCTCGCGATCATCCTGGTGGGCTGGCACCTGGCGTCGCGCAACCAGCAGATCGCCTTTTTCCTGGGCGAGCCGATCCAGGTGGCGGGGCGCATCTGGAGCTGGTTCCTGCCGTTCGAGGTGCCGCCGAACCTGCTGTTTCCTGAAGGCCTGAAGGGCAATGCCGACATCTACCGGCACCTGGGCACCACGCTGCTCGAGACGGTGCTGGCCTTCGGCATCGGCACCGTGCTGGGCCTGGCCTGCGGGCTCTGGCTGGCGCTGGCACCCACCGCGAGCCTGATCCTCGATCCCTACATCAAGGCCGCCAACTCGATGCCGCGCGTGATCCTCGCGCCGATCTTCGCGCTGTGGTTCGGCCTCGGCATCTGGAGCAAGGTGGCGCTGGCCGTCACGCTGGTGTTCTTCATCGTGTTCTTCAACGTCTACCAGGGCGTGCGCGAGGTGAGCCCGGTGGTGCTGGCCAACGCGAAGATGCTCGGCGCCAACCAGCGGCAGCTGCTTCGCACGGTCTACCTGCCGAGCGCGACGAGCTGGGTGTTCTCGAGCCTGCACACTTCGGTGGGCCTGGCCTTCGTCGGCGCCGTGGTCGGGGAGTACCTGGGCTCGGCGCGCGGCGTGGGCTACCTGATCCTGCAGGCCGAGGGCACCTTCGACGTGAACACCGTCTTTGCCGGCATCGTGGTGCTGACGGCCTTTGCGCTCTTGCTCGACGGCCTGGTCGGCCTCATCGAGAAGCGCCTCATGAAGTGGCAGCCGCGCAGCGGCGAAACCGAAAAGCTCTAGCGTCCGCGCTTCGGTTGCCGCCGGCTCGCGGGCAAGGCTCAGCGCTTTTTCTTCGACGGCGTGCCGCCGCGCTTCTCGCGCACCACCTGCTTGCCTGCCGGCGTCTTCACCACCACCACGTTGCGGCCGCGTGCGGCAACCGCCTTCACGGGGCCGCCGCCGCGCTTGTCGGCAACGGCGGTGCGGCCGTGCGCCCGTGCCGCGCCCGTGCCGACGCGCGCTTCGGGTGCAGCGCGGACCGGCAGGTACACCACCACGCTGTAGCCGCGCTTGAACGAATGGTTGAGCTTGACGTCGTTCCACTCGGCCACGCTGTCGGGCTTGAGCTTGTAGCGGCGCGCGATGCTGGCCACGCTGTCGTTGCGTCCGGCCTTGACGGTGGTGCGGCGATTGACGATTTCGGGCTGGAAGCTCAGGTGGCCGCTGTCGGCCACCAGCGCCGTCACGTCTTCCTTGACGCGCGCGCCGCGCGGCACGATGAGCGTGGAGCCGGCCTTGATGAGCATGCGCGGCGGAATGCTGTTGAGTGCGCGCAGGTCGGCTTCGCTCATGCCCGAGCGCTGGGCTGCGTCGGCCACCGTCATCGTGTTGGGAACCACCCATGCCGTCCAGCTGGCGTACTGGCCTTGCGAGTACGCATCGAAGTTGCGCTGGAACACGGCCGCGTTGTCCCAGGGCAGGAGGATCTGCGGCGTGCCGGCCGCCAGCAGCACCGGCTTGTGCGCGGCCGGGTTGAGGGCGCGGAAGTCCTCGAGGCGGATGTCGGCCAGCTTGGCCGCCAGTTCGACGTCGAGGTCGCGCGTGAGCGTTACGGTCTGGAAGTACGGGTGGTTCGCGATCAGCGGCAGCTCGGTGTTGAACGCCTGCGGATTGGCCACGATGTTCTTCACCGCCTGCAGCTTGGGCACGTAGAGCCGCGTTTCGGCCGGCATGGAAAGATCGCTGTAGGTGGTGGGCAGGCCCAGGCGCTGGTTCTTGGCGATGGCGCGGCTCACGCTGCCTTCGCCCCAGTTGTAGGCGGCCAGCGCGAGCTGCCAGTCGCCGAACATGCCGTAGAGCTTTTGCAGGTAGTCGAGTGCGGCGCGCGTCGAGGCCACCACGTCGCGCCGGTCGTCGCGGAAGATGTTCTGCTTGAGGTCGAAGTCGGTGCCGGTGGCGGGCATGAACTGCCACATGCCCGCGGCGCGTGCGCTGGAAATGGCCTGCGGATTGAACGCGCTCTCGATGTACGGCAGCAGCGCGAGTTCGGTCGGCATGTTGCGCCGCTCGAGTTCTTCGACGATGTGGAAGATGTACTTGTTCGAGCGCTCGGTCATGCGCTGGATGTAGTCGGGCCGGGTGGCATACCACTGCTCGCGGTCGCGCACCAGGTCGCTTTCGAGGTTCGGCATCTTGAAGCCGCGGCGGATGCGGTCCCACATGTCGGCGGGCGGCGCCAGCGTGACGACGCTCTGCGAATGGGCTTCGCTGCTGGTGATGGGGGTGAGCGGTCCGCCCGGGTAGACCGGCGCCGCGCTGCCGGAAGCCTTGGCGCCGGTGCCGCCGGCGGTGGATTGCGCGGATGTGGTGGTGGAGGAGGAAGACGGGCTGTTGGTGCCCGCGCAGCCCGCGAGCAACAGTGAGCCTGCAAGGCAGACAGCAGCGATAAGTTTCATCGGAAGTCGTTTTTCCATTGGCGCAGCGCAGCGAACACCTCGGCTTCGGCCGCATCGGCGGAAAGCTCGGCGTGCTCGCGCACCGCTCTAAGGACAGTGGCTTCGCGGCTGCGAAGAAAGGGGTTGATCCGGCGTTCGGTGGCCAGTTGCGAGGGCAGCGTGGGCCGCCCCTGCGCGCGCAGGCTTTCGCAGTGCGCGCTGTACTGAGTCAGATCGGCATTGCCGGGTTCCACCGCGCGGGCGAAACGCAGGTTAGCAAGTGTGTATTCGTGCGCGCAGCACACGCGGGTGTCGCCCGGCAGCGCCGCCAGCGCATCGAGCGAGGCCAGCATCTGCGCTGGCGTGCCTTCGAACAGCCGGCCGCAGCCGCCGGAGAACAGCGTGTCGCCGCAAAAAAGAAGCGGCGCCCGGCCTGCGCTTGCGGGCAGGAAGTAGGCGATGTGGCCGGCCGTGTGGCCAGGCACGTCGATGACCGAAAAGCGCAGCCCGAGCACCTCGGCGGTGTCGCCATGCGACAGCGGCTTGAAGGGCTGCGGAATGCGTTCGCGTGCCGGACCGAAGACCGGCGCGCCGGTGGGGGCATGGAGCGCGGCCACGCCGCCCGTGTGATCGGGGTGATGGTGCGTGACTAGAATCGCGGCGAGCTGCAGCTTGTCGCGCGCCAAGGCGTCGAACACCGGTTGGGCGTCGCCCGGGTCCACCACGATCGCGTTGGACCCGTCCTGCAGCATCCAGATGTAGTTGTCAGCGAAGGCGGGCAGCGGAACAAGGGTCATGAGCGGTCAAATTATAGGTTTGCAGGATTGGTTCGCGACCCCCCCCGGCCGCTACCTGCTCGCGTGGGAGCAGGCCCAGTTCGACGAAGCCGTGGCGGATGTTTTCGGCTACCACGCGCTGCAGCTCGGCGCTGCCGGGGTCGATGGCCTGCGCACCAACCGCATGCCGCACCGTTGGCTGGCGCTGCCCGACCCCGGCCAGCCGTCCGGCAGGGCTGCGCTGTACACCGATTTTGCGGCGCTGCCGTTTGCCGCCAACAGCCTCGACCTGGTGGTGCTGCCGCATGCGCTGGAGCTGAGCCAGGACCCCCACGCGGCCCTGCGCGAAGTGGAGCGGGTGCTGGTGCCCGAGGGCCGCGTGGTGATCTGCGGGCTCAATCCGGCCAGCCTCTGGGGCATGAGGCAGCGCCGCGCGCACTTGTACCGCCGGCTCGGCCTCGGCGATCTCTTTCTGCCCGAGGGCGGCGAGTTCATCGGCTACTGGCGCATGCGCGACTGGCTGCGGCTCCTGAGCTTCGAGGTGGAGTCGGGGCGCTTCGGCGTCTACCGGCCCGCGGTGCGCAGCGAGGCATGGCTCGAGCGCTGCCGCTGGATGGACGCCGCCGGCGAGCGCTGGTGGCCCATCTTCGGCGCGGCGTACTTCCTGGTGGCCGTCAAGCGGGTGCGCGGCATGCGCCTGCTGAGCGCCGATTGGCGCCGCGCGGCGGCGCGCGCCACCGCGCCGGTACCCATTGCAGGCAAGATGCACAGGGCCAAGGCCGACCGCGCCGATTGAACATTGAATATTGAATATTGAATATTGAATATTGAAGAAGAAGGAAAAGAGCGTTTTGAACGAAGTCGTGATCTACACCGATGGTGCGTGCAAAGGCAATCCCGGCCCTGGCGGCTGGGGCGCGTGGCTCAAGTCGGGCGCCACCGAAAAGGAACTGTTCGGCGGCGAACTCAACACCACCAACAACCGGATGGAGCTCACCGCCGTGATCGAGGGCCTGGCCGCGCTCAAGCGGCCCTGCAAGGTCATCCTCTACCTGGACAGCCAGTACGTGCGCATGGGCATCACCGAATGGATCCGCGGCTGGAAGGCCAAGGGCTGGCGCACCTCGACCAAGCAGCCGGTCAAGAACGTCGAGCTCTGGCAGAAACTCGACAAGCTGGTGGCCGAAGGAGGCCACGTGATCGAATGGCGCTGGGTCAAGGGCCACTCGGGCGACGTCGGCAACGAGCGTGCCGACATGCTGGCCAACAAGGGCGTGGACAAGGCGCTGGGCCGGATCTGAGCCGCTGCCTGCCGAGTGCGCGGCCCGTGGCGGGCTACGCCTCCAGCATCATCACGTCGACTTCGTCGCCCGCGGCCACATTGCCCTGGTCGTGGTGCAGCACCACGAGCCCGTTGGCCTCGACCATCGAGCTCAGCACGCCGGAGCCCTGGTTGCCGGCAATGCGGACCTCGGGCAGCGCACCGGCCACGGCCCGCACGAAGCCGCGCTGGTATTCGGTGCGGCCGGGCTTCTTGCGGATGGCGCTCGCGGCGCGCGCGCGCAGCAGCGGCGCCGGCGCGGCGGCAATCTCGTGGCAGCCCATCATGCGCAGCAGGGCGGGCCGCACGAAGGCGAGGAAGGTGACCATGACGGCCACCGGATTGCCGGGCAGGCCGAAGAGCACCGCCGAGCCTGGCGCGGCCTGCTGGCTGCGAGGAACGAGCCCCACCGCCATCGGCCGGCCGGGACGCATCGCCACGCGCCAGAAAGCCATGTCGCCGAGCTGCTGCATCACGGCGCGCGTGTGGTCGGCGGCGCCGACGCTCACGCCGCCGCTGGTGATGATGGCGTCGGCCTGGCCCGCGGCATGCTGCAGCGTGGCGGCGAGCGTGGCCGGGTCGTCGCGCACCAGGCCCAGGTCGATCACTTCGCAGCCCAGCCGCGTGAGCAGGCCGAACACGGTGTAGCGGTTGCTGTCGTACACCGCGCCTTCGCGCGGCGGCTCGCCAAGGCTCAGGATCTCGTCGCCGGTCGAGAAATAGGCCACGCGCAGCCGCCGCAGCGCGGGCACCGAAGGCAGGCCCAGGCTGGCGACCATGCCCAGCGCGGCAGGCGACAGGCGCTCGCCGCGGCGCAGGGCCGGCTGGCCCTGCATGAGGTCTTCACCCGCGAAGCGGCGGTTGTCGCCGCGCCGAAGCACCTTGGCGGGAAAGCGCACGCGGTCGCCGTCGACCTTGCAGAATTCCTGCGGGATCACGGTGTCGAGCCCTTCGGGCATGACCGCGCCCGTCATGATGCGAACCGCGTCGCCGGCGGCGAGCACGCCGCGCCAGGCCGTGCCGGCCAAGGCAGTGCCCACCACGCGCAGCTCGATGGAGGCGTCGGTCGGCGAATCGTCCCGCAGGATCGCGCCGTCGAAGGCAAAGCCGTCCATCGCGGAGTTGTCGTGCGGCGGCACGCTGACCGGCGAGATGATGTCTTCGGCCAGCACACGGCCGAGCGCTTCGCGCAGCGCGACTTCCTCGCGCTCGGCCACCACGGCGGGTGCTACCAGTTGCGCCAGGAAGGCCTGCACGCCCTGGACGCTCAGCGCCTGGGGGTCATAGCCGGCAAGGGCGGCGGCAATGTCGGCGATGCGGCTCATCGGTTTTCCAGCGCGTGCAGTTCGGCCAGCGTGTTGGCATTGAAGAAGGCGTCGGGGGCGTCGCCGGGGCGGTCGAAGGGCACGAGCACCGTGCGGTGCTGCGCGGTCCAGGCGTCGATCTTGCGTCCGCCGGACTGGGTGAAGTTCACCAGGCTTTCGAGCAGCGTGGTGTGCAGCAGGCAGAACACCGGCTGCGGCCGCAGCACCGGCGCTGCGCCGGGCTCGGCGGCGGCCTCGGGCGCGCTCACCATGGCGATTTCCGCGTTGTCGGCCACCAGGGCCTCGGCCAGCCGGCTCGCCAGGTCGAGCGGAAACAGCGGCGTGTCGCAGGGCACTGTGAGAAGGTAGGGCGTTTCGCAGCGTTCGAGCCCGGTCAGGAAGCCCGCGAGCGGGCCGGCATAGTCGGCCAGGCTGTCGGGCCACACCGGAACGCCGAAGGACTCGTAAGCCGCCAGGTTGCGGTTGGCATTGATCATGACCTCGCCCACCTGCATGCCCAGGCGCAGCACGGCATGCATGGCAAGCGGCGAGCCGTTGAAGTTCTGCAGGCCCTTGTCGATGCCGCCCATGCGGGAGCCGCGGCCGCCGGCCAGCAGCAGGCCGGTGATCTCGCCGGGGGAAATGGAATCTTGTGTTTTGGGGGTCATCCGCCGATGTAGCTCATTTCGACGCGGCGCGGCGCGGGGTTGTTGGCGTCGTGCTCGCCGCTGTCGGGGCCGCGCAGCGCGCGCAGTTCGGAATAGCGGTCGGCGCGGCCCTGCCAGATGTGGCCGATGGCGGAGCCGATGTCCTCGTCGGTGGCGGTGCCGCGCAGCAGGGGGCGCAGGTCGTGGCCCGCGCTCGCGAAGAGGCAGAGGTAGAGCTTGCCCTCGGTGGACAGGCGCGCACGGCTGCAGTCGTGGCAGAAGGCCTGGGTCACGCTGCTGATCACGCCGATTTCCCCGCCGCCGTCGGCGTAGGCCCATCGCTGGGCGGTTTCGCCCGGCGCGCTGGGCTCGAGCGGCACCAGCGGAAACTCGGCGCCGATGCGCGCAATGACCTCGGCCGAGGGCAGCACCTCGTCCATGCGCCAGCCGTTGGTGGCGCCCACGTCCATGTATTCGATGAAGCGCAGCACCACCTTGCCGCCGTGGTGGTCGCGGAAGTAGCGCGCCATCGGCAGGATTTCCTGCTCGTTGGTGCCGCGCTTGACCACCATGTTCACCTTCAGCGGACCGAGGCCCGCGGCCAGCGCCGCCTCGATGCCGGCGAGCACGTCGGCCACCGGAAAATCGACGTCGTTCATGTGGCGGAAGACCGCATCGTCCAGGCTGTCGAGGCTCACGGTCACACGCTGCAGGCCGGCGGCGGCCAGCGCGGCCGCCTTGCGCTGCAGCAGCGAGCCGTTGGTGGTGAGCGTGAGCGCGAGCGGTTCGCCGCCCGGGGTGCGGATTTCAGAGAGCTGCGCGATCAGCGCCTCGATGTTCTTGCGCAGCAGCGGCTCGCCGCCGGTGAGGCGGATCTTGCGCACGCCATGGGCCGCGAACAGGCGCGCGAGCCGGGTCATTTCCTCGAAGCTCAGCAGCGCGCTGTGCGGCAGGTACTGGTAGTCCTTGTCGAACACGTCCTTCGGCATGCAGTAGCTGCAGCGGAAGTTGCAGCGGTCGGTCACGCTGATGCGCAGGTCGGTGAGCGGCCGGCCCAGGCGGTCGAGCAGCCGCCCGGTGGCGGGCACGGCCACCTCCGGAACCGCCACGGCGGGGCGCGCGCGGCCGACCTCGGAGAGCGGAATGACGGTGGTGCTTTTGCGGTTCATGGACAGCGGCCAATTTACTCCATCGGGCGCGGGCCGATTCCGAAAAGGGCTACTCCTCGGCGAGCGCCGCCCGGAACCCGGCCCTGCACGCGGCGCGCGCCTCAGCCGTGCTTGATGGCCACCGTCTTGAGCGTGGTGAAGCCGTAGAGCGCTTCGAAGCCCTTTTCGCGTCCGTAGCCCGACGACTTGACGCCGCCGAACGGCAGTTCCACGCCGCCGCCGGCGCCGTAGTTGTTGATGAACACCTGGCCGCTGCGAACCCGCTTGGCCATGCGGAACTGGCGCGCACCGTCGGTCGTCCAGACGCCGGCCACAAGGCCGAACTGCGTGGCGTTGGCGAGCGCCACCGCTTCGTCCTCGTCGGCGAACTGCATCGCGGCGAGCACCGGGCCGAACACCTCTTCCTGGGCGAGGCGGTGGTTCACCGGCACGTCGCGCAGCAGGGTGGGGGCCTGGTAGAAGCCGGTTTCGGGCGCCTCGTCGACCACGATGCCGTGGGCCACCATCGGGATGCCCGCCACCTGGGCGTCGCTCAGGAAATCCCACACGCGCTGCTGCTGTGTCTGGCGGATCAGCGGGCCGACGTCCAGGTCCATGGCCGCGGGGCCGACGCGCAGGGCCTCGAAGGCACGGCCGAGGCGCTCGAGCAGCGGCTCGTAGATGCCGCGCTGGATCAGCACGCGCGAGCCGGCCGAACAGGTCTGGCCGGCGTTCTGCACGATGGCGTTGATGATCACCGGAATGGCCGCGTCGAGGTCGGCGTCGGCAAAGATGATCTGCGGGCTCTTGCCGCCGAGTTCGAGCGTGACCGGGCAATGCCGCTCCGCCGCCACCTGCTGGATCAGCGTGCCGATCTTCGGGCTGCCGGTGAAGCTGATGTGGTCGATGCCTTCGTGCCGCGCGAGCGCGTCGCCCACTTCATGGCCGTAGCCTGTCACGATGTTGAGCGCGCCGGCCGGAAAGCCGACCTCGGCCGCCAGCTGCGCCACGCGAATGAGGGAAAGGCAGGCATCCTCGGCCGGCTTCACCACGCACACGTTGCCGGCCGCCAGCGCGCCGCCCACGCTGCGCCCGAAGATCTGCATCGGGTAGTTCCACGGAATGATGTGGCCGGTGACGCCGTGCGGCTCGCGCCAGGTGAAGACGCTGTAGCCGTCCTGGTAGGGAATGGTCTCGCCGTGCAGCTTGTCGCAGGCGCCGGCATAGAACTCGAAATAGCGCACCAGCGCGAGTGCGTCGGCGCGGGCCTGCTTCACCGGCTTGCCGCAATCGCGCTGCTCGATGAGCGCGAGCTCGTCGACGTGCTCGGCAACCTTCTGCGAGAGCTTGTAGAGCAGGCGGCCGCGGTCGGCCGCGCTCACCTTGTGCCAGACGCCCTCGAAGCAGTCGCGCGCCGCGCGCACGGCGGAATCGATGTCGGCGGCATTGCTGCGCTGGATTTCGTCGAAAGGCTGGCCGTCGGAGGGGTCGAGCACCTGCAGGGTGCGGCCGGAGGATGACGGGACGTCGGCGTTGGCGATGAAGTTGAGTTGCATGGGACGGGATTTTGCACCCGCTACCGGGGTGCGCCTGCGCCCGGCCGCGGCAGCGCCCGGACCGCGTTGAGCATGCGCTCCACGTGCTTGTCCGGATTCAGGTTCTGGTAGTAATAGGCCACCTTGCCGTTCGGCGCGATCACGTAGGACAGTCGGTTGGCGAAGTCGGGCCGGGTCTGCATCAGGGCGTCGAAGCCGTTGATCACGGATTTGGATTCATCCGAAGCCACGGGAAAGCGGCTCTGGCACGACTTGACCGAGAACTTGGAGAGGGTGTCGATGTCGTCGGCCGACACGCCGATGACCGTGGCGCCGAGCGCGGCGAACTGGTCGACGGCTTCGGCGAAGGCATGCGCTTCGATCGAACAATCGCTGGAGTCGGCCGCCGGAAAGAAGTACACCACCACCGGGCCCTTGGCCAGCGCCTCGGCCAGCGAATAGCGGAAGGTCTTGCCGCCGAGCGCGGCGTTGGCGGTGAACTTGGGCACCGGATCGCCGATGTCCAGTGCAGCCCAGGCGGGCAGTGCCAGCCCGGCGGCGACCGACATCAGGGCAATGCGTGAGAGGATCGGTCTTGCCATGGTGTAACTCCGAGCAGGGGTGAAACGAATTCTAGGATGCCATCATGAACCTCTGGACCCCACTTCTGCGTATCTGTCTTGCCGGCGCCATGGCTGCGGCGCTGGCGGCGTGCGGCTCGCTGCCGCCGGCGCGCGAGCGGGCGGCGGTGAACGCCGCCGCGGCCGATCCGTCCACCACCCTGGCACGCATCGCAGCCGCCTCGACGCCGCCGGGCGAGCATTCGGGCTTCCGGCTGATGCCGCTCGGCGTGTATTCGCTCGACGCGCGCGTGCAGCTTGCAGAGCGCGCCCAGCGCTCGCTGGTGGTCCAGTACTACCAGTTCGAGAACGACGCCACCGGCCGCCTCCTGATGCGCGCGCTGCGCGAGGCGGCCGGGCGCGGGGTGCAGGTGCGGCTGCTGGTGGACGATCTCTACACAGTCAAGAGCCAGCAGCCGCTGCTCGCGCTTTCGGCCACGCCCAATGTGCAGGTGCGGCTGTTCAATCCGTTCTGCTGCGGACGCGGCGGTTTTCTCTCGCGCTTCGCGGCCTCGCCGCACGAGATCGGGCGGCTCAACCACCGCATGCACAACAAGCTCTTCATCGCCGACGGCGTCATGGCGGTGGTGGGCGGGCGCAACATCGCCGACGAGTATTTCGTGCTGAGCGAGGCGCAGAACTTCATCGACATGGACGCGCTGGTGGTGGGCAAGGTGCTGCCGCAGCTCGAATCGATCTTCGACGCCTACTGGAACAGCGAGCAGGTCTGGCCCATTGCCGACATCGTGCGCGGGGAGGGCGGCCGCACGCCCACGGCCGCCGACTTCGACGCCTGGATCGGCATGGCCGCGCCGCCGCCGAAGATCGTGCTGCCGCCGTCCGACGTGCTGGGCTACGGGCCGATCGCGGAAGAACTCGACGGTGGCCGCATGGGCCTGCTGTGGGGCGAGGCCCGCGCGATTGCCGATCCGCCCACCAAGCCCGCAACGATGACCGAGGA
Organism: Variovorax sp. 01N425; assembly: GCF_056399465.1. NCBI lineage: Bacteria > Pseudomonadati > Pseudomonadota > Betaproteobacteria > Burkholderiales > Comamonadaceae > Variovorax > Variovorax sp. 01N425. Next base: position 60,796 of record NZ_JBFTRJ010000003.1, on the reverse strand, counting down.
CGAGGCCATTGCCACCAGCGTGACCATGAAGGTCTGGACGCTGCTGATGGACGCCAAGGTCGAGGTCGACCTGACCTCGCCCTACCTGGTGCCCGGCGAGCGCGGCATGGCGGCCTTCGAGGACCTTGCCAGGCGCAAGGTCAAGCTCACGCTCTTGACCAATTCGCTGGCCGCCAACGACGAGCCGCTGGTGCACACCGGCTATGCGCGCTACCGCGAGCGGCTGCTCAGGAGCGGTGCCGACCTGTACGAGCTGAGCCCGCAGCGCACCACCGCGGGCGAGCGCTTCGGCATGTTCGGCAAATCGCTGGGGCGGCTGCACTCCAAGACCGCCGCCATCGACAAGACCCGCATCTTCATCGGCTCGATGAACCTCGATCCGCGCTCGGCGAGCCAGAACACCGAGATGGGCGTGGTGGTCGACAGCCCGCAGCTGGCGCGCGAGATGCTGCGCGTCATCAACATCAGCAAGCTGCAGAATTCGTACCGGCTGCGCATTGCCAAGGACACCGGCACGCTGCAGTGGCTCACCACCGATGGCGAGAAGGAAGTCATCCTCACGTCGGAGCCGGAATCGAGCTTCTTCCAGCGCCTCCACAACCTGATCATTGCACCCCTGGTTCCCGAAATGCTGCTGTAGCCTCGGGGGATGGCGCAAAGCTTCATTTCGTTGTCGGCCCTCCAGGTGATGTGCTGGGGGCTGATCTTTTTCGGCGGCATCTACCTGGGATTCGGTGTCCTCAACTGGCTACTGGCCCGGCGGGTGCTGCCCGCGCTCGGCATCGGGCGCGTGCTCGACCCGCGGCCGCTGCAGCCGGGGCAGCTGCGCCGCGAACTGGCGCAGTCGGGCGTGTCGGTGCTCGTGTTCGGGCTGGGCATGGTGTTTCCGTGGGGCTTGCTCCAGCTGGGCTGGGCGCGGCTCGATGCCGACGCGGGCTGGCGCCAGGTCGCGGCCGAAATCCTGGTGCTCGCGATCTGGAACGACGTTCATTTCTGGTTCAACCACCGGCTGCTGCACACGCGCTGGCTGCGGCGCTTTCACGGGCCGCACCACCGCTCGGTCGTGACCACGCCATGGGCGACGTACAGCTTCCATCCGATCGAGGCGGCCATGCTCGGCAACGTGATCCTGCTGCCGATGCTGCTGCACGACTTCAGCTTCTGGTCGCTCGCGTCGGTGCCGCTGTTCAGCCTGTTCTTCAACAGCATCGGGCATTCGAACTACGACTTCTTTCCCCGGGCGTCGTACAGCCACTGGTTTGCCGCAAGCCGCCGGCACCATTTGCACCACGCCTGCCACAGCGGCAACTACGGCTTCCAGTTCACTTTCATGGACCGGTTGTTCGGCACGCGCATTGCCGCCGACGCGGCCGAGCCGCAGTTCCTGGCCTTCCGCGAGAAGCAGCAACGCCAACCGCAGCATGGCACGCCGGCCTGAGGCGCCGCGCCGGCCGGCGCGCCTTCGCCATGGGCGCGACTGGCAGAGCCTGGCGTACCTGGCGGCGCTCCCGGCGCTGGCGGCATGGCAGTGGATGCACGGCTTTGCCGTGCTGCTCTATGCGCCGATGCTGTTCCTGACGCTGGGCGTGGGCGTGATCCACCACAACCATGTGCATCTGCGCATGTGGCGCGGGCGGCGCATGAACCGGGTCACCGACTTCTGGATCACGCTGCTGCAGGGCCATCCAACCTTCGTCTTCTGGCCGGCGCACGTGGCCAACCACCATCGCCACCGGCACGGGCCGCGGGACGTGGCGCGCACCTACCGCTTCGGCGGCGACACCAACCATCTGCGGGGCTACCTGCTGCATCCGTTCCAGGCCGTGTGGGTGCTGGTGCCGGTGTTCTTCGGCTGGCTCGCGCGGCTTCGCAGGCGCCGGCCGGGACCCTGGCGCTACTGCATGGCGCAGTACGCCCTGTGGCTCGGCAGCTGGAGCGCGCTGCTGCTGCTCGACTGGCGCAAGGCCCTTCTGCTGGTGATCGTGCCGCAGCTGCACGGGCTGCACTGGCTGCTGGCCACCAACTATCTGCAGCACGCACATGCCGACGGACGCCGGCCCGTGCCGGATGTGGAGGCGCGGCGCGATACCGCGGGTACCCGCCTGAACTACGCGCGCAATTTCGAGGGGCTGGTGAACCCTTTGCTGTTCAACATCGGCCTGCACACCGCACATCACGAGAACCCGCATGTCCACTGGTCCGAGCTCACGCAGCTGCACCGCACGCGCTACCGCGCGCAGGTCGATCCTGCGCTCAACGAGCAGGGACTGGTGCCCTACATGGTTCGCGTGTTCGTGCTCGGAGCGCTGTGGCCGCGTTTTCGCAGCCGCCCGCTGATGCCGTCCGTGCCCGTGCCGCCCGAGTCTCCAACCCACTGAACCATGCCCGTCCCATTCCAACGCGTCTATATCGAGAGCGCCGGCTACTTCATGCCCGGCGAGCCCATTCCCAACGAGCGCATGGATGCCTACATCGCACCGCTCAACCGGATGTCGGAGCGCATCAAGCGGCGCATCCTGGCCGAGAACGGCATCCTCACGCGGCACTATGCGATCGACGAGGAGGGCATGACGCGCCACACCAATGCGCAGCTGGCGGCATGCGCGATCCGCGACTGCCTGCAGCGCGGCGGCGCCGAGCTGTCGCGCGTGTCGCTGCTGGCCAGCGGCTCTTCGGGCGGCGACACGCTGATGCCCGGCTTTGCCAACATGATCCAGGGCGAACTGGCGGCGCCGCCCATGGAGACGCTGTCGGTGCACGGCATCTGCGCTGCGGGCGTGTCGGCTATCCAGTCGGCCGCGCAGGGCATCGAGCTGGGGGCACACCGCAGCGCGCTCGCGGTGGCCAGCGAAATGCCCTCGCGGCTTTTCAAGCGCTCGCGCTTTGCGGCGCGCGGCTACGAAACCGACTTCGATTCGCACTTCCTGCGCTGGATGCTTTCCGACGGCGCGGGCGCGCTGCTGCTGTCGGACGGCGCGCCCGCGCTGGCCGGCAATCCAGGGCTGCGGCTGCGGCTCAAGTGGGTGCACCAGCGCGCGTTCTCGGGGGACTATCCGGTCTGCATGCAGCTGGGCCTGACCGAGGACCGCGCGCGCGGCCATCTGGACTTCGGCTCGTGGGCCGAGGCGGAGGCGGCGGGTGCCTTGTCGCTGCGGCAGGACATCCGCCTGCTGCCGCATCTGTTCGACATCGGCATCCATGAATACGCAACGCTGGTGCAGGGCGGATGGCTCGATCCGAAGCGGATCGACCACTTCCTGTGCCACTACTCGTCGGAGAAATTCATTCCCGTGGTCGAGGACCTGATGGCCAAGGCCGACCTCGCCATTCCGCGCGAGCGCTGGTGGAGCAACCTGGCCTGGCGCGGCAACACGGGGGCCGCGTCGATCCTGATCATGCTGTCGGAGTTCCTGCACACCAAGGCGTTGAAGCCGGGCGAACAGATCTTCTGCTACGTACCGGAATCGGGACGCTTCATGGCCGCCTACATGCTGCTGGAGGTCGAGGCCGCCGAGGCGCCCGCCCAGGCGCTGGCCGTTCCGCGCACCACGGCCGACGCGGCCCCGGACGACGAAGCCGCGATCGCTCCGCCGCACGACCCGGCCGCCGCGCCCGAAGGCCTCGGCGCGCTGCTGACCGAACTGGCCGGCATCTGGCACGACTACCGCTCGCGCGCCTGGCGCACGCCGCTGATCCGCCAGATCCGCGAGCGCCGCCTTGCCTTGCCCGACTACCTGAACTGGATGGAGCAGTGGATCCCGCAGGTGCGCGAAGGCAGCCGCTGGATGCGCGAAGGCGCCGCTTCGCTGACCGGCCCGTACCAGGCGCTGGCCGCGCTGATCGACGTGCACGCGGGCGAGGAGCAGGACGACTTCAACATTCTCTTCAGCGACTACCGCAAGGCCGGCGGCACCGTCGAGCGGATCGACGATCTGCGCCGCAACCCTGGCGGAGAGGCGCTCAATGCCTACCTGCACGGCCTGGCCGCCACGCGCAACCCGATCGGCCTGCTGGGCGCCATCTACATCATCGAGGGCACGGGCCAGCGCATCGTTCCCGCGCTGCTGCCGCTGATCAAGGCCGGCCTGAAGCTGCTGCCCGACGCCTTCCGCTTTCTCGAATACCACGGCCACAACGACGAGAACCACCTGAACCGCTGGCTCGCCGCGGTGGAGATGGTGATGGCCGTGGAAGGCGGCGAGGGCGCCGAAGGCCGGGGCCGGGCGGCCCGCCAGATCATCGATACCGCGCGCCACACGGCCGCGCTGTACCTGATGCAGTTTCAGCACATTACACAGCGGATGCCCCATGAGCCGAACGCCTGACTTTCTTGCGCAGGAACACGACGAGCGCGATCCCAGTCCCTGGCTTGCGCTCTACCTGGACCAGAGCACGCCGCTGCCCGACGAGGTCAAGGCAGCGTGGCTGGCCGATTCGAGTTCGGGCTCGCGCCAGTACCTGCTGCCGTTCCTGCGGCCAGTGGCGCGGCTCACGATCATCCTGATCCAGGTGGTGAAGGTGTTCGTGCCGCGCAACTGGTCGCACTCGAAGCTGCTGCACCGGCTGCTGGCCTGGGGACTGAAACGCTTCGTCTCGCCGGAAGCGAACTGGCTGATCCTGCGGCATTTCCACCTCGGCTCGCAGGTGCTGGGCTTCATCGGCCGCAATTCGCCGGTACCCGTGGGCACCTCGCCGCTGGAGCCGGCCGACATCGATGCGCTCAAGGACGAGACCTTCCTGAAGCACGACCTGAATCTCTTCAACTTCGTGATCCGGCTGAACCAGGCGCTGCGCGACAAGGGGCTGGTGCTGGCCAAGGCGCCCGAGGTCGATTTTTCGATGATCAGGGACCCGGGCCTGCGGCTTTCGGACATGCCGCGCGGCAGGCTCAACTTTCTCGACCTGCAGAGCGCCATCGAGCTTTTCACGCCGCTGTACCAGCTGATGCTGACCGACAACGACTTCTGGCGCGCCGCCAATTCGCTGCAGCTGGACGAAACCATCGGCATCTACGCGGCCACCTTGCTGGGCGCCCCCGAGCACCTCATCCTGGTGAACAACAAGCATCCGCTGGTGCCGCTTTCGACCCTGCGGGCCGGGCACCGGCTGGTCATTCACGGGCTGTCGACGGAGATGCTGCACAGCCTGCTGCGGCGCATGCAGGCCGCGCAGGGGGCAACCCCCACGCCGTAGCAGCCACTTGCATAAGCGTATGCTGCCCCCAGATGCAATCCATGAACACGACCCATAATCCGTCTTCCAAGACCGATCTGGCAGTGACCCACGTGCTGGCTCAACTGCTGGAGCGGCTTGAGCACAGCGCCGTCCCCGTAGGCGCCGAGCAGTACCGCTCGGTGGTAGAACACCTGGTGCACGAATTCAACGACGTTGAGCCGGGCGCCGACCTGGGGCGTCTGCTGGACGCCTATCCTGCCGCCGCCGAGGTCTACGAAAACCTCAATTACCAACATGCCGGCCTCTGCCGCTCGGCGCTCGACACGGCGCTTGCGGCCGAAGTCAGCGCGAGAGAAGCCATTGCACGCGCCATGCGCAACACCGAACCGAAAAAGGACAAAGCCGATGGCCAAAGCTGAGGTCAAGACCGCCGTTGTGGCCGATGGCCTGCGTTACAAATCGAAGGCACCGGGCTCGCCGTTCCGCGCTTCGGCGTCGTTCAGCGGGGCGACCATGTCCTGCTTCATGTGCGGAAAGCACCGCGTACGGTCGCAATTGCGCACCCGCCAGGTGCTGGGCAAGTCCCAGACCGTTTGCGCGCCCTCGTGCAAGGCGCTCGACGAATCGCTCGAATAAGCCGGACTCGCGGGCCTAGCATGGCGGCGCGACGCCTTGGCGACATGCCCGAGCGTGAGAATTGCAGATTTTCTTTCCAAATCGCCTGCAATAGATATACAGTTAGACACAATTGATGCATTTATTGCGTTAGTCAAAAGTTCTAATTTGTAGTCGACGGCAAATGATTTTGTGTATGTGCAATAACGCCCAGCGCCGGGCGATTTGCGGAAGGAATCTGCAATGAACAAGTCGCGCCACGTGGTCATGCAGGTGGTCAAGCGTTCCTCCGGCAGTGCGACGCACCATGTGGAATTCCTCATGGACAACATCTTTGCGGAGCGCCTGCGCCAATTGCGCTCGCTGGTTCCGCCGCTGGGCAGCCTCAACAAGCAGCGCGACCTGGTGATCGACAAGGTGCGCGCGCGCCTTCCGAACGCCGTCTGGCGCACCGGAAGCCATGTCGACGAGGGCGTGGAGGGCTCCTGCATCGTCATTGCTGCGGAAGGCTCGTTCAATTGCGGCGGCAAGGACCGCCTGACGCGTGAAAAGCTGGTGACCTACAACTTTTCGATTTCGCGCCTGATCGAATTGCACGCCGAACGCCCCGACGGCGAAACCCTCTACATCCGCGACGGCACCTTTGCCAACGACGAGCCCGCCGACTCGGCCGCGGGCCTCTGGGTGGCCTCGCTGACCGAGCAGGAAACCGTGATGCGCATTCCGGATGCCCCTTCGGACTTCGACACCCTGCACGACCTGGCAATGCGCCCCGAACAGCGGGCCGCCGCCACTCCCCCCAGCCACAGGGCCAGTTTCTACTGAAGAGCCTCGGCCGCCGCGCCTACCGCCGTGTAGTGTGCGCGGTTGTTCTCGAGCCAGCGTGCCGACAGGCTGCTGTCCTGCTGCGCCGGATGGAAATCGGCGCGAAAGTAGCTGCGCCAGGCCTGCCGGTTGCCTCTGAGCAGGCCGCCTTTGCCAAGCAGGATGCGCGCGGCGCTCTTCCAGGTCGCCCATTTCCACAGCTGGCCTTCGCGGCGCAGGTTGTCGGCGGTCTGGCGCATGAGGTCGCCCAGGAACATCAGCGTCACGCGCCGGAACCAGCGCCTGCGCCAGGCGTCGGACCCTTGCGCAGCCTGGTAGATGTCGAACGCCACGGCCTTGTGCTCCAGCTCTTCGGCGCTGTGCCAGAGCCACATGGTGCGCAGCCGCGGCTCGGCGCCGTCGAGCACCTGGGGGTGGGCGAGCAGCCATTCGGCGAACATGGCGGTGAAGTGCTCCGTGGCTGCGGTGGCTGCCAGCGCATGGCGCGGATCGGCGCCCTCCAGCAACTGCATGCGCCTGGCGGCGCGGGGAGTCCAACCGTCCACCAGGCCCTGGTCCTGCAGGTGGGTGTTGAAAAGCGAATGAATGCGCCGGTGCGTAGCCTCCTGGCCGATGAAGCCGCGCACGTCGGCGCGAAGCGCTTCCTGTGCTTGCGCCGGCAGCGTGGCCGCGGCGTCGCGCACGGCATCGATGAAGAACTGCTCGCCGAACGGAAAGCTCATCGACAGCGCATTGAAAAAGGCGGTGGAGAATGCGTTGCCGCCGCACCAGTTGCGGCCGAACGGCGTTTGCAGGTCGATCAGAAGGCGGCGCACGACAAGGTCGGCCATGGCGGATGTTCCTTGGAAAATGCGATGCGGTACACATTCGTACCAATTTCCTGGAATGGTGCGCGCCACGGCTGGTACCGTCAAGTACCAATGCGGAGGACAATGTCTTTTCCATGAGCATCGCGACTGAAAAACCAGCCCTTGAGGCCGCCTCCGCAGAGCCGGCCCACGAGCACTACGCCCGGCTGCTGGAAGGCATGGCGCGCGCCGTGGCCGCCAAGGGCTACGCGGACACCACCATTGCCGACATCGTGCGCGAGGCCGCCGTGTCGCGCCGCACCTTCTACGAGCATTTCACGACCAAGTCGGAGTGCCTGATCGCGCTGTACGAGGCAGCCAGCAAGCTGGCGCTGCGCGCGGTGAGCGAAGCCTTCGATCCGGCCCAGCCCTGGCATGCGCAGGTGGAGCGGGCGATCACCGCGTATTTCGACTACCTTGCGCAGGATCCGGCGCTGCTGCGCACACTGTTCGTCGAGATCCTCGGCCTGGGCATGCCGGGGCTGGCGGCGCGGCGCCGGGTGAACGGCGAAATCGCCGGCTTCATCCAGGCGGCCATCAACAACGGCCCCGCGGCGCACCTGACGAGCGAAATGGCGATGACCGTGGTGGGCGGCATCAACGAACTGGTGCTGCAGGCCATCGAACAGGACCGGGTGGGTGAGCTCGGCCAGCTGGTGCCGCCGGCCACGCGCCTGGTGCGCGCGGTGGCGGCGGAGAGCGCCAGGTAGTACCAGCTAGCAAAGAGCGTCAGGTGGGCCTGGCCTGCGCCGGATCGTAGAAGAACTCTTCCTGGGCGATGCGCTCGCCCTCCCAGCGCTGCCAGGCGAGTTCTTCCATGCGCATGGCCTTGCCGTCCTTGAAGCGGAAATCGAAGACCCAGCGGATCACCACGTGGTCGCCGTTCACGAACACCGGGCGCACGCAGGTCGAAACCACCGAGGCGGTGCGGTCCAGCGTCGCCTGCTCGCGCGCAACCAGCGCGCTGCGGCCGCGCCGGGGCTCGGCCTGGTTCTCGCGCATGGTCGCGTCCTCGGTGTAATAGTCCTCGATGGCCTGGGCGTGCGCACCGCTTTCCACGGCGGCAATGAAGGCCTCGAGTCTTTCCGTGATGGGCATCAGGCCTTGACCTTCACTTCGACGCGGCGGGCTTCGCTCGCGGGCCCGTCCGCCTGGGTCTGCTCGGGCTTGGCAAGCTCGATCTTGTCCGCGGGGGCGCCGGCGGCCTTGAGCGCATCGCCCACGGCCACGGCGCGCTGCTTGGCGAGCTCGGCGTTCTTGGCCGGATCGCCGCTTGCATCGTGGTAGCCGCTCACGAGCAGCACGCTGCCGCTCTGCACGGCCTTGATGACATCGGCCAGTGCTTCCTTGGCATTGGGCGCGACCTCGGCCTTGCCGCTCTCGAAGTAGAACTTCACCACGCCGTTCTCGACCTTCACGGCCGCGGCGTCGGCGGCTGCCACGGTGCCGGAGGCCACTGCCGCCACCGGCGCTGCGGGCGCGGAGGGCTGGGCAGCGGCGGCCGGCGCGGTCGCTGCCGGAGGCATCTCGACCTTGTGCGGCACGGCCGCGGCCGCATCGCCGGCATGGAACTTGACCACCAGCGGCACGATCAGCAGCGCCACGATGTTGATGATCTTGATCAGCGGATTCACCGCCGGGCCGGCCGTGTCCTTGTAGGGGTCGCCCACGGTGTCGCCGGTGACGGCCGCCTTGTGCGCCTCGGAGCCCTTGCCGCCGTGGTGGCCGTCCTCGATGTACTTCTTGGCGTTGTCCCATGCGCCGCCGCCCGTGCACATCGAGATGGCGACGAACAGGCCGGTCACGATGGTGCCCATCAGCAGGCCGCCCAGCGCCTTGGGCCCGAGCACCAGCCCGACCAGGATCGGCACCACCACCGGCAGCAGCGAGGGGATCATCATTTCCTTGATGGCCGCGCCGGTCAGCATGCCCACGGCCTTGCCGTACTCGGGCTTGCCGGTGCCTTCCATGATGCCGGGGATCTCGCGGAACTGCCGGCGCACCTCCTCGACCACCGCGCCGGCCGCCCGGCCCACGGCCTCCATGGCCATGGCGCCGAACAGGTAGGGAATCAGCCCGCCGATGAACAGGCCGACGATCACCATCGGGTCGCTCAGGTTGAAGCTGATGTTCAGCCCGAAGCTCTCCAGCTTGTGGGTGTAGTCGGCAAAGAGCACCAGCGAGGCGAGGCCGGCCGAGCCGATCGCGTAGCCCTTGGTCACGGCCTTGGTGGTGTTGCCCACGGCATCGAGCGGGTCGGTCACGGCGCGCACGCTGTCGGGCAGCTCGCTCATCTCGGCGATGCCGCCGGCGTTGTCGGTGATGGGACCGTAGGCGTCGAGCGCCACCACGATGCCCGCCATGCTCAGCATGGCCGTGGCGGCCACCGCAATGCCGAACAGCCCGGCGAGCGCATATGAGGCCATGATGGCCACGCAGACGCAGATCACCGGCCATGCCGTCGAACGCATCGAGACGCCCAGGCCCGCGATGATGTTGGTGCCGTGGCCCGTGGTGGAAGCCTGCGCGATGTGCTGCACCGGCTTGTACTGCGTGCCGGTGTAGTACTCGGTGATCCACACCAGCGCGGCCGTGAGCGCCAGGCCCACGAAGCAGGCGCCGAACAGCTTGAGCTGGCTGCCGCTCGGGGCAATGGCGTTGTCGGGGATGAGCCAGCTCGTGACGAACCAGAACGCGATCAGCGACAGGAGGCCCGCCACCGCCAGCCCCTTGTAGAGCGCCGGCATCACGTTGGTCATGCCCGGCGAGGCCTTGACGAAGAAGCAGCCGATGATCGACGCGATGATCGACACGCCGCCCAGTGCCAGCGGATAGAGCACCGCATTGAGCGGCGCCGCCGTGACCATCAGCGCGCCCAGCACCATGGTGGCGATCAGCGTGACGGCATAGGTCTCGAACAGGTCGGCCGCCATGCCGGCGCAGTCGCCGACGTTGTCGCCCACGTTGTCGGCAATCACCGCCGGGTTGCGCGGGTCGTCTTCCGGAATACCGGCCTCGACCTTGCCCACCAGGTCGGCGCCCACGTCGGCGCCCTTGGTGAAGATGCCGCCGCCCAGCCGCGCGAAGATCGAGATCAGCGAGGAGCCGAAGGCAAAGCCGATCAGCGGATTGAGGATGGCCGAGAGGCTGCGGTCCGGCGTGAGGTTGCCGTTGCCCGCCAGGAACCAGTAGAAGACCGAGACGCCCAGGAGGCCCAGCCCCACCACCAGCATGCCCGTGATGGCGCCGCCGCGGAATGCGACGTCCAGCGCCGGGCCGATGCCTTGCGTGGCCGCCTGCGCGGTGCGCACGTTGGCGCGCACCGACACGTTCATGCCGATGAACCCGCAGGCGCCCGAAAGCACCGCGCCCACCACGAAGCCGATGGCCGTGGTCGCGTCCAGGAAGATGCCGATGAGAATGGCCAGGACCACGCCGACCACCGCGATGGTGGTGTACTGCTTGGCGAGGTAGGCCGATGCGCCGGCCTGGATGGCGGCCGCGATTTCCTGCATCCGCGCGTTGCCCGGGTCCTTGGCGAGAATCCAACTTCGGGCCCAGAAACCGTAGCCGACGGCCACGAGGCCGCAGACGATGGCGAGTATCAGGGGGGTGTTGCCGATCATGCTTTGCTTCTCCATTCGTTCGTTGTGACTAGTGGAGACGGACAGCATGGGTCCTGCGCGCAACGCGTACGGGACCCAGGTTTTCCGTCGCGTTGCTTCCTCGAAGCTCGCAGCACCGAGGTGCGGAGCCGATTGGCCAACGGGTGCAATTTACAGGCAAAAACAAGAACGCGTGCGACCGGGCCGTGACACGGAAAGTAAACTCCGGGTTTGTCCCCATCTCCCCTCATACTTTTCAACTACTCGAAAACGTCATGTCCTTCGACAAAGTCTCCCCCGGCAAGAACATCCCCGACGCCTTCAATGTCGTGATCGAAATCCCGATGAATGCCGACCCGATCAAGTACGAAGTCGACAAGGAATCGGGCGCGATCTTCGTCGACCGCTTCATGACGACGGCGATGTACTACCCGGCCAACTACGGCTACGTGCCGCAGACCCTCTCCGGCGACGGCGACCCGGTCGATGTGCTGGTGATCGCGCCGTACCCGCTGCTGCCGGGCGTGGTCGTGCCCTGCCGCCCCCTGGGCATCCTGATGATGGAGGACGAAGCCGGCGTCGACGGCAAGGTGCTGGCCGTGCCCACCGACAAGGTGCTGCCGATCTACAGCCACTGGAAGTCGGTCGACGACGTGAACCCGATGCGCCTGAAGGCCATCAGCCACTTCTTCGAGCACTACAAGGACCTGGAAGCCGGCAAGTGGGTCAAGGTGCTGGGCTGGGAAGGTATCGACGCGGCCAAGAAGGAAATCGTCGACGGCATCGCCGCCTACAAGAAGTAAGCGGCTTCCCGGGTGTTCGCGGCCGGCTGCTCAGCCGGCCTTGAAGGGGCTGCGTTCGCCCAGGTGGTCCATGTAGTTCTCGATGCCTTCGCCCTCGCGCTCGAGAAAACGTTCGACCGCGTCGGCGAAGCCGGGGTGCGCGAGCCAGTGCGCGCTGGTGGTCTTCACCGGCATCAATGCGCGCGCCATCTTGTGCTCGCCCTGCGCCCCGCCTTCGAAGCGCCGGGCGCCGTGGGCAATGCACCAGGCCAGCGGCTGGTAGTAGCAGGCCTCGAAATGCAGGCAGTCGACGCGCTCCACGGCGCCCCAGTAGCGGCCATAGGCCACCAGCGCGTCGTCCCCGTGGGTGGACAGCGCGATCAGGCTCGCCGCGATGGGCTTTCCTCCGCGCTCGGCGACGAACAGCAGCCAGGCTTCGGGCATGGTGTCGGCCATGCGCTGGAAGAAGTCGCGCGAAAGATAGGGCGGGTTGCCATGCTCGCGGTAGGTGCGCGCATAGCAGCGGTAGAAGAAATCCCAATCCGACCGGGCGATGTCTGCGCCGCGCGACCAGCGAAAGGTCACGCCGGCCTCGGCCACCTTGCGGCGCTCCTGCCGGATCTTCTTGCGCTTGTCGTGCGACAGGCTGGCAAGAAAGGCTTCGAAGTCCGCGTAGCCGGCTGTCTCGCCTGATTCCCCCGGGGCGGCATTCGTCCAGTGGAACTGCACCGTGTTGCGCAGCATCAGGCCCGCTTCGGTGCAGGCGGCAATGTCGGCGTCCGCGCCGAACAACAGATGCAGCGACGACAGTTCTTCCTTCCTGCACCAGGCCACCAGTGCCTGCACCAGCAGCGTGCGGTCCTGCGCATCGCGCGCCAGCAGGCGTGCGCCGGGCACCGGCGTGAACGGCACGGCCACCACCGCCTTGGGATAGTAGGCAAGCCCATGCTGCTCGTAGGCGTTGGCCCAGGCCCAGTCGAAGACATATTCGCCATAGGAGTGGGTCTTGATGTAGGCCGGGCAGGCCGCCCGCAGTTCCTCGCCGCGCCACAGGGTGATGAACTGCGGCATCCAGCCGCTTTCGGGCGAGGCGCTGCCGCTGTCGTGCAATGCCGAAAGGTATTCATGGCGCATGAAGGGCGAGGGCTGCGCCTCGGCCGCGAGGAGGGCGTTCCATGCTTTCGGGTCCAGGTCCGACAGCGACGCCACCACCCGAATGACATAATCGTTCAAGCCTTTTTCTTCCTTCCGTATGACGCTCAAGCTCGCCATCGCGCAACTCAATTTTGTGGTGGGCGACCTCGCCGGCAACGCCAGGAAAATCGTCGATGCCGCGCGCCAGGCCCACGCCCAAGGTGCACGCCTTCTGCTGACGCCCGAACTCTCGATCGCCGGCTATGCGGCAGAGGATCTTTTCCTGCGTCCCGCCTTCACCGAAGCTTGCGATGATGCCGTGAAAGGCATTGCCGCCGCACTGGCCGATCTCAAAGACATGGTCGTGGTGGTGGGGCATCCGACCGGCGGCAGCCTGCGCAGCCGCTCGGTGGCAGTGCAGATGCGCTACAACGCCGCCAGCGTGATCAAGGAAGGCCGCATCCTCGAAACCTACGCCAAGCGCGAGCTGCCGAATTACCAGGTGTTCGACGAGCGCCGCTATTTCACGCCGGGGCAGGGCACCTGCGTGTTCGAGGCCGGCGGCGTCTCGGTGGGCGTGCTGATCTGCGAGGACGCCTGGTTCGACGAACCGGCCGAACTGGCCCGCGCGGCGGGTGCCGAAGTGCTGGCCGTCATCAACGCGTCGCCGTACCACGTCGGCAAGGAAGGCGAGCGCGTGGCGCGGATGGCCGACCGGGCGCGCGCCGTCGGGCTGCCGCTGGTCTATGCGCACCTGGTGGGCGGGCAGGACGAAGTGGTCTTCGATGGCGCCTCCTTTGCGCTGCAGGCCGATGGCGCGCTGGCCATGCAGGCCGAGAGTTTCAAGGAGAGCCTGGTCTTCATGCAGATGGAGCGCTCGCCCCAGGGCGTGGAAGTGGTGGCGGCGCCTTCGGCCATCGCTGCGCCGCGCGAAGCGGAAGCCCAGCTGTGGGATGCACTGGTACTGGGCGTGCGCGACTACATCGGCAAGAACGGCTTTCCTGGCGCCATCCTGGGGCTCTCGGGCGGCATCGACTCCGCATTGGTGCTTGCCATCGCGGTCGATGCACTCGGCAAGGACAAGGTGCGCGCCGTCATGATGCCTTCGCCCTACACCGCCGACATCAGCTGGATCGACGCGCGCGAAATGGCCACCCGCCTGGGCGTGCGCTACGACGAGATCTCGATCAAGCACACCTTCGAGTCGTTCAAGGGCGCACTCGCTGATGAGTTCAAGGGCCTGCCCGAGGACACGGCGGAGGAGAACATCCAGGCCCGCATCCGCGGCACGCTGCTGATGGCGCTGTCGAACAAGTTCGGCTCGATCGTTCTCACCACCGGCAACAAGAGCGAGATGGCCACCGGCTACTGCACGCTCTATGGCGACATGGCGGGCGGCTTCGCGGTCATCAAGGACCTGCTGAAGACCACGGTGTTCGCGCTGGCCCGCTGGCGCAATGCGCACGACCCGTACGGCACCGGCGCCTCGCCGATTCCCGACCGGATCATCACGCGGCCCCCGAGCGCCGAGCTGCGGCCTGACCAGACCGACCAGGACAGCCTGCCGCCCTACGACATCCTCGACGGCATCCTGGCACGCTACATGCAGGACGACGAGGGCATCGACGAGATCATCGCCGCCGGCTACGAGCGCGCGGTGGTCGAGCGGGTTGCGCGGCTCATCAAGATCAATGAATACAAGCGGCGCCAGGCGCCTGTGGGCATTCGGGTGACCCACCGGAGTTTCGGCAAGGATTGGCGTTACCCTATCACCAGCAAGTTCAACGAAACCGCCGGAGCGCAAAAACCATGAAGCAGATCACCGCCATCGTCAAACCCTTCAAGCTCGAGGACGTACGCGAAGCCCTGGCTGAGGTGGGCGTTACCGGCCTCACAGTGACCGAGGTCAAGGGCTTCGGACGCCAGAAGGGGCACACCGAGCTCTATCGTGGTGCGGAATACGTGGTCGACTTCCTGCCGAAGATGAAGGTGGAAGTGGTCGTCAACGAAGGCGACGTGGAGCGCTGCATCGAAGCCATCGTCAATTCCGCGCGCACCGGCAAGATCGGCGACGGAAAGATCTTCGTCACCGGCGTGGAGCGCATCGTGCGCATCCGCACCGGCGAGGAAAACGAGAACGCCGTCTGAAAAAGGCCCGCTCCGGGAAGCGCGCTACAGGTTTTCGGCCAGCCGGTCGTTGCGGGGGTGCAGGGGCACCTCGGCGCGCAGCGCGCTGAGCAGTTCGGTGGGGTTGGTGCCGGTGCGGATCAGTTCCATCTGCCAATCGCCCATGAAGCCCTCGCGCACGCTGTGCGCCAGGAAGCCCAGCAGGCCGTCGTAGTAGCCGGCGGTATTGAGGATGCCGGTGGGCTTGTCGTGGTAGCCGAGCTGGCGCCAGGTCCAGATCTCGAACAGTTCCTCGAAGGTGCCAATGCCGCCCGGCAGCGCGACGAAGGCGTCGGCGCGCTCGCCCATCATGGCCTTGCGCTCGTGCATGGTGTCGACCACGTGGAGCTCGTCGCACAGGGGATTGGCCAGTTCCCGGTCGACCAGCGCCTTGGGAATGATGCCGACCACGCGGCCGCCGGCGTTGCGGGTGGCCTCGGCCACCGTGCCCATCAGGCCGGTGCGTCCGCCGCCGTAGACCAGCTGGCCGCGGTGCGCGCCGATCCACTGGCCGACCGCTTCCGCGGCCTTGGAAAACTCGACTCGCTCGCCGGGTCGCGAACCGCAATACACACAGATCGAAAATTCAGGATTCATGCCGCCATCATGCCTCGTGCGGCGGGCATCTTCATGACGCGAAGCGATGCCACAGCGCCGCCAGCCAGATGCCGCCGCACAGGGTGAGCGACAGCAGCACGGCGGCGCTGCCCATGTCCTTGGCGCGCTTGGAGAGGTCGTGCCATTCGGGGCCGATGCGGTCGATGGCGGCTTCGACTGCGGTGTTGAGCAGCTCGACGATCATCACGAGGATGGCGCTGCCGGCGAGCAGGGCCACTTCGACCCAGCTGCGGCCGAGCCAGAAGGCCGCCGGGATCATCACGACGGCCATGATGGCTTCCTGGCGGAACGCCGGCTCGCTCCAGCCCGCGCGAAGGCCGTGCAGCGAGATCAGGGTGGCATGCCACACGCGCTCGAGGCCCTTGCGGGCCTTTTGCGGGTTCACGGCGGGGTCGGGAAGCTTGGGCAGGGCACTCATCGGCGGCTCATCGGCTTGGAGGTTATGAGCCGCGTACCGGCCCAGGCGTCGTGCCAGAACTGGCGCTCGGGGTGAAAGCGCGCCAGCAATGCCCAGACGGCGACCCATCCGAAGATCAGCACCGTGGATTCTCCGCCCGAAAGCTTGAAAGGCGCGATGGCGGCCAGCGGCGGCAGGAACCAGATCCAGCTGAGCAGGTAGCGCAGGAGCGCGCGGGCCTGGGTGAGCGGGCGTCCGTGCGCATCGACGATGCGGATGTTCCAGGTCTTCATGGCCAGCGTCTGGCCCCGGGTCCAGAACCAGACGAAATAGACGCCGAACACCACGAACAGGAAGGCCTGGAGCAGGTGCCGGCGGGAATCCATGGCGTCCCGCATCTGGCCGAGCGTGCTGAACAGCCAGCCCGCAACGAACACCACGGCGAACAGCAGCATGCCTTCATACAGCCAGCATGCCATTCGCCGCCACAGGCCGGGCACTATCAGAAGAGGAGCGCTGGAGGGGGTATCTGCGAGCGATGAAGAGGGATTCGATTCCGAGAACTCGGAAGAATTTGAAGCCATCGAAACCTTGGGAATCAGGGGGGCAAGGGCTGCTCGGCGCCACGGCCTGCAGGGTTGGAGGCGGACGGTGATGGCGACGATGGCGGCGAAACCGGGGCGGCCGCCGATGATGGCATGGGTACCTGGGCCTCGGCCGGAGTCGGCTGCGACATGGTGGCGGATGGGGAGGGCGCGGAGACGGCGGACGGGATGCGTTCCGGCGGGGACGCCACCATGATGGCGGCGGGCACCGTGGCTGGCACGGAAGCGGCAGGCGGGGCCAGCATGATGCGGGGGGTGTGCTGCCCCGCCGGCGTCACGGCCGGCACCGTCACCAGCTTCTGCGCAGGAACCGGGCGCACCGGAATGGCAGCGCCGCGCGGCTTGGCGGGCGCGCGCTCCGCCAGCCGGCGCTTTTCTTCCTCGCTCAGGGCCTGGTACTCCTCCCACTTGGCCTTGCGTTCGTCGGCAGGGACGCGTTTCACCTCGGCAAAGTTGAGGCGCGCCTGGGCCCGCTGCTGATTGCTCAGGGCGGCCCATTCGATCATTCGGCTGTGCAAGGTGGCTTGGTCATCGGCCGACATGTTCGCGTAGTTGCGTGACAGTGCCAGCCATTTGCGCTTGTGCCCCGGGTTCAGGGCGTGCCAGTGCGGCGCGAGCGGCCGCAGCGCCTGCTGCTGCTTCGCGCTGAGTTCGCTCCAGTACGGCCGGGTGGCCGGGGCGGTTTTCGAGGCGGATGGCGGCGAACCCGCCGCCTGTGCGCCGCTGCCGGCGGATTTGAGCGGCTGCTCCGAATGCGTCTGGGCGCTGGCGAGCGTCAGGCCGAACAACGCGGCGGCAAGGACACCCGCCCAAATGACAGCGCCCGACGTTGGCGGGCGCAGCGGGCGAGGCGTATCGGTGCGGGAAACGGGAGGGCGTCGCATTCGTTCAACAGAGAAATGACTCAGTCGGAAGCGCCATCCGCCTTGACCTTGAGAAACTGGGCAAAACCAGGGTCGGTGTAGGCGGCAGGGGGAAGATCGTCCGTCAGCAGGGCGGAATCGACTTCGGCCAATTCGCTCGCCCGGTCCTCGTCCTGCATCACGCTGATGGTGATCAGCCCTGCAGCCAGTGCAAGCAGGGGCACCACCGAGCCGATGCGGGTCCACCAGCCGCCGCCCATCGTTGCCACATGGCCGGACTGCATGACCGTCGAGGCCGCCCGCAGCTGGGGTGCCTGCTTGCGCATGGCGACGGCTTGCGCGCGCGCGACCCGCAGCCGCTCGCCGATGTCGTGCGGTAGCTCCTGGTTGCCCTCGGACAGCCGCGCAGCGATGCGCCGGCCGAATTGATCCTCGGCAGCAAAAGAAGAGGTTGGAACCTTAGTGTTCATAGCGAAATTCCCTTGGCTTTGAGCGCCTTGCTCAGGGCGTGCACGGCCCGCGAACAATGGGTTTTGACGCTGCCTTCGGAGCAGCCCATTGCAGCGGCCGTCTCCGCCACATCCATTTCTTCCCAGTAACGCATCAGGAAAGCCTCGCGTTGACGACCTGGCAAAGCCGCGATCTGTTCTTCGATCTCGTGGAAGATCTGGGCGCGGCGGGTCGTGTCCTCGGCACTCTCCGTTTCTCTGGAGTCGGTTGGCGAGACGAAGTTCTCCAGCAGATCGAAATCTCCGTCGTCTCCGGCAGATTCGAAGTCGCCGAGGTTGGAGAACAGGGCGCGGCGGGTCTTCTGACGGCGGAACCAGTCGAGGGTGCAATTCGAAAGAATGCGCTGGAACAGCATCGGCAGCTCTTCCGGCGGCTTGTCGCCGTAGTGCTGCGCCAGCTTCATCATGCTGTCCTGCACGATGTCGAGCGCGGCTTCCTCGTCCCGCACGTGGTAGACCGAGCGCTTGAAAGCGCGCCGTTCGACGCTCTTCAGAAAGTCGGAAAGTTCTTGTTCAGTGGCCAAGCGAGAGGGGGCGCCGGGGGGCGCCGCGTGGGGAATGGATGTCGGGAAGCGCTTATGTTTTTCTGCCGCGGATTATGCCCCGGTGCCTTTTCACCGGGTTTTTTGCGCGGCGGCTGGCTCATCAATGTCATAATCCGCGCTGCAAGTCAAAAGGCAAACGGGTCAAGGTCCGGCGGAACATCAGTCCGCTCATGGCTTTGGCCTCAAGTCCTGGCGCGGCCCCACAAGGGCTGGCAAGGGGCACCCAAGGTTTTTCGTTCCCGAAAAAACTCCAAAGGTTGATCATGGAAATCTCGAAGGCGGAACTCGCTTCCGCAGCAGCCGCGTCCTCTGGCGCCGGCAACCCAACGCAAGAACTCATGGGCGCTGAAGTGCTGGTCAAGGCACTGCAGGCCGAAGGCGTCCAGTACATCTGGGGCTATCCCGGCGGCGCGGTTCTGTACATCTACGACGCGTTCTACAAGCAGGACACCATCCAGCACGTGCTGGTGCGCCACGAGCAGGCAGCCGTCCACGCGGCCGACGGCTATGCGCGCGCCACCGGCGAGGTCGGCGTGGCGCTGGTTACCTCGGGCCCCGGCCTCACGAATGCCGTCACCGGCATCGCCACGGCGTACATGGACTCGATCCCGATGGTGATCATCTCGGGCCAGGTACCCACCGCCGCCATCGGCCTGGACGCCTTCCAGGAATGCGACACCGTGGGCATCACCCGCCCCATCGTGAAGCACAACTTCCTCGTCAAGGATCCGAAGGATCTGGCCATGACGATGAAAAAGGCCTTCCACATCGCACGCAGCGGCCGCCCCGGCCCGGTGGTGGTGGACGTGCCCAAGGACGTTTCCTTCAAGAAGACCCCGTATGCCGGCTATCCCGACAAGGTCGAGATGCGCTCGTACAACCCGGTGCGCAAGGGCCACGGCGGTCAGATCCGCAAGGCGCTGCAGCTGCTGCTGAACGCCAAGCGCCCCTACATCTACACGGGCGGCGGCGTGCTGCTGGGCAACGCCTGCAACGAACTGCGCACGCTGGTCGACATGCTCGGCTACCCGGTCACCAATACGCTGATGGGCCTGGGCGCCTATCCGGCGAGCGACCGCAAGTTCCTGGGCATGCTGGGCATGCACGGCACCATCGAAGCCAACAACGCCATGCAGAACTGCGACGTGCTGCTGGCCGTGGGCGCGCGCTTCGATGACCGCGTGATCGGCAATCCCAAGCACTTCGCGACGAACGAACGCAAGATCATCCACGTCGACATCGATCCGTCGAGCATCTCCAAGCGCGTGAAGGTCGACATCCCGATCGTCGGCGACGTGAAGGACGTGCTCACCGAGCTGATCTCGATGATCCGCGAGAGCACCACCAAGCCCGACGCCGGCGCGCTGGCCGACTGGTGGAAGACCATCGAGGCCTGGCGCTCGCGCGACTGCCTCAAGTACGACCGCGGCAACAAGGACGTGATCAAGCCGCAGTACGTGGTCGAAACGCTCTGGAACATGACCAAGGACGCCGACGCGTACATCACCTCGGACGTGGGCCAGCACCAGATGTGGGCGGCGCAGTACTACCGCTTCGACGAGCCGCGCCGCTGGATCAATTCGGGTGGCCTGGGCACCATGGGCGTGGGCATTCCGTACGCCATGGGCATCAAGCTCGCCAAGCCCGATTCGGAAGTGTTCACCATCACCGGCGAAGGCTCGGTGCAGATGTGCATCCAGGAGCTCTCCACCTGCCTGCAGTACAACACGCCGATCAAGATCTGCTCGCTCAACAACCGCTACCTGGGCATGGTGCGCCAGTGGCAGGAGATCGAATACTCCGGCCGCTATAGCCACAGCTACATGGATGCGCTGCCCAATTTCGTGAAGCTGGCCGAGGCCTACGGGCACGTCGGCATGCTGATCGAACGTCCACAGGACGTGGAGCCGGCGCTGCGCGAAGCACGCAAGCTCAAGGACCGCACGGTGTTCATGGACTTCCGCACCGACCCCACCGAGAACGTGTTCCCGATGGTCAAGGCCGGCATGGGCATCACCGAGATGCTGCTGGGCTCCGAAGACCTCTGACCGGTCTGCGGCGCATTTGCTTTTAACCCTTTACTGACGAATCTATTGCCCGCCGAGCCTGCGCATTACCGTGCGCGGGGGAGGGCGGCGAAAGCGAAAGCTTCCGCGCAGGCGAAAAGAGGAGTCACGCAAACATGAAACACATCATTGCAGTGCTGCTGGAAAACGAGCCGGGTGCTCTTTCCCGCGTGGTGGGCCTGTTCTCGGCCCGCGGCTACAACATCGAATCGCTGACCGTCGCGCCGACCGAGGACGCGAGCCTCTCGCGCATGACCATCGTCACCGCCGGCTCCGACGACGTGATCGAACAGATCACCAAGCATCTCAACCGGCTGATCGAAGTGGTGAAGGTCGTCGACCTGACCGAAGGCGCGTATACGGAGCGCGAGCTCATGATGGTGAAGGTGCGCGCAGTCGGCAAGGAGCGCGAGGAAATGATGCGCATGGCCGAGATCTTCCGCGGCCGCATCATCGACGTCACGGACAAGAGCTACACCATCGAACTCACCGGCGACCACGGCAAGAACGACGCTTTCCTGGAAGCGATCGACCGTAGCGCTATCCTCGAGACTGTCCGCACCGGTGCCAGCGGCATCGGGCGCGGCGAGCGCATCCTGCGCGTGTAGGGGGTGAAGATCCCCTCAGTTCCACTGTTCTAAACCAAGGCACGAGGAGAAGGTAATGCAAGACTTGCTGGGCTTCGAGAAGATGGTCACCCCGATCGTCATCCGGATACTGTATTTCCTGGGATTGCTGGTGGTATTGATTTCCGGCGTGGGCGCGCTCTTCAGCGGCGGCTTCAGAGGCATTCTTACCGGCTTCGCGATCCTGATTTTTGGCGCGATCATGGTTCGCGTCTACAGCGAATTGCTGATCCTGCTGTTCCGCATTCACGACAACCTCGTGTCCATCAACCAGCAAATGAAGGACCGGAATCCCTCCGGCCAACTGTGAGTGAACGCACCCCTGCGCAGGGGGTGCCAGAGATTAAATAGGAAAGACGCATCATGAAGGTTTACTACGACAAGGACGCCGACCTCAGCCTCATCAAGGGCAAGACGGTCGCAATCATCGGTTACGGCTCGCAAGGCCATGCGCATGCGCAGAACCTGAACGACAGCGGCGTCAAGGTCGTGGTCGGCCTGCGCAAGGGCGGCGCCTCCTGGCCCAAGGTCGAGAAGGCCGGCCTCAAGGTCGCCGAAGTGGCCGACGCCGTGAAGGCCGCCGACGTGGTCATGATCCTGCTGCCCGACGAGCAGATCGCCAGCGTCTACAAGAACGACGTGGCACCGAACATCAAGGAAGGCGCTTCGCTGGTCTTCGCGCACGGCTTCAACGTGCACTACGGCTTCGTGCAGCCGCGCGCCGACCTCGACGTGTGGATGGTCGCTCCCAAGGCCCCCGGCCACACCGTGCGCAGCACCTACACGCAAGGCGGCGGCGTGCCCCACCTCGTGGCTGTGCACCAGGACAAGAGCGGCAAGGCGCGCGACCTCGCGCTGAGCTACGCCACCGCCAACGGCGGCGGCAAGGCCGGCATCATCGAGACCAACTTCCGCGAAGAAACCGAGACCGACCTGTTCGGCGAACAGGCGGTTCTGTGCGGCGGCACGGTCGAGCTGATCAAGGCCGGTTTCGAGACGCTGGTGGAAGCCGGCTACGCGCCCGAAATGGCGTACTTCGAATGCCTGCACGAGCTCAAGCTGATCGTCGACCTGATCTATGAAGGCGGCATCGCCAACATGAACTACTCGATCTCGAACAACGCCGAATACGGCGAGTACGTCACGGGCCCGCGCATCGTGACCGAAGAGACCAAGAAGGTCATGAAGCAAGTGCTCAAGGACATCCAGACCGGCGAATACGCCAAGAGCTTCGTGCTGGAAAACGCTGCCGGCGCTCCCACGCTGATCAGCCGCCGCCGCCTGAACTCCGAGCATCAGATCGAAGTCGTCGGCGAGAAGCTGCGCGCGATGATGCCGTGGATCAAGAAGAACAAGCTGGTCGACCAGACCCGCAACTGATCCGCCAATGAAGCGGGTGCCGCGGCACCCGTTTTCCGAGGGCCACCCGCCGGGGTGGCCTTTTTTCATGAGGGGGCGGACCATCCCCCC
Source organism: Variovorax sp. 01N425 (assembly GCF_056399465.1). Classification (NCBI taxonomy): domain Bacteria; kingdom Pseudomonadati; phylum Pseudomonadota; class Betaproteobacteria; order Burkholderiales; family Comamonadaceae; genus Variovorax; species Variovorax sp. 01N425. The sequence goes on along the minus strand of NZ_JBFTRJ010000003.1, from coordinate 37,947 downwards.
TGAACTACACTGCGAACCCATGCGATTTACAGACCAGGAAGCTATCGGATGGATAGCTGTTCGCGCAGTGCCCACGAGGGACGGAGGCAAATTCAATGCATGACGACACGGTTCCCGACGAAGTGCCGCCGCGCAAGCGCCGCAAGGGCATCTACATACTGCCGAACCTGTTCACGCTCGCTGCGCTGTTCGGGGGCTTCTATTCGATCGTGATGGCGATGAATGCGCGTTTCGACCTCGCGGCGATCGGCGTGTTCGCCGCAATGATCCTCGACAGCCTGGACGGCCGCGTGGCCCGCATGACCAACACGCAAAGCGCGTTCGGCGAGCAGATGGATTCGCTGTCCGACATGGTGTCGTTCGGCGCCGCTCCTGCGCTCATCGCCTACGAATGGTCGCTCAAGGGACTGGGCCGCTGGGGCTGGATCGCGGCCTTCGTCTACTGCGCCTGCGCGGCGCTGCGGCTGGCGCGCTTCAACGTCAATACCGGCGTGGTCGACAAGCGCTGGTTCCAGGGGCTGCCGTCCCCGGCGGCGGCGGCGCTCGTGGCCGGCTTCATCTGGCTCATGACCGAGTGGGGCAAGCGCGGCGGCGAGGTGCTGTATCTCTCGTGGACGCAGATCACGTGGATCACCTTCGCGTTCACGCTCTACGCCGGACTTTCCATGGTCACCAATGCGCCGTTCTACAGCTTCAAGGACGTCCAGATGAAAAAGAGCGTGCCCTTCGTGGTGATCGTGCTCATCGCGCTCGGCATCGCGGTCATCAACATCCATCCGCCCACGGTGCTTTTCGGCCTCTTCGTGGCCTATGGCCTGAGCGGCTATGTGGTCTACGCGTGGCGCAAGGCCAAGGGGCAGCAGGCGAGCGTGATCAGCACCTCGACCGAAGAGCCCGACGAGCGGGGCTTGCATAACTGAAGCCGGCTTGTGCTACATTCACAACCCTCATGACCAAGATTTCGCTGCTGGCCCTACTAGCCCTCCCTCACGGGCGGAGACGGTAGCGCACGCGCAAATCCCTCACCACGGCCCGTTCGCACCAGCAACGGGCCGTTTGTTTTTGGGGTTGCTGGTTGATTCCAACCATCACAGAGAAATCGACATGCTGAAGCAACCTCAAGCCAAATACCGCGCATTCGCCCCGATCGGCCTCAAGGACCGCACCTGGCCCGATGCCGTGCTGACCAAGGCCCCGATCTGGCTGTCGACCGACCTGCGCGATGGCAACCAGGCGCTGGTCGAGCCGATGGACATCGCGCGCAAGATGCGCATGTTCGAGACGCTGGTGGCGATCGGCTTCAAGGAAATCGAAGTCGGCTTTCCCTCTGCCTCGCAGATCGAATTCGACTTCGTGCGCAAGCTCATCGAGGAAGACCGCATTCCCGACGACGTGACGATCCAGGTGCTGACGCAGGCGCGCGACCACCTCATTGCGCGCACCTTCGAATCGCTGCAGGGCGCGCCGCGCGCCATCGTCCACCTCTACAACGCGGTGGCTCCCGTGATGCGGCGCGTGGTGCTCGGCATGGACGAAGACCAGATCGTCGAACTCGCGAGCAGCCATGCGCGCATGTTCAACGAGTTTGCCGCGAAGCAGCCGAACACGCAGTGGACCTTCCAGTATTCGCCCGAAATGTTCTCGGGCACCGACGTCGTGTTCTCCAAGCGCGTGGTCGACGCGGTGACGGAAGTCTGGGCGCCGACGCCAGAGCGCAAGTGCATCGTCAACCTGCCCACCACGGTCGAGCATTCCACGCCGAACATCTTTGCCGACATGATCGAGTGGATGCACCGCAACCTCGCGCGCCGCGATTCGATCGTGCTGTGCGTGCATCCGCACAACGACCGCGGCACCGGCACGGCGGCCGGCGAACTGGCGCTGATGGCGGGGGCCGAGCGCATCGAGGGCTGCCTGTTCGGCAATGGCGAGCGCACCGGCAATCTCGACCTCGTGAACGTCGCGCTCAACCTCTACACCCAGGGCGTTTCGCCCGAGCTCGATTTCTCGAACATCGACGAGATCCGCGCGACGGTCGAGCATTGCAACCAGATCCCGGTGCATCCGCGCCATCCGTATGTGGGCGATCTCGTCTACACCTCGTTCTCGGGTTCGCACCAGGACGCGATCAAGAAGGCCTTCGCGGCGCGCAAGGACGGCGACATCTGGGACATGCCCTACCTGCCGATCGATCCGAAGGACGTGGGCCGCAGCTACGAGGCCGTGATTCGCGTGAACAGCCAGTCGGGCAAGGGCGGCATGGCCTACCTGCTCGAGAGCGAATACGGCCTCGAGATGCCGCGCCGCCTGCAGATGGAATTCATGCAGACCGTGCAGCGCGTGATGGACGTGGCCGGCAAAGAGCTCACTGCCGCCGACCTCTGGGAACTGTTCGTGCGCGAATACGGCCTCGAGGCCGCGCATTCTTTGCAGCACCGCGTGATCGAGGAAGAAGGCGAGGGCGCCAGCGCCTCGGTGGTGCTGCGCGGCGACCTGCCCTGGGACGGCGAGATCCGCGCCATCGAAGGCCGCGGCAACGGGCCGATCGACGCCTTCACCCAGGCGCTGAGCAAGGCCACGGGCCATACCGTGCGCGTGATGGACTACCACCAGCACGCCATCGGCGCGGGTGCCGATGCCAAGTCGGTGGCGTACCTCGAGCTGCGCGTGGACGAGGCGCAGACGCTGTTTGGCGTGGGCATCGACGCGAACGTGATCTCCGCTTCGCTGAAGGCCATTGTCTCGGGCGTGCAGCGCTCGCGGACCCGCGGCGCGCACAGCGCACAATCGGTGGTTGAGCTCGCCTGACGCCGTCCCCCGCCGTATGCGCAAGGTGCGAAATGATCAAGAGGAACCAAGGAGATCCACGATGACCGACCAACTCATTATTTTCGACACCACCTTGCGCGACGGCGAGCAGTCGCCCGGCGCCTCGATGACGCGCGACGAGAAGATGCGCATCGCCAAGCAGCTCGAGCGGCTCAAGGTCGACGTCATCGAAGCGGGCTTTCCAGCCAGTTCGAACGGCGACTTCGAGGCCGTCAAGGCGATCGCCGACATCATCAAGGAATCGACCGTGTGCGGCCTGTCGCGCGCCAACGACCGCGACATCTCGCGCGCCGCCGAGGCGCTCAAGGGCGCGGCGCGCGGGCGCATCCACACCTTCATCGCGACTTCGCCGCTGCACATGGAAAAGAAGCTGCGCATGTCGCCCGACGAAGTGCACGAGCAGGCGAAGCTTGCCGTGCGCTTTGCGCGCAACCTCGTGTCCGACGTGGAGTTCAGCCCCGAGGACGGCTACCGCAGCGATCCCGACTTTCTCTGCCGCGTGCTGGAGACCGTGATCAACGAGGGCGCCACCACCATCAACGTGCCCGACACCGTGGGCTACGCCATTCCCGAGCTCTACGGCAACTTCATCAAGATGCTGCGCGAGCGCGTTCCCAATAGCGACAAGGCGATCTGGTCGGTGCATTGCCACAACGACCTTGGCATGGCCGTGGCCAACTCGCTGGCGGGCGTGAAGATCGGCGGCGCGCGCCAGGTCGAATGCACGATCAACGGCCTGGGCGAGCGTGCGGGCAACTGCTCGCTCGAAGAGGTGGTGATGGCGGTCAAGACGCGCAGGGACTACTTCGGACTGGACCTCAACATCGACACCACGCACATCGTGGCTGCGAGCCGCATGGTGAGCCAGACCACCGGCTTCGTGGTGCAGCCCAACAAGGCCGTGGTGGGCGCCAACGCCTTCGCGCACGCCTCGGGCATTCACCAGGACGGCGTGCTCAAGGCCCGCGACACCTACGAGATCATGCGGGCCGAGGACGTGGGCTGGGCCGCCAACAAGATCGTGCTGGGCAAGCTCAGCGGGCGCAATGCATTCAAGCAGCGGCTGCAGGAACTGGGCGTGACCATGGCCAGCGAAGCCGACATTAACGCCGCCTTCTTGCGCTTCAAGGAACTGGCGGACCGCAAGTCCGAAATTTTCGACGAGGACATCCTCGCGCTCGTCAGCGCTGAAGAGCACTCGAACGTTGACGAACAGTTTGCTTTTGTCTCGCTCTCGCAGCACAGTGAAACCGGTGAACGTCCCCAGGCCAAGGTTGTCTTCACCGTCCAGGGCAAGGAAGTCACTGGTGAATCCGATGGCAATGGCCCGGTCGATGCTTCTCTCAAGGCCATCGAATCGCATGTCAAGAGCGGCGCCGAAATGGTGCTTTACTCGGTGAATGCGATCAGTGGCTCGACAGAAAGCCAAGGAGAAGTTACAGTTCGGTTACAAAATGCGGGGCGGGTGGTCAACGGTGTCGGGGCAGATCCAGACATCGTGGTCGCGTCGGCAAAGGCTTATTTGAGTGCGCTCAACAAGTTACAGAGCCAAGCTGAGAAAGTGGCGGCACAAGGTTAGGTGACAGGCGATTCTTGTTATTCGATTGAAGAACAGGACGCAAGTAACTGATATTGCGTGCCTTTTTTGATTTGGATACACTGCGGTTCTCAATTTCGCCGCTGGAGATTTATTAATGCCCGAAACCCGCCCCCGCCGAGTTTCCAGCCAGCGGTTCTTGCCCGCAGTCAAATTCGTCGCCGTCGCGCTCTGCGCCACGGCGTTTTTGCTGTCCGGTGCACAGGCCGCCAAGAAGGAAAAAACAACCGCAGCCAAGACCTCCGTGGCCAAGAAGTCCGCAGGACCGGTGCCGGTGGAAGTCAAACGCTCCGGCAAGGCGCCGCGTGGCGTCAAGGTCGCCGACAGAAGCGAGAAGGTCGTCCGTGGCGGCCGCAACGTGGTGGCTTCCATTCGCCAGAAGAACGGCAAGACCGTGGTTGCCGTGCAGCGACGCTCGGTGGTTCGCGTCGAAACGCCGGCGCGCCAGTCCTTCGGGCAACTGGCCGGCCTGCACGGAACCGACGACGCGCTCGACCTGAAGTCGAGCGTTGCGCTGGTGATCGACCAGGACACGCACGAAGTGCTGTTCAGCAAGAACGACCATGCGGTGCTCCCGATCGCATCGCTCACCAAGCTGATGACCGGCCTCCTGATCAGCGAAGCGCATCTGCCCAACGACGAACTGATCACCATCACGCAGGACGACGTCGACACCGAAAAAGGCAGCCGTTCGCGCCTGACGGTCGGCACCACGCTGTCGCGTGGCGAGCTCCTGCACCTGGCCCTGATGTCGAGCGAGAACCGTGCGGCGCATGCACTGGGCCGCACCTATCCCGGCGGCCTCGCAACCTTCGTGAGCATCATGAATGCCAAGGCGAAGATGCTCGGCATGAAGGACACGCGCTACGTGGAGCCCACCGGCCTGTCGAGCCGCAACCAGTCGAGCGCGCAGGATCTCGCGCTGCTCGTCAATGCCGCCTATTCCGACGCCACGGTGCGCTCGCTGTCGACCTCGCCTGAATACCAGGTCGAGGTGGGCAACCGCGTGCTGCAGTTCAACACCACCAACCGTCTCGTGAAGAGTCCGGATTGGGAAATCGGCGTGCAGAAGACGGGCTACATCTCCGAAGCCGGCCAGTGCCTCGTGATGCAGGCCAAGGTGGCGGGGCGCAAGCTGATCATGGTGTTCCTGGATTCGGCCGGCAAGTTCAGCCGCATTGCCGATGCGGAACGTGTTCGCCGCTGGGTCGAGGCCACGCACGCCTCGACGGGCTCGCCGGCTGCATCGCGCAGCACTGCGGCCTACCAGGTCGCCGGCTGATCGAACCCGCCGCCCCGAACAGGGGCGGCATGTCGAGAACCGCCGGCGGGGCCGGCCGATCAGCCCCCGCTGGGGCCTGAAGCGCTGCTGGCACCGATTGCCGCAGGGCCCGCGGCCGCCGCCGCTGCGGCATCCTTGTAGCCCAGCGCTCCCGAGATCTCGTTGGCCGTGGCCTGCAGCTTGGGCAGCCATCCTTCGTCGAGCCGGTCCGCGGGTGCGGAAATCGACAATCCCGCCACCAGTTTGCCCTGGTCGTCGTAGATGCCGGCGGCCATGCAGCGCACGCCCAGCTCGAGCTCCTCGTTGTCGCGTGCAATGCCGTACTGGCGCGCCTTCGACAGCTCGCGCTCGAGCGCGGGCAACTGCGTGATGCTGTTGCGCGTGTGGCCGGCCAGGCCGGTTCGCGTGGCGTAGCTGCGCACGCGCTGCGGATCGTCGGCCGCCAGGAACAGCTTGCCGGTGGAGGTCAGGTGCAGGGCGGCCCGCCCGCCGATGGCGCGCACCACCTGCATGCCCGAACGCTCGCTGTAAGAGCGCTCGATGTAGACGATCTCGTCGCCCTGGCGCATGCTGAGGTTGACGGGCTGCTGGGTGAGCTTGTGCAGCTCGCGCATCGGCCCGAGGGCTGCGTCGCGCACGTTGAGCCGGCCCTTGACGAGGTTGCCGAGTTCCAGCAGCCGCATGCCGAGACGGTAGCTGCCGGCCTCGGGCCGGTCGACAAAGCGGCCGACCGCCAGGTCGTTGAGGATGCGGTGGGTGGTGGAGGGGTGCAGGCCCGTCTTCTCGCTGATTTCCTTCAGCGAAATGGCCTCCTCGCGGGAGGCGAGCACGTCGATCAGCGCGAACATGCGCTCGATCACCTGGATGACTGGAACGGCAGGAACGTCGGATTGGTTTTTTCTCATGGCGCGATGCGGTGTGGACCGGGCGCCATTTTACCTTGTGAAATCGGATGGTGCTTGCCAGCGTCCGTCGATCAGCAGCTCGTGCGGCGCAAAGCGCGCCTTGTAGTTCATCTTGGCGCTGCCTTCGATCCAGTAGCCGAGATAGACGTGCGGCAGGCCGAGCTTGCGCGCCTGCTCGATCTGCCACATCACGCTGTAGGTGCCGTAGCCGGCGCTGCTGTCGGGTTCGTAGAAGGTGTAGACCGCGGAGATACCGTCGTTCAGCACGTCGAGTATCGACACCATCTTGAGCGCGCCGGCCGTGCCGTCGGGCAGCGCCTCGCGGAATTCGACCAGCCTGGAGTTGACGCGGCTTTGCAGCAGGAACTGGGTGTACTGGTCGATGCTGTCGTGGTCCATGCCGCCGCCGGCGTGGCGGCCGGTTTGGTAGCGCAGGTAGAGCTTGTAGTGCTCGGGCACGAAGCACAGCTTGAGCACGCGCGCCAGCAGGTTCTGGTGCTGCTTCACGGCGCGGCGCTGGCTGCGGCTGGGCTGGAAGCTGTTGACCAGCACGCGCAGCGGTATGCAGGCGCGGCAGCCGTCGCAATAGGGCCGGTAGGTGAACATGCCGCTGCGCCGGAAGCCGCTGAGCACCAGGTCGGAGTAGGCGTCGTTGTGGATCAGGTGGCTGGGCGTGGCCACCTGCGAGCGGGCCTGGCGGTCCGGCAGGTAGCTGCAGGGATAGGGCGCCGTCGCGTAGAACTGCAGCGTGTGAAGCGGAAGATCCTTGAGGTGCGTCACGTCGGTCCGGAAGGTCGCGCGGAAAGGAGTTCTGCCCAGTATACGGGCTCGAAATGCCACTGTGGGCCCTGTTGTTCCCGGGCCCGGGCGACGTGCGCCACGAAGCGGCTGCGCGACATTTCGCGGGCGCCCAGGCTGGCCAGGTGCGAGGTGTTCTGCTGGCAGTCGATCATCTTCACCTGGAAGCGGCGGCACAGGCATACCAGCGCGGCCAGCGCGATCTTGGAGGCGTCCGGACGGCGCGTGAACATCGATTCGCCGAACACCGCGCGCCCCAGCCCCACGCAGTAGAGGCCGCCCGCGAGCTGGCCGTCGATCCAGGTCTCCACGCTGTGCGCGTGGCCGGCCCGGTGCATCGCCATGTAGGCCTGCACCATGTCCGGCACGATCCAGGTGCCCGATTGGCCGGTGCGCGGCGACTGCGAGCAGGCCGCGATGACCGAGGCGAAGTCATGGTCGATGCGCACCTCGCAGCCGGCGGTCTGGGTGAACCGCGCCAGCGTCTTGCGCAGCGACCGGTGGAGCTTGAATTCGGCCACCTGCAGCACCATGCGCGGATCGGGGCTCCACCAGAGAATCGGCTGGTCTTCGCTGAACCAGGGGAACACGCAGCGGCCGTAGGCGTGCACCAGGGTGTCGACGTCGAGCGCTCCGCCGGCGGCGAGCAGGCCGGGTACGGGATCGTGCTCGCCCCAGGCGGAGGCGGGGTCGGGCAGTGCGTCGCCGGGTTCGAGCCAGGGCAGTTGTTGCATGGCCGTAGGTATACACGGCTTCGCCCGGGCTTCGGCCGAGGCCGGGAAAATGCCCGTCCCGCAGCGGGAAGGCAAACGATTGCGGCCCGGGCGCCACAGGCGCTGCCCGTGAAGCGCACAAGACTATCCGAAGCCCATATAGTGCTGCTTCCCATTTGCACACTCCATGCGGACCCGCCGGGCCGGCGTCGCCCGGTACAGGCCTGCCCAAGAGGACCACGTTGACCACTGATTCCATCCCCACCCGTTTCGGCAGCGGCCAGGCAGTGCGCCGCCTCGAGGACGAGAGCCTGCTGTCCGGCGCAGGCCGCTATACCGACGACGTCGCGCTCCCCGGCCAGACGCATCTCGTCTTCCTTCGGTCTCCCTATCCGCATGCGCGCATCGTGTCGATCGACACGGCCGCCGCTGCCGCCATGCCCGGCGTGCTGCGCGTGATCACCGGCGCCGAGCTGGCCGAGGCCGGCGTCAAGCCGATGCCGGGCGCCGTGGGCTTCAAGCGGGCCGACGGCAGCGATTGCGCCAGCCCTCCGCGCCTGGCCCTGGCGCATGGCACAGCCCGCTTCGTGGGCGAGGCCGTGGCCGCGGTGGTGGCCGAAACCGTCCAGCAGGCACGCGATGCCGCCGAGGCGGTGGTGGTCGACTACGAAGCGCTTCCCATGGTGGTCGACCTCGCAAGCGCCACCGCCGACGGCGCGCCGCTGCTGTGCGAGGAGGCCACCGGCAACGTCGCCGCCGAAATGCGCCATGGCAGCAGCGACGCCGCAACCGCCGCCTTTGCCAAGGCCAAGCACGTGGTGGCGCTCGACGTGGTCAACCAGCGCGTGGTGGCGCTGACCATCGAGCCGCGCTCGGTGCTCGCCGCGCCTGACGCCGAATCGGGCCGCCTCACCATCCGCATGAGCACCCAGATGCCGTCGGGCGTGCGCGATTCGGTGTGCGCCGCCATCGGCCTCGCCAAGGAAAAGGTGCGCGTGGTGGTGGGCGACGTGGGCGGCGGCTTCGGCATGAAGACCGGCGCCTATCCGGAGGACATTGCCGTTGCGTTTGCGGCGCTGCAGGTCGGGCGCCCCGTGAAGTGGGTGGCCGACCGCAGCGAGGAGTTTCTTTCGAGCGCGCACGGCCGCGACATCGAGGCCAGGGCTGAGCTCGCGCTCGATGCGGACGGAAAGATCCTTGCGCTGCGCATCAGGACGCTGGCCAACGTCGGGGCCTATGCCACCGGCACCGGCGTTGCGATCCAACTGCTGATCGGCCCCTGGGTGCAGACCAGCGTCTACGACATCCAGACCATCGACTTCCATTTCAAGGCGGTGCTCACCAACACCGCGCCCACTGGCGCCTACCGCGGTGCGGGCCGTCCCGAGGCGATCTTCACCATCGAGCGCCTGATGGACGAGGCCGCCCGCCAGATCGGCATCGACCGCATCGCGCTGCGCCGCCGCAACTTCATCCGCCCCGAGCAGATGCCCTACAAGAACCCGATGGCGCAGACCTACGACACCGGCAAGTTCGAGTCGGTGATGGACCAGGCGCTGGCGCTGGCCGACTGGCAGGGTTTCGACGCCCGGGCCGCCGAGTCGGCGAACAACGGCAAGCACCGCGGCCTGGGCATTGCCACCTTTCTCGAATGGACCGGCGGCAATGTGTTCGAGGAGCGCGTCACGGTCTCGGTGCAGGCCGATGGCGTGATCGAGGTGTTCTCCGCCGTCAACGCCATGGGGCAGGGCATTGCCACCTCGCTTGCGCAGCTGGCGGTCGATGCCTTCGGCGTGCCGATCGAGAAGGTGCGCGTCGTGCTCGGCGACACCGACCGCGGCGACGGCTTCGGCAGCGCTGGTTCGCGCTCTCTCTTCACCGGCGGCTCGGCGGTCCGCATCGGCGCCGAACGCACCATCGACAAGGCGCGCGCACTCGCAGCCCAGGAGTTCGAAGCCGCCATCGACGACATCACCTACACCCGCGGTGTCTTCACGGTGGCCGGCACCGACCTCGAACTCGACCTGTTCGCCCTGGCAGGCAAGCAGCCCGAGCGCGAGATATTCGTCGACTCCACCAGCACCGTGGCCGGTCCGACCTGGCCCAACGGCTGCCACGTCTGCGAGATCGAGATCGATCCGCCCACGGGCGAGATCAGCGTGGTGGCCTACAGCTCGGTCAATGACGTGGGCCGCGTGATCAACCCGATGATCGTTCGCGGCCAGCTCGAAGGCGGCGCGGTGCAAGGCATCGGCCAGGCGCTGTACGAGCAGGTGGTGTACGACAACGAAACCGGCCAGCCGCTCACCGGCAGCCTCATGGACTACGCGGCGCCGCGCGCGGACATCGTCCAGGCCATGTTCCACATGGAGATGGACGAGTCGACGCCGTGCGCCAACAACCCGCTGGGCGTGAAGGGCGTGGGCGAGCTGGGCACCATCGGCGCCACGCCCGCCATCGTGAACGCCGTGGCCGACGCCTTCGCGCGCAACGGCCTTGCGGCCAGCGCTCCGCGCCTGCACATGCCGCTGAGCCCGGCGCGCGTGTGGCAGGCCATGCACACCGTCGATTGAGCATCCTCGGGCCGGGTGATCGAAGGGCGCACACACCATGCTCGTCACCACCGAACTGCAGACCGATGCGATCCGCGTGTCGAGCTACCGCTGCGACGCCCAGCCTGGCGCGCGGCCGTTCACCGAGGTGCACGCCGAGTATTCGGTCTCGTACGTGCGCAAGGGCAGCTTCGGCTACCGCACGCGCGGCAATGCTTATGAACTGGTGGCCGGCTCCGTGCTGGTGGGTTGCCCGGGCGATGAATACGTCTGCACTCACGACCACCATGTCTGTGGCGACGAATGCCTGGCGTTCCATTTGTCGCCGGGCTTCGTCGACCTGGTCGGCGGCGACCAGCGGACCTGGCGCACGGCAGGGCTTCCGCCGCTGCCCGAGCTGATGGTGCTCGGCGAGCTTGCGCAGGCCGCGGCCGAGGGGCGCAGCGATGCAGGCCTCGACGAGCTGGGCGTGTGCTTCGCGAGCCGTTTCGTCGAGGTGGTGGAAGGGCGCAGCAAACCCGCGCCGCAATCCGCTGCGGCACGCGACAGGCGCCGTGCGGTCGACGCGGCGATGTGGATCGACGCGAACTCGCACGGCGATATCGGCCTCGAAACCGCGGCCTTCGAAGCGGGACTGAGTCCGTTCCACTTCCTGCGCCTGTTCTCGCAGGTGCTCGGCGTCACGCCGCACCAGTACCTGGTCCGTTCGCGCCTGCGCCACGCGGCGCGGCTGCTGGCGGACGACGACCGGCCCGTGACCGACGTGGCCTTCGAGGTCGGCTTTGCCGACCTGAGCAACTTCGTTCGCACCTTCCACCGCGCGGCCGGGGTATCGCCGCGCGGCTTTCGCCAGGCCGCCAAGGGCGACCGCAAGATTTTCCAAGACCGCCTGGCCGCACTGTTCGATGATGACCGCCTGATCCACCCATCGAGCAGAAAGCCATCGCCATGTACGACCTGATCGGACTGAAACCCGAAGACCTTGCCGCAAGCCGGTGCTGCGATGCGGCGGCCTGCCCCTGAAGGCGCACGACCATGGCAACGATCTACAAGGAATTCATCGTCGAAGCCGATGCCTCGCGCGTCTGGGACGCACTGCGCGACTTCGGCGCCGTGCACACGCGCCTCGCGCCCGGCTTTCTCACCGGCTGCGAGCTGGACGGCAAGGGCGCGCGCATCGTGAGCTTTGCCAACGGCCTGGTGGCGCGTGAACTGCTGGTGGGCATCGACGAGGCCAACAGTCGGCTGGCCTATACCGTGACCGGCGGCAAGGCGAGCCACCACCACGCCTCGGCCCAGGTGTTCGCGCTGGGCGAAGGGCGCTCGCGCTTCGTCTGGATCACCGATGTGCTGCCCGACGAACTGGCCGCCTACATCGAACCGATGATGGTGCAGGGCGGCGTGGCGATGAAGAAGACGCTCGAGGCGGCCGGCTAGAAGTCTTCGAGCGGCAGGCCGACGTAGTTCTCCGCCAGCGCGGTGGAGGCCGCGTGCGAATGCACGAGGTAGTCAAGTTCGGCTTCCTGGATCTTCTGGCCGAAGGCGCCGGTCTCGGGGAAGCGGTGCATCAGCGAGGTGAACCACCACGAGAAGCGCTCCGCCTTCCAGACGCGGCGCAGGCAGAGGTCGGAATACCGGTCGAGCGCGGAAGCCGATCTTTCGCCGTAGAAGATCTCGAGCGCGCGCGAGAGGTAGCCCACGTCGGCCGTCGCCAGGTTGAGCCCCTTGGCGCCGGTCGGCGGCACGATGTGCGCGGCGTCGCCGGCCAGGAACAGCGCGCCGAAGCGCATCGGTTCGGCCACGAAGCTGCGCAGCGGCGCAATGCTTTTCTCGAGCGAAGGGCCGGTCACCAGCCGCTCGCGGGCCTCGGGGTCGAGCCGTGCGCGCAGCTCATTCCAGAAGGCCTCGTCGCTCCAGTTCTGGACCTTCTCGTCGGCCGGCACCTGCACGTAGTAGCGGCTGCGGTGCGCGCTGCGCATGCTGCACAGCGCAAAGCCGCGTTCGGTGTTAGCGTAGATCAGTTCGTGCGACACCGGCGGCACGTCGGCCAGCACGCCGAGCCAGCCGAAGGGATAGATCTTTTCGTAGGTCTGGATGGCGTCGGCCGGCACGCTGGCGCGGCTCACGCCGTGGTAGCCGTCGCAGCCGGCGATGAAATCGCACTCGATCTCGTGCGTCTGGCCGTCTTTTTCGTAGCGCACGCGCGGGCGCTGCGAATCGAAGTCGTGCAGGCTGACGTTGGCGGCGCTGTAGATGGTGGCAAGGCCTTCGGCCGAACGCGCTTCCATCAGGTCGCGCGTCACTTCGGTCTGGCCGTAGACCGTGACCTGCTTGCCGTTTGTCAGGCCGTGCATGTCGATGCGGTGCCGCGCGCCCTTGAACAGCAGTTCGATGCCTTCGTGCGGCAGCCCCTCGGCCTTGGCGCGCGCATCGACACCCGCGCGTGCCAGCAGGTCCATGGTGACCTGCTCGAGCACGCCGGCGCGGATGCGTCCGAGCACGTAGTCGCCGCTCTGCCGCTCGACGATGACGTTGTCGATGCCGGCCTTGAAAAGCAGCTGTCCGAGAAGCAGGCCTGCCGGGCCTGCGCCGATGATCGCGACCTGTGTGCGCATGTTCGTGTCTCCAATGGGTTTTCCGAGAGCGTAGGGCGTGCGCGGCCGGCTGTCGCGGCGTGCGGCAAGGCTCTGTGCGATCATGCGAATGGCTGCGCGATCATCGCGCAACACTTCGCAGATTGACCGAAATGACCATCGCCAAGGCCGACTTCATCGAGGGCATCGCCAAGGGAATGGCGGTGCTCGAAAGCTTCGACACCGAGCGCCAGCGCCTCAACGCCACGCTGGCCGCCGAGCGCGCCGGCCTCACGCGCGCCGCCGCGCGCCGGCACCTGCTCACGCTGGCCCACCTGGGCTACCTGGAGACCGATGGCAGCTATTTCTGGATGGCACCCAAGGTGCTGCGCTTCTCGGGCAGCTACCTGGCCTCGTCGCGGCTGCCGCGCGCGCTGCAGCCCACGCTGAACCGGCTGGCGGCGCAGACCGGTGAATCGTTCTCGGCCGTGGTGCTCGACGGCGAAGAGGCGGTCATCATTGCGCGCAGCGGCGCCTACGGCACGCCGACGCGCGTGCTGGCCTATGGCCTGCACCTTGGCGCGCGCCTGCCGGCCCATGCCACCTCGACCGGACGGGTGCTGCTCGCGGCCATGGCGCCGGCCCAGTTCACGCAGTGGCTCAAGGGACGCCACCTCGCGCGGCTCACGCCGCACACCACCACCCAGGCGCGCGGCCTGCGCCAGCTGATTTCCCGCGTGCGCAAGGACGACTACTGCTTTGCCAGCGAAGAGCACGAACTCGGCGTGCAGGCGCTCGCGGTGCCGCTGCGCGACATGCAGGGCCGCACCGTGGCCGCGCTCAACGTGGTGCTGTCGGGCACGCGCTACCAGGAAGAGACGCTCCAGCGCGAGATGCTGCCGCTGCTCTTCGAGGCGGCGCGCGAAGTGCGCTCGCTGCTGTGAGCTGAACTTCCGCGCGGCCGCCGCCTCGAATCCCGAAACGGACACAACAAGACCATGCGACTCCTGCTTCTCGAAGACGACGTGATGATCGGCGAGGCCGTGCTCGACCTGCTGCGCGCCGAGCAGTACGCGGTGGACTGGGTGAAGGATGGCGAGGCGGCCGAATCCGCATTGCGCACCCAGCAGTACGACCTCGTGCTGCTCGACCTGGGCGTGCCGCGCCGCGACGGGCTTGAAGTGCTGCGCAGCCTGCGCGCCCGCAAGCAGCGCATGCCGGTGCTGATTGCCACGGCACGCGACTCGGTGCAGCAGCGCATCGAAGGGCTCGACGCGGGCGCCGACGACTACGTGCTCAAGCCCTACGATCTCGACGAGCTGCTGGCGCGCATCCGCGCCCTGCTGCGCCGCGCCGCGGGGCGCGCCGAGCCGGTGTACGAGCACATGGGCGTGAGCATCAACCCGGCCACGCGCGAGGTCGCGGTGGAGGGCCAGCCGGTGGTGCTTTCGGCGCGCGAATGGGCCGTGCTCGAACCGCTGATCGCGCGGCCCGGCATGGTGCTGTCGCGCGCCCAGCTCGAGGAAAAGCTCTACAGCTGGAAGGACGAGATCAGCAGCAATGCGGTCGAGGTCTACGTGCACGGCCTGCGCAAGAAACTCGGCGCCGAACTGATCCGCAACGTGCGGGGCGTCGGCTACATGGTGCCGAAGGCATGATCCGCGCGCTGACCGGATCGCTGCGCGCGCGCCTGCTGTGGTTCCTGCTCGCGGCCATCGTGCTGGCCGCCGGCGCGCAGGCGCTGGTGGCCTACCGCACGGTGCTGAAGGAGGCCGACGAGATCTTCGACTACCACATGCAGCAGATGGCGCTGTCGCTGCGCGCCGGCCTGCCGCCGAGCGCGGCCGTGGGCGGCCTGGGCAGCGGCGAGCAGAACTTCGATTTCGTGGTGCAGGTGTGGACCGCGGACGGCGTGCGCATCTTCGAATCGGCCGAACAAGCCGCGCTGCCGCAGCTGGCGGTGCTGGGCTTTGCCGACGTGCGCGCGCGCGGCACCACCTACCGCGTGTTCTCGATGCAGACCAGCGGGCTCGTGATCCAGGTGGCGCAAGACATGGCGGCGCGCCGCAACATGGCCGGCGCGCTGGCGCTGCGCACCATCGCACCGGTGGCTTTGATGGCGCCGCTGCTCATGCTGGTGGTGTGGTGGGTGGTGAGCCGGTCGCTTGCGCCGGTGTCGCGCGTGCGTGGGCAGGTCGCCTCGCGGCAGGCCGACGATCTTTCCCCCGTGAGCGAGGAGAACCTGCCCGACGAGGTGCGCCCGCTGGTGCAGGAGCTCAACCTGCTGTTCGACCGGGTGCGGCATGCCTTCGATGCGCAGAAGCACTTCGTCGCCGATGCGGCGCACGAACTGCGCTCGCCGCTGGCCGCGCTGAAGCTGCAGGTGCAGGGCCTGCAGCGCGCGTCCGATGCCGCGTCGCGCGAGCTGGCCGTGAGCCGGCTGGTCGCGGGCATCGACCGCGCGACGCGCCTGGTCGAGCAGATGCTTGCGCTGGCCCGGCATGAGGCCAGCATGGCGGCGGGGGCAAAGTCCGAACCGGTCGACATGGGCGAAGTGGCGCGCCTGGCCATCTCGGACGCGGTCGCGGCGGCGCAGGCCCGGCGCATCGACATCGGCATCTCGCATGCCGACCCGGCCGTGGTGAACGGCCAGCCCGAGGCGCTGCGCATGCTGCTGCGCAACCTGATCGACAACGCCGTCAAGTACACGCCCGAAGAGGGGCGGGTCGACGTCGGCATTGCAAGCCTGGGCACGGCGGTGGAGCTGAGCGTGGACGACAGCGGCCCCGGCCTGCCGGAAGAAGAGCGCGAACGCGTGCTCGACCGCTTCTACCGCTCGGGCGAGCCGCAGGCGCCGGGCAGCGGGCTCGGCCTGGCCATCGTGAAGTCGATCGCCCAGATGCACGGCGCCACGGTGGCGCTTGCGGCCTCGCCGACGCTGGGCGGGCTGCGGGTGCTGGTGCGATTTGCCGCCAAGGCCTGAATCGCCGCGCGGTTCGTTGTTTAAGCCGCGCTTAAGCCAACGGGCCGACATTCCTTTCATCGTGTTTGCGTGCAGACGCATTGAAAGGAAAGCTAGAAATGAACACCCGACTGACTTCCCCCCATGCCCTGGTGCTTGCCTTGGCGACCGCCGGGGTCATCGGTGCCGTCGGTGCCGGCGCCTACACCAGTGCCCGCGCCGTGAATGCGCCGACCACCAACGCCACGAGCGTGGCGCCCGCGGCCATGGTGACGCTGCCCGACTTCTCCACCATCACTTCGCGCGACGGTCCCGCGGTGGTCAACATCAGCGTGACGGGCACCGCCAAGGCGTCCGAGGACCAGGCCGCGGCCGAGATCCAGGGCATCGATCCGGACGATCCGATGTTCCAGTTCTTCCGCCGCTTCCAGGGCCAGATCGGCCCGCGCGCCCAGCAGCGCGAAGTGCCGGTGCGCGCGCAGGGCTCGGGCTTCATCGTGAGCCCCGACGGCATCATCATGACCAACGCGCACGTCGTGAAAGACGCCAAGGAGGTCACCGTCAAGTTGACCGACCGGCGCGAATACCGCGCGAAGGTGCTCGGCGCCGACGCCAAGACCGACATCGCGGTGCTCAAGATCGATGCCAGGAACCTGCCCACGCTCGCGCTCGGCAACACCAAGGACCTGAAGGTCGGCGAATGGGTGCTGGCCATCGGCTCGCCCTTCGGCTTCGAGAGCACGGTGACGGCCGGCGTCGTGAGCGCCAAGGGCCGCTCGCTGCCCGATGACAGCTACGTGCCGTTCATCCAGACCGACGTCGCGGTGAACCCCGGCAACTCCGGCGGCCCGCTGCTGAACACGCGCGGCGAAGTGGTCGGCATCAATTCGCAGATCTACAGCCGCAGCGGCGGCTACCAGGGCGTGTCGTTCGCCATTCCGATCGACGTGGCGGTGCAGGTGAAGGACCAGATCGTCGCGACCGGCAAGGCCACGCATGCGCGCCTTGGCGTGGCGGTGCAGGAAGTGAACCAGGCCTTTGCCGACTCCTTCAAGCTGGACAAGCCCGAGGGCGCGCTGGTCTCCAACATCGAGAAGGGCGGCCCCGGCGACAAGGCCGGCCTGAAGGCGGGCGACGTGATCCGCAAGGTGGACGGCCAGCCCATCGTCTCGTCGGGCGACCTGCCTGCGGTCATCGGGCAGCAGACGCCGGGCAAGAAGGTCACGCTCGAAGTCTGGCGCCAGGGCGAGCGGCAGGAGCTTTCGGCCAAGCTCGGCGATGCGAGCGACAAGCCCGCGCAGGTCGCCAAGAACGAGAGCGCGGCGGGGCAGGGCAAGCTCGGCCTTGCGTTGCGGCCGCTGCAGCCGCAGGAAAAGCGCGAAGCCGCCATCGAGAACGGGCTGCTCGTCGAGGATGTGGCGGGCCCGTCCGCCATGGCCGGCGTGCAGGCGGGCGATGTGCTGCTGGCCATCAACGGCACGCCCGCCAGGAGCCTGGAGCAGGTGCGCGAGGTGGTGGCCAAGGCCGACAAGTCGGTCGCGCTCTTGATCCAGCGCGGCGAAGACAAGATCTTCGTGCCGGTGCGGATCGGGTGAAGCCCGCGCCAGGACAAAAAAAGATGGCTTCATCCGCGGGCGGCCTTTCGGCGCACATCCTGCCCACGTCGGCCACCATGATCGGCGTGTGCATGACCGTGATGTCGATCGGCCACCTGGGCCCGCGCGACGACCTGCGGCTCCTGATCGACCGCCTGCTGGCCATCGACGCGCTGGTCTTCCTGGCCAGCGCGCTGCTGTCTTTCATCTCGATGCGCTCGCGCAGTTCGGGCGTGCGGCTGGAGGCCTGGGGCGAGATGGTCTTCATCGCGGGCCTCGCGCTGCTGGCCCTGGGCGCGGTGACGCTGGCGTTTGCGCTGCGCTGAGCTGAGGCCGGCGCCCCGGTTCAGGATTCCTTGTCGCCCCGATCCTTGTCGGGAGCCTGCGCATCGAGTTCGTCCTTGATGGACCGGTTTCCTCGAAGGACCAGGAAGAGCACGGCACCCAGGCCAATGGCAACGATCACGGCAATGAATCCGCCGCCGGAGGCCCACCACCAGAACAGGCCGCCCGCAACGAGCAGGAGCGCGGTGATGAGTAGAGGTTTCAAGTGCATGGCGCGAGGCAATAGTACGTTGGCGCTAATGTACGCGTCGTTACCGTTCGGCGACCGATTTGTGGTTTGGGAAATACCCTCTTTTTGACATTTCTGAATCTGCACTAGACGGTGGCCCGCTCCGCGCGAGGGATCCGTCGGCGAGCAGACGAATTCGAAGGAAGGGATGAGCCGCTCGTCCCAGACCGGAAGAACCTGAAGCGGGTGAAGGGGGCGGTCACCCGTACGCCAGTGCGAGTTCCGTGATTCCTTCCGAAGTGATCTTCACGACCACCGCGGATTCGTAGTTCCTGAACGAACTGCGAAGATCGAGCGGCGGGGTGATGTCGGCTTCGACGCAGCCCAGCGCCTTGAGCGTCGCGATGGCCTGGATCAACTCCGGATCCCGGACATGAACCGGGAACCTGGCATGTTCGAGTTCGAGCAGGTACTCAATGGGTGTAGCTGGCACGATGGGAACATCATGGCCCAACCGCGGCGGCTTGTGTTCAGCCTGCGTTGACGAGATTCGTGCGGATCACCCTACAGGCGTCGGACTCTGGGAGGGGGCAACTAGCGCTAGTCCCAATTTGGGACTAAACTTTCTCCTGATGCACGTAGTCGCAAACTCGAACCTCATCGGTTTCTACCAAGATCCGAGTTATCGAGATGCCGAACCCGGATTAAGGGCGTGGTACGAAGAGGCAAAAAATGCAAAGTGGGCGACACCCGCTGTCGTGAAGGCCCAGTACGCCAACGCCAGCATCATTGCGAACAACCGCGTGGTGTTCAACATCAAGGGGAACGACTACCGCCTGATCGTCGCCATCGCCTACAGGATGCAGTACGTCTTTATCAAGTTCATCGGTACGCACGCGCAATACGACCAGATCGATGCTGCGACCGTCGACCAGTTCAAATAAAGGAGTCCGACCATGGAAGTCAGAGCCATCCGCACCGATGCCGACTACCGCGCGGCGCTGCGCGAGGTGTCTGCACTGATCGACCTCGATCCTGATCGCGAATCGCCCGAGGGTGAACGTCTCGAAGTGATCGGCACGCTGGTGCAAGCTTACGAAGCCGAGCACTACCCCGTCGACCCGCCCGATCCCATCGAGGCGATCCGCTTCCGCATGGAGCAGTCGGGTTTGGGAGTGCGCGACCTCGTGCCATACATCGGCCCGCTGAACCGCGTCTACGAAGTGCTCGCGCGCAAGCGCCCGCTGACGCTGCACATGATTCGCCGCCTCAACAAGGGTTTGGGCATTCCGGCCGACGTGCTCATTGGCCAAGAGCGAAATGCGCCCATCGCGGCCTGACACCGGGCCGTGCGCGTGGACGGCGGATGCCGAGCAGCGCCGACATGCCGCGCCATGCCAAGCGGGCCGGGTCGAGCAAGCGCTGGTCCAGGCTCGCGATCGATGCAACCCAATCGGGGAATAGCGGCGCAGTCCGGCAGGATTCGTACTCAGACCGCCCGCACGTCGAAGAACGCTTCATCGGTGTCTCCAAGGTCGCGAAAGCCGGCGGTTCGGGCTGCGTCATAGGCCTTCATCCAGCGCCTGGCGAGCGCCATCTCTTCTCTCGTGAGGTCGGTTTCGCTGGATTCGCTGGCATTGTGGAACGCGCGCAGCGCACGCGTGACGTCGCCGCCGAGCTGCCGGTCGAGCTCGCGCCGGAAGCGCTGCTCCGAAACCTTGACGGCGTCCGCAGCCGGATGCGGGTAGTCGGCAAGCCGCACGGTGTAGGCAACCCGCGGTTCGGGCTCGATGTCTTCGAACCTGAAAGGCGGCTCTTCCGAAACATCGGCCTGCGGGAGCGCGGCCTCGTGGGTTGGAGCCGCAGCCTGCGGGTAGAAAAGTTCGGCCTGGTTCATGTGCATTTCTCCTCTGCCTTCTTGCTGGAAAGCGCCTGACCTTCGAACGGGTATCTCGACCGTCCGCATCAAAGCTGTATGAATATACAGTAATATCAGGACTCCGAGCCAATGCTCGAATCCCCTTTGCAGTTGCCCCCGAATCTTGGTTTTGCGGGGCCCTTGGCGACATCGCCAGGGATTCCGCCCAGCCGCGTGCTGGGCGTTTTTTTGCCTGATGGCGATCGGAGAGTCGAGCTTGTCCGACGTGCCGAAGCGCGGATCGGGGCGAGCATCGCGCCATGCAGCTTCTCCGCCGGATCGCCGTCACCGTGATCGAAGAGGAAGAGGGCGCCTACCGCTGGCGCCTGGTCGAACTCGAGGGCGAGGGCTGGCATGTCCTCAGCCAGCAGGCGAGGTCCATGAAGACCTACAAGGCCGCGATGGCCGCCGGGCTGCTCGAGCTGCAGAAGATGGTCGACGATCTCGACATCGGGCCGCGCGAGGATGAGCCCGAGCCCGCGCGGGCCAAGAAGAAGAGCGGCTCTGTCTTCGGCTTCGGATTCGGGCTGCCGAAGATGGGGTGAGGTGCCCCAAAAGGAAATGCCCCGCTACCTTTTGGGTAGCGGGGCATCCAGAGGCCTTGCGGCATGTAGTGGCTCCTCGACCTGGGCTCGAACCAGGGACCTACGGATTAACAGTCCGGCGCTCTACCAACTGAGCTATCGAGGAACAAGCCTCAGATTATAGCGTGATTTTTTGGGCCTTTCGAGCGCACCAATGTGGCCGCCATAAATTTCTGAAAAAAATTCGGGCACTCATTCAGAGCGACACGCTCAAGCCCAGGCGCAGCGTGCGCGGTGCACCTGGAAAGAGATAGACGTGGCCGAACTGGTAGGGCGATTCCTTCCAGTAGCGGCGATCGAACAGGTTGTCGATGGCGATGCTCCAGCTCGTGTTCACGCCGCGCAGCCGGGTGTCGTAGCGCAGCACGGCATCGACGCGCGTCCATGAGGGCAGGGCGATCGAACCATCGGGCAGCACGTTGCGCCGGCCTTCATGCGAGAGCTGTCCGAGCAACTCGAGGCCCGGCACCGAAGCCACGCGGTAGCCGGCCTGCGCGCGCAGCACCTGCTTGGGCACGTTGGTGGGCGACTGGCCGTTGGTGGCCGGCTCGGCGGTGCTTCCGCGGCGCTTGGCATCGATCAGCGTGACGCTGCCTGCAAGGCGCCAGGGCCCCGTGTTCCACTGTGCGCCCGCTTCGAGCCCGCGGTGCACGGCGCTGCCGTCGTAGCGTCCGTCGCAGGGTGTGGTGCCGAGACGGTTGCAGGCATCGAGGTTCGTCATCGGGCGCTTGATGTCGAACCACGCGAGCTGCCAGGCGAAGACGTCGCTTCCGCCCTTGAGGCCCAGCTCCCACTGGCGCGAGGTCAGCGCGGGCAGCGCCTCGCCGGCGTTGTTGTACTGCGAACTCTTGTTCGGCACCACCTGCGACTCGACGCCCTTGCCCCAGCTCGCATAGGCCAGCAGGCCCGGCTGGATGGCGAAGCTGGCGGCGATCCATGGGGTGGTGATGCCGTCCTTGTAGCCGGTGGGGCGCGTGCCATCGGTGCGGATGCTGTCGCGGTCCAGCCGCGTGTGGCGCACGCCGAGCCAGGTGGTGAAGCGGCTGTTCCAGCGGATCGCGTCCTGCACCGAGAGCTCGGTGGAACGCTCGTCGCGGTTGGTGTTGGCGTCGGTCAGCGTGGGGTCGGGCGGCACCACGGCCGTGGCCCACACGTTGCCGGTGCCGACGTAGTTGTAGGCCTGGTCCTGGAAGCGGTTGCGCACGTGGCTCGCGAGCAGGCCGAAGCCGAGCTCGTGCCGCACGCTGCCGGCCGTCACGTTGCCCTTGAGGTTGAGGCTGCCGGCCGTTTGCGTGCGCCGCTCGTTTTCGCTGCGGAAGTCGTAGAAGTCGAAGGTGCCGTCGGGGCCGTAGCGATCACAGTAAGAGAAGTTGCTTTCAGGGTGGCAATCGAAGCCGAAGGCATAGGCCAGGCGGTCATCGGTCTTGAGCCTTTGCTGGCCGATCTGCGCGCTCCAGCGCCAGTCGGCATTGAGCGCCTGGCTGAAGCGCACGCTGCCGGTGAGCGCGTTGAATTCCGAAGGCTGCGACCACGGCTGGTTGTTGAGGTTGATCCTCGGATCGACCGGCACCGGCAGCGTGCTGCCCAGCAGGCTGAAGCCGTTCTGGCTCGGCTGGGTCTTGTGGCTGCGCTCGATCTCGAACTCGAGCACCGAATCGCGCGTGATGCGCCAGTCGCCCGCCAGCGAGAACAGGTTGCGGTTGCCGTCGAGGTTGTGCACGAGCGGCTTGAGGTTTTCGCTCGCGATGTTGAGCCGGTAGCCGAACTCGCGGTTCGCACCGAAGCGCCCGCCCAGGTCGAGCGCGCCGAGCACGCTGCCGCGGCTGGTGGTTTCGATGCGCAGCGTGCGCAGGTCCTGCTCGGTGGGCCGCTTGACCACGTAGTTGACCAGCCCGCCCGGCGCGCTGGTGCCGGCCTGGATGCCGCTGGTGCCGCGCAGGATCTCGATGCGCTCCTTGTTGTCGAGCGGGATCGATGTCTCGGCGCTGATCGGCAGGCCTTCGCGCCGGTAGTTGAAGCGGTTGTCCAGCACGAAGCCGCGCACCGTGAGGTAGTCCCAGTAGCCGGCCGAGTTGTAGGCATCGGTCACCGAGGAATCGAACTGCGTGAGGTCGGCGAGGCGGCGCGCGCCGCTCGTGCGAAGCTGCGTGCTGTCGATCACCGTGGCCGAGAGCGGCAGCTCGCGCAGCGGCACGTCGCCGAAGCCGCTCACTTCGGCTTGCGGGGCGGCGCTGCTTTCGTTCACCGTGATGGCGGGCAACTGCTCGGTTGGCTGCTGGGCTTGCGCGCCGCCGGCCGCCAGAAGAAGAAAGGTGGTGGCTACTGCACGAGAGACCGGCGTCAGCGGCCAGGATCGGAATTTCTTTTGTGTCATTGCTTCGTTCATGTGGCGGCGGCTATCGACGCCATCCATTGCGCGGCCGTGGCCTCGGGATCTTCTGCGGCGACAAGCGCGCGCACCACGGCGACGGAGCCGACGCCGGTGGCCAGCACCTCGGGCAGCCGCACAGCGTCGATGCCACCGATGCCCACCTGCGGATAGCCGCGCAGCAGGCGCGCATAGGCCGCTAGCCGCGCCACGCCCTGCGGTGCGGTCGCCATCTTCTTGAGGGTGGTCGGATACACCGCGCCCATCGCGATGTAGCTCGGGCTCACCGCATCGGCGCGCACCATCTCGGCATAGCCGTGGGTGCTGACGCCGAGCCGCAGGTCCGCATCGCGGATCTGCTGCACCTGTTCGGGCGCGAGCGCGTCGAGGTCTTCCTGGCCCAGGTGCACGCCGTAGGCACCCGCGGCAATGGCCGTCTGCCAGTGGTCGTTGATGAAGAGCAGCGCGCCGGTGCCGCGCACCGCGTCGACGGCCGAATGCACTTCGCGCTCGGTGGCTGCCGCGTCGTCCGACTTGAAGCGCAGCTGCACCGTGGGAACGCCGGCGCGCGCCATGCGGCCGACCCATTGCGCATCGGGCAGCACGGCGTAGAGGCCGAGCCGTTCGGGGCAGGGCGCGAAGGCGTCGTCGCGTTCGGTGGGCGGGAACGCGCGCATACCGAAATCGACGGGCGTTTCGGGCCACTGGTTGGCATCGAAAGCACCGGTGCGCGCCGTCTGCGCCTGCCAGGCGCGTGCCAGGCATTCGGCATCGATCTCGATGAAGCCGAGCGCCGTGCAGGCCTGCTTTGCGCCGCGGTACACCGGCTCGTCCGAGGAAAAGCGGCCCGCTGAAATGGCCGCGGGCATGTTGGTGCCGAAGCGCAGCCCGTGCGTCGCGACGATGGCCTGCGAGATGGCGCGGGCGTCTGTCGAAGCGCTCATGGTGCGTGATGCCAGAAGGGCGTGCCGAGCACCGGCGTGCTGGGCTGCGCGGAGTCTTGCGCGGCCATGGCACCGGCGCGGTGGGCGGCGCGGCCAGCCTGCACGGCGTCGGCGAAGGCGCCGGCCATCGACACCGGGTCTTGCGCCAGCGCCACGGCGGTGTTGAGCAGTACGCCGTCGTAGCCCCATTCCATGACCTGGCAGGCATGCGAGGGCAGGCCGAGGCCCGCATCGACCAGCATCGGCACGCTGAGCCGCTCGCGCAGCAGCTGCAGCGCGTAGGGGTTGACCGGTCCGCGGCCGGTGCCGATGGGCGCCGCCCAGGGCATCACGGCCTGGCAGCCGACGTCGACCAGCCGCTGGCACAGCACGAGGTCCTCGGTGCAATAGGGCAGCACCTGGAAACCGTCGCGGATCAGCTGCGATGCGGCATCGACGAGGTTCAGCGTGTCGGGCTGCAGCGTGTAGTCGTCGCCGATCAGTTCGAGCTTGATCCATGGCGTGTCGAACAGCTCGCGCGCCATCTGCGCGGTGGCGATCACCTCCTGCACGCTGTGGCAGCCGGCGGTGTTGGGCAGCACCGGCACCGCGAGCCGGCGCAGCAGCTCCCAGAAGCCGTTGCCGCTGTCGCTTGCGCCGGGGCTGGCGGACTGGCGGCGCAGCGAGGCCGTCAGCATGGCGGGCTTGGCGCGCTTCACCGCGGCTTCGAGCAGGTCCGGCGAGGGATAGCGCGCGGTGCCCAGCAGCAGGCGGCTATGGAAGGTCTGGCCGTAGAGAACCAGCGGATCGTTGTCCGGAATTGCAGATGCGGTCGTCATGGTGCGTGTTGTCTCCATCTCTGTGGGTTGCTTGTTCAGCCGCCGGTCACGGGGCGGATCACTTCGATGCGGTCTTCGGGCTGCAGCGCGCGCGCCGCATGGGCCGAGCGCGGCACGAACTCGCGGTTCACGGCCACCGCGAACGGCGGCACCGCATCGAGTGCGGCCAGCGCGTCGACCACGGTGGCGCCGTCCGGCAGCGTGTAGGGCTTGTCGTTGATCAGGACATTCATCGTCATGCTTCGGGTGTCTCCAGGCCGAGCTTCTGCGCGAGCGCAGAGCGGCCGTGCACGAGCAGCTCCATGGCGGCGTCGAGCACGGCGGGCGCAATCATGAAACCGTGGCGGTACAGGCCGTTGATCTGCAGCACGCGCGGCTGCGGCTGGCGGATCGCGGGCAGGTTGTCGGGCAGCGTGGGGCGGCATTGGGTCGCGATCTCGAGGATGCGGGCTTCGGCGAAGCCGCTGTGCACCGCATAGGCCGCGCTCAGCAGCTCGAGCGTGGAGCGCACGCTGGCGGGCGACATGTCGTCGGATTCGATCTCGGTCGCGCCGATCACGAACACGCTGCCGGGCTTGGGTGCGATGTAGAGCGGATAGCGCGGATGCACCAGCCGCGTGGGCCGCTGCAGCCTCACCTCGGGCGCATGCACGCGGACGACTTCGCCGCGCACGCCGCGCAGCGCGTTCCACTGCGGCTTGGCGCCGAGGCCGCGGCAGTCGATCACCCAGTCGGGCTGGCCCGGCGTGCCCGGAGAAAAATCGCCAGGCGTGCGTGGCGACTGCCAATGCAGCTTCACCCCGGGGCTGGCCTGCAGCGTGGCCAGCAGCGAAGCCAGCAGCGCGCGGTTGTCGAGCTGGCCTTCGCCCGGAAGGAACAAACCCTGCGCGAAGCGCTGGCCGAGCGACGGCTCGAGCGCGGCAATCCCGCTGCCGTCGAGCGTGCGCATGGGGGCGAGCTCAGGCACCTGCGTGCCGGTGCGCGCCAGCACGCGCGCGAGCCGCGCGGCCTCGGCGGCGTCCTGGCGGTGCCACAGCACCAGCGTGCCTTCGCGCTGGAAGAACACGGGCTGCGCCAGCGGTGCCAGCAACTCGGGCCAGCGGCCCAGCGCGTACTGCCCCATGCGCACGAGCGGCACCGGCGCCACGGCCGATTCGGCCAGCGGCGCGAGCATGGCGGCCGCCACGCGCGCGGCGGCGCCTTCGGCTTCGGGGCTGCCCGCTTCGAACAGCTCGACCTTGCAGCCGGCCCGCGCCAGCGTGACCGCGAGCAACCGGCCCATGAGGCCCGCGCCGAGGATGGCGGCGGATTGGAATGGGAGGCTCATGGTCTTGCTTCTTCCCCCGCCGGGGGAAGGTGGGGAGGGGGGCCACCGGAGCGCCCCGTGGATGCGCCGCGCGCCCCCGCCCCGGCCCTCCCCCGGAAGGGAAGGGAGCAAGGCAGGGCCAGTCGCCGATAATTTTCAGCATGACCCAAGCACTTTCCGACGCGCCCCAGGGGCCCCTGCGCTACGCACGCGTGCTCTCGATCGCCGGCTCCGACAGCGGCGGCGGTGCCGGCATCCAGGCCGACCTGAAGACCTTCGCGGCGCTCGGCTGCTACGGCATGACGGCCATCACGGCGCTCACCGCGCAGAACACGCTCGGCGTGTCGGGCATCCATGGCGTGCCGCCGGCTTTCCTCAAGGCGCAGATCCAGGCGGTGGTCGAGGACATCGGCGTGGATGCGGTCAAGCTCGGCATGCTGCATGCGCCCGAGGTGGTCGAGGTGGTGGCCTGGGCCATCGATCACTACCGGCTGCCCAACGTAGTGCTCGACCCGGTGATGGTCGCCACCAGCGGCGACCGCCTGATCGCCTCCGAAACCGTGCAGGTGCTGGTGCGCGAGCTGTTCCCGCGCGCCGTGGTGGTCACGCCCAACCTCGACGAAGCGGCCTTGCTGATCGGCCATGCGATCGGCGGCATCGATGCCCTCGACGATGCGGCCAACGAACTGCTGGCGCTCGGCGCGCAGGCCGTGCTGCTCAAGGGCGGGCACTTGCCGGGCGACGAGGTGGTCGACGTGCTGCTGCAGGCGGGCGGCGCTCGAAAGCGGCTGGCCTCGCAGCGCATCGCGAGCCGCAACCTGCATGGCACGGGCTGCACGCTGTCGTCCGCCATTGCCGCGCACCTGGCGCTGGGGCTTGCGTTGCCCGAGGCCGTCGAATGCGCGCGCGCCTACATCCTCGGCGCGATGGCCGCCGGTGCGCATGTGAAGACCGGCGCGGGACACGGTCCGCTCAACCACGGTTTTGCGCCAGTGCCGACGCACCGCCTGCCGCCGTCGGCGTAGCCTTGGGCCGGCTGGCCCAGGCCAGCAGGAATGTCGCGGCCAGCGTGGGCAGCGCCGAGCCGAATTGCGGCGCCCACTTGGCGAGCGCGTGGTAGGCCGCGATGCCCGCAATCCAGATCAGCGCCGCGCCCAGGTCGACCCGGCGCGTGCCCACCGACAAGACCGCCTGGCCCGTGCCCAGCCGCCCCAGGATTACGCCGTAGAGCGGCACGAACACCGAACTCAGCATCAGCAGGAACGGCTCGAGCGTGTGCATCGGCAGCACCAGCGCGAGCGCCGTGCACAGCGCCGCCAGCAGGAGGCCCCAGCGCCGCACGCTCCAGCGCGGCAGCAGGCTATGGGTGGACACCGAGCCCGAATACACATCGCCGTACGCGTTGTCGAGCTCGTCGATCAGGATCAGGCCCAGCGCCACCAGGCCGCCTTGGGCGAGCAGCAGCGCGGTGACCAGGCCGGTGCCCGGCTCCGCCACGCTCACCACCATCACGCCGAGCGCATAGCACCAGACGTTGGCCAGCGCATAGCCGATCCAGGTGCCGCTGAAGGCGCTGCCCAGGCCGCCTGCGCTGCGCTTGCCGTGGCGCGCGTAGTCGGCCACCAGCGGCAGCCACGAGACCGGCATCGCAATCACCAGGTCGAGCGCGCTGAACATGCCCATGCCGCCGTCGCCGGGGCGCGCCCAGAAGGCGTCGAGGCCCTTGGCTTGCAGGCGCGTCGCGAACTGCCAGGTCAGCCAGAGCAGAGAAAGCACCACCAGCGGCAGGCCGAAGCGGCTCACGAAGCGCCGCACCAGCTTGACCATGGAGCCGGCCAAAAGCGCCAGCAGCACCGCGCCCCAGAGCAGCGTGGTGAGGGCGCCGCCCAGCGGCCCGCCGAGCGCCAGGCCGAAGGCCTGCTGGCCGATCGCCTGCGTGCCTTCGCGCATGATGACGAGCTCGAAGGTGGTCCAGCCCACCAGCTGCACGATGTTGAGCAGCACCGGCAGCCGTGCGAAGGCGCTGCCGTAGGTGGCGTGCATCAGCCCGGCGCTCGCCAGGCCGCTCTCGCAGCCGAGCCGCGCAGTCCAGGCCAACAGGCCTGCGCCGAGCAGCGAACCCAGCACGATCGCGATGGCCGCGTCGCGCGTGCCCACCGCCGGCACCAGGTAGGCACCGATCTGCATCACCAGCAGCCCGACGCCCAGGCTGAACCAGAGCGATGCGTGGTCGTGCCAGCCGAACACGCGCTGCGACGCGGGCAGGGGCGCCAGCGCCTCGTTGGCGGAAGAAAGTTCGTCGTCGTGTGCCATCCAGTTGCTCCAGTGCAAAAGGTTTGGCAGGTGGGCGAGGCTCCGGCGGTGGAGCCATCGCGCGAGACAACGCGACAGGCCGCCGGACCAGCTTCCCTGCGCGAGGATTACCTCAGTCAGGTTCAAAGGGACTCTCTCAGTCAGCCCCGGAACGGATCCCGGTTCGACACCCCTAGCGGTGGTGCTCCGCGCCGTGGCGCAAAGCGGAAACTATTGTACGAGCCTGTGCGCCCAGCCTCCAAACCATGGATGATGGTCCGGATATGGCAATCCGCATGCCGCCACTTCGAGGATGTGTTCCATGAGCGATTCCGCAATCGACCAGTCCCTTGCCCAGGCCTTCCAGCGCTTCACCGAGGCCAACCCGGCCAGCCGGCGCCAGTTCGAGGCGCAGGTGCGCTACATGCCCGGTGCCAACAGCCGCTCGGTGCTGTTCTATGCGCCGTTTCCGCTCACCATCGCCAAGGGCGAGGGCGCTGCGCTCTGGGATGCCGACGGCCACCGCTATGCCGACTTCATCGCCGAATACACGGCCGGCGTCTACGGCCACTCGGCACCCGAGATCCGCGATGCCGTCGTCGAGGCAATGCAGGGTGGCATCAACCTCACGGGCCACAACCTGCTCGAAGGAAGGCTCGCCAAGACCATCTGCGAGCGCTTTCCGCAGATCGAGCAATTGCGCTTCACCAACTCGGGCACCGAGGCCAACCTGATGGCGCTCACGGCCGCGCTGCACTTCACGGGGCGGCGGAAGATCGTGGTGTTTTCGGGCGGCTACCACGGCGGCGTGCTCGGGTTCGGCGCCAAGCCGCTGCCGACGACCGTGCCCTTCGACTTCCTGGTGCTGCCCTACAACGATGTGCAGGCTGCGAGCGAACAGATCGAGAAGCACGGGTCGGAGATCGCCGCGATCCTGGTCGAGCCGATGCAGGGTGCGAGCGGCTGCATTCCGGGGCGCCTCGACTTTCTGCAAGCACTTCGCGAGGGTGCGACGAAGGTGGGCGCGCTGCTGGTCTTCGACGAGGTCATGACCTCGCGCCTCGCACCGAACGGCCTCGCCAACAAGCTGGGCATCCGGTCGGACCTGACCACGCTGGGCAAGTACATCGGCGGCGGCATGTCGTTCGGCGCTTTCGGCGGGCGCTCGGACGTGATGGCGCAGTTCGATCCGCGCACCGGGTCGCTCTCCCATTCGGGCACCTTCAACAACAACGTGATGACCATGGCGGCCGGCTATGCGGGCCTCACGAAGCTGTTCACGCCCGAGGCGGCAGGCAGGCTGGCCGAGCGCGGCGAGGCGATGCGTGCGCGGCTCAATGCGCTGTGTGCGAAAGAGGATGTGGCCATGCAGTTCACCGGCGTCGGTTCGCTGATGAACGCACATTTCGTGCGCGGGGAAGTGCGGCGCGTGGACGACCTGGCGGCGGTCGACGGGCGGCTGCGGCAGTTGCTGTTCTTCCACCTGCTGGGCGAGGGCATCTACGCCTCGCCGCGCGGCTTCATCGTGCTGTCTCTGCCGCTGACCGATGCGGACATCGACCGGTTCGCCGCCGCCATCGGCCGCTTCATCGGCGAATACCGCGCGCTGCTGCCTAGCGCGAAGTAGCCACGCCCAGCAGCTCGTGCAGCCGCGTGCTGGTGGTCGTGTACTGCAGCGGAATCGCCTTGCCCGGGAACACGATGGCGGTGGCGCCCCAGGCCGCCAGCGTGGCTTCATGGAAGCCGCAGACGATGAGCTTCTTCTTGCCCGGATAGGTGTTGATGTCACCCACCGCGAACACGCCGCGTTCACGGGTTTCGTACTTCTCGGTGTCGACCGGCACCTGCTTGCGCTCCAGTTCCAGGCCCCAGTCGGCAATGGGGCCGAGGCGCGGGGAGATGCCCAGGCAGGCGATCAGCGCGTCGAGCGGCAGGTCGACGGTGGTTGCGTCGGGCGTGGTGATCTGCAGTTGCCTGCCGTCGAAAGCGGTGGGTTGGCCGACCTTGAACGCGAGCTTGCCGTCGGCCACCAGCGCGCGCATCGACGCGACCAGCGCCTCGTCGGCCTGGAACCCGTCGCGCCGGTGGACCAGCGTGACCTGCTTCGCAATGGCCGTGAGCGCGATGGCGGTTTCCAGCGCCACGTCGTCGCCGCCATTCACCACCACCGCCTGCCTGGCAAAGCGGTCCAGCGAATCGGGGTGGTAGAAAAGCGAGCGGCCTTCGAACTGCGCAATGCCTTCGAGCGCGATGCGCTTGGGCACGAAGGCACCGACACCGGCCGCGATGAACACGGTCTTCGCCAGGAAAGCCGTGCCGGCGGTGGTGGTCAGCAGCAGGCGCTCGTCGGCCTGCCGTTCGAGCGTGGCCACCTGCTCGCCAAAATGGAACTGGGGCTTGAACGGCTCGACCTGCTTGAGCAGCGACTGCGCGAGTTCGCTTCCGTTGGTGACCGGCGTGCCCGGAATGTCGTAGATCGGCTTGCCGCCGTAGAGCGCCACGCACTGGCCGCCCGCGGTGGGCAGTGCATCGACGATATGGCAGGAGATCTCGAGCAGGCCGAGCTGGAAGGCCTGGAACAGCCCGACCGGACCGGCGCCGATGATCAGCGCGTCGGTTTCGACGGGGGCTCGGCCTTGGGGGTTCAACGGACCAGTTCGCCGACCTTGTCGGTCTTGTCTTTCCATTCTTCGGCGTCGGGCAGCGCGGGCTTGCGCTTGGTGATGCTCTTCCAGCCATCGGCCACCGCGAGTTCGGCGTTGAGCTTGATGAACGCGATCTGGTTGGCCGGAAGGTCTTCCTCGGCATAGATCGCGTTGACCGGGCACTCGGGGATGCAGACGGCGCAGTCGATGCATTCGTCCGGGTCGATCACCAGCATGTTGGGGCCTTCGCGGAAGCAATCCACGGGGCATACGTCCACGCAGTCGGTGTATTTGCAACGGATGCAGGCTTCGGAGACGACGTGGGTCATTTGTCTTCTAACGTCAGTGTGAGGTCGGGGAAAACCCCAGATTTTAGGCCTTTGCGGCGGCAGGCTGCACGAGCACGGCGGCAGCGGTCTTGTGGGAGGCCGTATCGACCAGCACCAGCGAGCCCAGGGCGCGCGATTGCGTGAAGGGCAGCACGGCCAGCGGCTGCTGCAGCGAAAGCACCACGTCGCCGATGGAATTGGCTTCCAGCTGCGTTGCGGGCTCGGATTCGAGCGTGGTGATGTTCACCCGGTCGACGATGCGCGCCACCTTGGCCTTGACCCAGCGGTGGCCCTGCAGCGCCCAGTAGACGCGGCCCGCGACCAGCGGCTCGTCGTCGAGCCAGGCCACGGTGGCGGTGATCTCGCGCACCGGCTCGAAGGCGCCGGGCGCCAGCAGCCAGTCGCCGCGCGAGACGTCGACCTCGCGGTCGAGCACGATGCCGGCGCTGTGGCCCGCATGCACCACCTTCGGCTGCCGCGTGTGGCTCAGCACCTGCGCGACCGTGGCGGTCTGGTTGCTCGGTAGCACGGTCACGCGCTGGCCCGGTTCCACATGGCCGGAAGCCACGCGGCCCCAGAACACGCGGCGGCCCTGCGAGGTGTCGGCCGAGGCCGAGAACTTCTCGACCCACTGCACCGGGAAGGCGAAGGGCACGTCCTCGTCCTGCGCGGTGACCGGCAATTCCTCGAGCAGTTCGAGCAGGCTCGGGCCCTCGTAGCCGACCCAGTCGCCATGGCGCGTGGCCACGTTCCAGCCCTTGAGCGCCGAGATCGGCACGATGGCCGCCACCTGCACGCCGGCCGCTTCGGCAAAGGCGTTGAGCGCGGTCGAGATGCGCTCGAAGGCCAGGCCCGCGTCGTCGATGGCGTCGAGCTTGTTGACCGCGAACACGATCGACTGCACGCGCAGAAGGTGGCACAGCAGTGTGTGGCGGCGGGTCTGCGGCAGCAACTCGCGCTTGACCACGGTGCCGTCTTCCACTTCGGCGGCCCAGGCCAGCTTGGTGGCATCGACCAGCACCACGGCGGCATCGGCAGCCGAGGCGGCCGTGACCATGTTGCGGGTGTACTGCTCATGGCCCGGCGCGTCGCCGATGATGAACTTGCGCTTGGCGGTCGAGAAGTAGCGGTAGGCCACGTCGATCGTGATGCCCTGCTCGCGTTCGGCCGAGAGACCGTCGGTCAAAAGGGCCAGGTCGGTTTCGCCGCCGCGCTGCACGCCGGCGAGCTGGTCCTGCAGCACGGTCTTGCTGTCGACCAGCAGGCGGCCGATCAGCGTGCTCTTGCCGTCGTCGACCGAGCCGCAGGTGATGAAGCGCAGGGCGGTGCCGGTGTCGCCGTGGAGGGCGGTGTTGTCAAGGGTTGCCGTTGTCGTGCTCATCAGAAATACCCGTCTTTTTTGCGCTTCTCCATCGAAGCTTCCGAAGTCATGTCGTCCATCCGCGTCGCGCCGCGCTCGCTGACGTCGACGCTCAGCGTCTCGAGGACCACGTCGCCCGCGTCGGCCGCCAGGCTCTCGACCGGGCAGGTGGTCGTGATGTCGCCCACGGTGCGAAAGCGCACGTCGCGCACCTGCACGGTTTCGCCGTCGCGCGGCGGGGTGAGTTCGGTCACGGGCACCAGCAGGCCGCGGCGCTCGACCACTTCGCGCTTGTGCGTGTAGTAGATCGACGGCAGGCCGACGTGCTCGCGCTCGATGTACTGCCACACGTCGAGCTCGGTCCAGTTGGAGATCGGGAACACGCGGAAGTGCTCGCCCGGTGCGAGGCGGGTGTTGAACAGCGTCCACAGCTCGGGGCGCTGGTCCTTGGGCTGCCATTGGCCGAAGGAATCGCGGTGCGAAAAGATGCGCTCCTTGGCGCGCGCCTTTTCCTCGTCGCGGCGCGCGCCGCCGATCAGCGCGTCGAAGCGGAATTCTTCAATGGCCTCGAGCAGCGTGACCGACTGGTGCGCATTGCGCGATTCGCCGGGGTGGGCGAGGCGCACGGTGCCGCGCGCCATCGAATCTTCCACGCTGCGCACGATGAGTTCGGCGCCCAGTTCCTTCGCGCGCTGGTCGCGGTAGGCCGTCACTTCGGGGAAGTTGTGACCCGTGTCGATCATCAGCAGCGGGTACGGAATGCGGCCGGCGCCAAAGGCCTTTTCCGCGCACTTGAGCAGCACCAGCGAATCCTTGCCGCCTGAGAACAGCAGGGTGGGGCGCTCGAAGGCGGCCGCCACTTCGCGCAGGATGAAGACGGTTTCCTCTTCCAGCGCATCGAGATGGGTGTTGGACAGGCGCGCGGGAGAGTGCATGGGCGGCAGCAGCAGTTCGGTTTCGGTACGGGCGTTCATCGGGGTGGGTGCTGGATGCGGAGGATCGGCGAGGCGTGGGCGCTCAGTGCGAGAGGTGCAATCCGCACTCGCGGTTGTCTTCGCCCTTGGTCGGGTCCACGTAGTCGAAGTTGTTGGGCAGGCCATGCGCTTCGCAGTACGTGTACAGGTCCTTGGACGACCAGTGCAGGAGCGGCGCGACCTTGATCAAGCCGTCCGGATTGACGCTGACCGGGTCCATCTGCGCGCGCACGGCCGTGTCGGTGGCCCGAAGCGCGGTGAACCAGACCTGCGGTGCCGTCTCGCGCAGCGCGCGGGCAAAGGGCTCGAGCTTCACTTCCTCGGTAAAGGCGGCATGGCGCGGATCGTCGAGCGCCGGCGTCGGGCCTTCCACGGCTTCGCGATGCGCACGCGAACGGCGCGGCAGGTAGATGTACAGGTCCAGGCCCAGCTGCCTGGTCACCTCGTCGGCAAAGCGGTAGGTGGCCTCGGTGTTGTAGCCGTTGTCCATCCAGACCACAGGAACATCGCGCTTGGCGCGCGTGACCATGTGCAGGATCACCGCCTCGAACGGGCGGAAATTGGTGGTGACGATCGCGCGCTGGCCGAGGCCGATGGCCCAGTCCACCAGGCCCTCGGCGTTGCGGCCGAGTTCGGCGTTGATGCGTGCAAGATCGATGTTCGTGGCGATGCTCATGTCGATGGTTCCGTGCGGGCTCAGGTGCCGGCCGCGAAGTGCGGCGCGGGCTTTATTGCATCGCCCTGATAGAAGGCCGAGAAGCGGTCGAACTGGCGCTGTGCGTCGGTGGCGTCCACGCCTTCCTTGAGCACGGCGCTCGAGAAGCCGGTGCGTTCCATCTGCACCAACTGGTCGATCAGCACGTCACCGGTGGCGCGGATGTCGCCCTTGAAACCGAGCCGGCGGCGCAGCAAAAAGGCCTGGCTGTAGGCGCGGCCATCGGTGAACTTCGGAAAGTTCAGGTCGATGCGCTCGATGTCTTCCAGGCACACCTCGATGGCGAGCGGATCGGCATCGTTGGGCAGCTGCAGCACCTTCGGGTCGCCGTCGTCGATATGTTCCTCGGCGGCAAGGATGTTGAGGCGCCGGTTCATGCCGCTTCCTCCACCTTGAAGCGCGCACCGTTGGCCGCGGCCTTGAACGGGTCGTGGCCGACGCGGCGCAGCGTGTCGATGAAGGTCTCGCCGCCTTCGCGGGTGTCGCGGTAGGTGGTGAGCACGGCCTCGATCACGCCCGGCACTTCGGCCGCCGAGAACGAAGGGCCGACCACCTTGCCGGCCTGCGGCGTGCCGCTGAGGGCCGAGCCGTCGGAGCCGCCAAGGGTGACCTGGTACCACTCCTTGCCGTCCTTGTCGACGCCCAGGATGCCGATGTGGCCGCTGTGGTGGTGCCCGCAGGAGTTGATGCAGCCGCTGATGTGCAGGTCGATCTCGCCCAGGTCGTCGAGTTCGTCGAGGTCTTGATAGCGCTCGGTGATGGCTTCGGCAATGGGAATGGAGCGCGCATTGGCCAGCGCGCAGAAATCGCCGCCGGGGCAGGCGATCATGTCGGTCAGCAGGTGCACGTTGGCGCTGGCAAAGCCGGCCGCGCGGGCAGCGAGCCACAGCGCGTGCAGGTCTTCGGCATGCACCCAGGGCAGCACGATGTTTTGGTCGTGCGTGACGCGGGCCTCGCCGGCCGAGAAGCGGTCGGCCAGTTCGGCGAGCGTGTCGAGCTGGTCGGCCGAGGCGTCGCCGGGCGCCTGCTTCAGGCGCTTGAACGACAGCGTGACGGCACGCAGCGCGGGGTTCTTGTGCGCGGCCACGTTGCGGGCCAGCCAGCGCGCGAACATCACGTCGTCGTCGGCGTGGGCACGCAGCTCGGCGTCGGTCTTCTCGGCGCTTTGCAGCACGCGGGTGGCGAGCGTCGGCGGCACGAAGGAGGCGGCCACACGGTCGTACTCTTCCTGCGTGATGGTGTGCGGCGCGCCGTCGTGCTCGATGATCTGCTTGTACTCGGCCTCGACATCGTCGATGTAGCGCTGGCCTTCGGCCTTCACGAGGATCTTGATGCGCGCCTTGTAGATGTTGTCGCGGCGGCCATAGCGGTTGTAGATCCGGATCACCGCTTCGAGGTAGTTCATGATCTGCTGCCACGGCAGGAACTCGCGCAGCACGGTGCCGATGATCGGCGTGCGGCCCATGCCGCCGCCCACCTGCACACGAAAACCGATCTCGCCCGCTTCGTTCTTCACGAGCTTCAGGCCCACGTCGTGCCAGCCGGTGGCGGCGCGGTCTTCGGCGGCGCCGGTGATCGCGATCTTGAACTTGCGCGGCAGGAACGCGAATTCAGGATGCAGCGTGCTCCACTGGCGCATGATTTCGGCGTAGGGGCGCGGATCGGCGATCTCGTCGACCGCGATGCCGGCGCGCTCGTCGCTCGTGATGTTGCGGATGCAGTTGCCGCTGGTCTGGATGCCGTGCATGTCGACCGAGGCCAGCAGGTCCATCACGTCGGCCGACTTCGACAGCGGAATCCAGTTGTACTGGACGTTCTGGCGCGTCGAGAAGTGGGCGTAGTGCGTGGGCAGCTTGTGGCTGCCGAGCAGGCCCTGCGTCTCGACGGCCTTGCGGTAGACCTCGGCTTCGGGCTCGTCGTACTCGCGGGCGATGCGGGCGAGCACGCGCAGCTGGCGGCTCGAAAGCTCGCCGTAGGGCACGGCCACGCGCAGCATCGGCGCGTAGCGCTGCACATACCAGCCGTTTTGCAGCCGCAGCGGACGGAACTCGTCTTCGTGCAGGCGGCCCTTCTGCCAGCGCTCGAGCTGGTCTCTGAACTGGGCAGCCCGTTGATGGACGAACTGGCGATCGAATTCTGTGTATTGGTACATCGTGCGTGTGATCTTGAAGAAGTGCGGTGCCGCACGTACAACGGGGCGCCCCAGCAAGAAGCGGAGATTCTGAAACCGGGGCTTATGGAAGCAAACTATTTTTTGGTTCGGGCTTTATGCGGATAAGCTTATTCTTCAGTGTTCATGCGGGTTTGCGGGCGGTTGGATGCTTATTCTGGATAAGGGCGATAGGGGTTTTTTTGGGGGGCGACGTGGGTTGATTTTTTTCCGGGGCCGGGTCTCGCCCCGGCGGGCGAGCTACTTTCTTTTGCTTCGCTGTATGGACCGGGGACCTGGGTAACAGGTGTGCGGGGACATAGTAAACACCTTGGACGCTCAGGTTGGAGTGGCGAGGTTGCGCAGGTCCAGCCGCATGAAGCGGTGGTGGCAGAAGAAGGCGTCGAAGCAGCCGTCAACCTTGGGGGCCGGCCGCATCGCCACGGGCAGCCTGTGCAAGGCACTGGACAGGCGCAGCTTGCGACCCTCGAAGTGCACCCAGCCGTTCCAGCCCACCGTGAGCACCTGGTCATCGGGTCCATATTCGATCGGTGCCAGCACGGCAGGCAGGGCCCGAGGGCTCACCTGATAGCGCGCTGCGGGTGTTTGCATGCCCAGCGCCTCGTGCGGGCGCTCGTGGTTGTACACGCTGCGCCAGTGCTCGAAGGCGTCCTGAGCCTGAGCCAGGTCCATGAAGCTGCGTCCGTTGAGCACCTCGGCCTTGAGCGAACGATGGAAGCGCTCCAATTTGCCATTGGTCTGCGGGTGGTAGGGCGCGCTGTGGCTGATGCGAATGCCCAAACGAATGAGCCACACGCTGAGCGCCGACAGCCCGTGCTCAGCCTTGGCGGGACTGCCCCAAGGGGCGCCGTTGTCGGCGTTGATGCGTACGGGCAAGCCGTAGCGCAGGAACACCCGCTGTAGATGATCCTGCACGCGGGCGGTGTTCGTCTGGGAGCACGCAGCGATCGTCAGGTTGAAGCGCGAGTGGTCGTCAATCACCGTCAGCGGATGGCAGCGCCCCGCACCCGTCTCGAAGTGGCCCTTGAAATCGATTTGCCACAGGGCATTGGGCCGCTCGTGCTCGAAACGCTGCCAATGCTCGGCCGCCTGGCTGGCTTCAGGGGTGATCAGTCCGTGGCGATGCAGGATGCCGGTGATGGTGCTGGGTGCGGGCACGCCGCTGAAGCCCAGATCGCTCAGGCGCTGGGCGATCTTGCGGCCA